>NZ_JAGXJM010000021.1:0-212155 GCF_019091445.1 Streptomyces sp. GbtcB7
CGGTCCCTGGCCGGGGTGTCCTCGAAAGTGTCCGGGACGGGCTCGTTGACGATCATGTGGTGGGTGACCCTCCGATCCGCGGTGAGGTGTCGACGGCGAGCACATGCGCACCGCCCGGCCCCAGTCGCACGAAGTTGGCCCTGCCCCAGCGGTAGGTCTCGCCGGTGAGCTCGTCGTGCACGGGCACGGACTCGTGCCAGTCCAGGCCGAGTCGCGGCATGTCCAACGAGACCGTCGCCTCCTGGGTGTGGTGGGGGTCGAGGTTGGCCACCACCACGACCGTGTCGTCGTCCGATCGTTTGCTGTAGGCGATCAGGGCCTCGTTGTCGGTCTGGTGGAAGCGCAGGTTCCGTAGCGCGTGCAGAGCCTTGTGGCGCCGTCTGATCCGGTTCAGCTCCGTGATCAGTGGTGCGATCGTGCGGCCCTCACGCGCGGCCGACTCCCAGTCACGTGGACGCAGTTCGTACTTCTCGGAGTTCCGGTACTCCTCGCTGGCGGGCCCGACCGGAGCGTTCTCGCACAGCTCGTACCCGGCGTAGACCCCCCACGAGGGCGAGAGGGTGGCGGCGAGCACGGCGCGTACTTCGAAGGCGGGCCGACCGCCCCGCTGGAGATGGCCGGGCAGGATGTCGGGGGTGTTCACGAAGAGGTTGGGCCGCATGAAGGCGGCCGTTGCGCCCGACAGTTCGGTGAGGTAGTCGGTCAGCTCCTGCTTGGTGTTGCGCCAGGTGAAATAGGTGTACGACTGCTGGAAGCCGACCGCCGCGAGCGCGTGCATGATCGCGGGCCGGGTGAATGCCTCGGCCAGGAAGATCACGTCCGGGTCGGTGCGGTTGATGTCCGCGATGACCCGCTCCCAGAAGACGACCGGCTTGGTGTGCGGGTTGTCGACGCGGAAGATCCGCACGCCGTGGTCCATCCAGTGGCGCAGCACGCGCAGCGTCTCCTGGACCAGCCCCGGCATGTCCTGGTCGAAGGCGATCGGATAGATGTCCTGGTACTTCTTCGGCGGATTCTCCGCGTACGCGATCGATCCGTCGGCCCGGTGGTGGAACCACTCGGGATGCTTCTGCACCCACGGATGATCCGGCGAGCACTGGAGCGCGAAGTCGAGCGCGACCTCGAGCCGCAGTTCCGTGGCCCGGCGCACGAACGCGTCGAAGTCGTCGATCGTGCCGAGATCCGGGTGGATCGCGTCGTGGCCGCCCTCGGGAGAACCGATCGCCCAGGGCACGCCGACATCCCGACGGCTCGCCGACAGGCTGTTGTTGGGGCCCTTGCGGAAGGTGGTGCCGATGGGGTGGACCGGCGGGAGGTACACGACGTCGAAGCCCATCCCGGCGATGGCGGGCAGGCGTTCGGCGGCGCTGCGGAACGTGCCGTGCACCGACGGATCCAGCTGTCCGCTCTCCGAACGCGGAAAGAACTCGTACCAGGAGCCGTACAACGCCCGCTTCCGTTCCACAAGCAGGGGGATCGGCAGCGAGCGGGAGACCCGTTCACGCAGGGGGTGTGCGGTGAGAACGGCGGTCGCTTCCGGGGCCAGGGCGGCGGCGAGACGGGCCGTCGGCCGCCAGGAGTCGTCGCGCAGGGCGTGCGCCGCGGCGCGTACGATCGCTTGGCCGGCCGCGTCCGGTACCGCGTCCGCGGCCCGCTCGTACAGCGCGGCGCCCTCCTCCAGGACCAGACCGGCGTCGATCCCGGCCGGGACCTTGATCGCGGCGGTGTGGTGCCAGGCGGCCACGGGATCGCTCCAGGCCTCCACCAGACAGGTCCAGTGGCCCACGGATTCCGGTGTGACCTCGGCGCCCCAGCGGTCGGTGTCCGGGGCGAGTTCACGCATCGGGGCGCGCGGGCCGGGCCGGCCGCTCTGGTCGCACAGGACGACTTCGGCGCCGAGCACATCCCCGCCCTCGCCGAAGACGGTGGCGGTGACCTCGAAGGTCTCCCCGACGACCGCCTTCGCGGGGCGCCGGCCGTGCTCGACGACCGGCTGGACGTCCACGATCGGGATACGGCCGATCGGGTCACGGCCATGGGCCGGATGTGCCTCCATGTTGCGCCTCCGCCGTCCTCGCGCCCTGCCCCCTCGGTTCAGAGCTGCACCGAAAATTCCCGACACCACGGTCCGCCTCAGGGACGCCTGCCGACCGCTCGACCCGCTCCCCGCCCCTGAGGCCCCTGGGAGCGCTGAGAGCTCCGCGCGCCGTGTGCCACCGTCATCGACGACAGCGCGGCAGTCGGTGCCTCGTCCCGCAGATAGTGCTCGGCGGCGTCCACCGCCTCCCGCGCGCAGCGCTTCCCCATCAGCACGCACAGGGTGTACCCCGTGTTCTCGAAGTTGCCCCGCACCGTGTGGTCGGCGGGGGCCACGAGCAACAGGCGTTCCCAGGCCCGGTATCGCTCCAGATGCCTGGCGACCTCGGCTTTGGCAGGAAGCAGCATGGGCCGGTCACCTTTCCACTCTCGCGACTGCGCACGGGACAGCCGGCTGATGCCGGACGGCCGTGCACGGAAGGGCACCGACCCATTACGGAGGGCGGTGCCCTCACTCATGGTGCCTGCACGGGCACTCAGCGTCTTGTTGGCTGTTCAACCACATGGGATCGGGCTCTCGTGTTGCACGAACGGAGTAGCACTCGCACTCTGGGACTGACTCAAAAGCGATCAGTGCTCACGCTTCGTGATCGGGGCTCGGTCCGAGAAGGGCGAGGAGAGGCGAGAGCTTCGCCGTGAGGAGCCAACGAAGATGAAACCTGCAGTGCCCTGCTACTACCACCTCGACGTGGAGGTCAGCCCGGAGCGGGTTGGCCAGGTCAAGCGCATATTGGGGGCCCATCTCCGGTACTGGAACCTGGATACGCTCGTCGATTCCGTCTGTCACTGTGCGGAAGCGCTGCTGGACACGATCGACCGGCACGCGACGGACAAGAACACCACCATCGAGATGTGGTGGAACGGTTCCCACCTCATCACCGCGGTCTCCGACAACGACCAGGATCTCCGCCCGCACAACGAGCCCCAGGGCTGTCTGGCGCAGATCGCCGCCCTCAGTGACGGCTGGGGTTGCTGCGCCACCGGCGCCGGTGGCAAGATCATCTGGTTCTCCTGGCGGGCCCGCGCCGCCGAGCATGCTCCGCTGGTCCCGACCACGCCCATGCCCAGCCTGCGCGAGGCGCGCCGGACGCCGCGTCAGGTGGCGTTGCCGGAACCGGCGCTCGCGGTGTCCCGTCATGACACGGAGGCCGTGATCGCCGTGACGTGATCACGGCGACCGAGGGGCGGGGACCACCCGCCCCAGCGGTTGTACAGAACAGGCGCGTCGGATCCATCGGAGGGAGACTGGAGCCAAGGCCCCGGACATGGGTGCCCTGAAACCGGCCCCCAGGCGGGGGGAGGCGTATGTCCATCACGACGGCAGAGGCAGCGCGCCAGGAACTGACGGAATTCAAGGGGCAGTTGATCGGGCCCGGCGACTCCGGGTACGACGAGGCACGCACCGTCTACAACGCGATGATCGACCGGCGGCCCGCCCTGGTGGCGAGGTGCACCAGCGCCGAGGACGTCTCCCACGTCATCGGCTTCGCCCGCGACCACGGCCTCCCGCTCGCCGTGCGGGGCGGCGGCCACCACGGCGCGGGCCTGGGGGTCTGCGACGACGGCGTGGTCCTCGACCTCTCACCGCTCAAGGACATCGAGGTCGATCCGGGGGCCCGCACGGTACGGGTCGGAGGCGGCTGTGTGTGGGGCGAGGTCGACCGTGCCACCCACGAGTACGGCCTGGCCACACCCGCCGGCATCATCTCCACGACGGGAGTCGCCGGCCTCACCCTGGGCGGCGGCATCGGGCATCTCACCCGCAAGTACGGGCTGACCGTCGACAATCTCCTGGCGGCCGACCTCGTCCTGGCGAGCGGCGAGCGCGTGCGCGCGAGCGACACGGAGAACACCGACCTGTACTGGGCGATCCGCGGGGGCGGCGGCAACTTCGGAGTCGTCACCTCGTTCCTGTTCCGGCTGTGTGAGGTGAGCACCGTGGTCGCCGGCCCCACCTTCTGGCCCGCCGAACTCGGCGCCGAAGTCCTCACCGCCTACCGCGACTTCCTCCCGGACGCTCCCCGCGAACTGAACGGCTTCTTCCTGTTCGGCTCCGTGCCGCCCGGCCCGCCGTTCCCCGAGGACATCCATCTGCGCAAGGTCTGCGGGGTCGTCTGGTGCCGCGTCGGGGACGACACCGAGGCGGCGGCCGCGGAGATGGCACCCCTCCTCGACGTCGTGCCCGAGCCGCTGTTGCACGGAGCGGCGCCGATGCCGTTCCCCGCGCTCCAGTCCGCGTTCGACGGGATCTACCCGCCCGGTGACCAGTGGTACTGGCGCGCGGACTTCGTCGACGAGATCCCCGACGAGGCGGTCGCGTCGCACCTCGGGTACGGTGCCGAACCGCCGACCTGGAAATCGACGATGCACCTGTACCCGATCGACGGCGCCGTCCACGACATCGCACCGGCGGACACCGCCTGGAGCTACCGGAACGCGCGCTGGGCGACCGTGTACGCGGGCGTGGACTCCGATCCGGCCGGCGCCGAGCGCGTCAAGCGGTGGAGCGTCGACTACTCCGACGCCCTGCACCCGTACTCCGCGGGCGGGGCCTACGTGAACATGATGATGGACGAGGGCCAGGAGCGCGTACGGGCCAGCTACCGCGACAACTACGCCCGCCTGGCCCGTATCAAGGCCGACCGCGACCCGGACAACCTGTTCCGCCTCAACCAGAACATCCAACCGGCGCCGCGCACCTGATCACGGCTTGAGGGCCACCCCGCCGTGCACGTCCGTGGGCTCCGGTGCGGTGCCGGGCCCGGGGCGCCACAGGGGGCAGGAGACGATGCCGGGTTCGATCAGCTCCAGGCCCTCGTAGTACGCGGTGATCTGCTCCGGGCTGCGCAGCACGTAGGGGACGGCGCCTGTGTCGTCGTAACCCTGCTGGGCCTGCTTGAGCGCGGCGTCGGTGTCCGTGCTGTCGTAGTGCACGAAGTAGCTGCCGGAGGGCAGGGCGGCCTGGAGGGTGCGGACGATCGACTTGGCCTCCTCGTAGTCCTGGATGTGACCGAGGATGCCCATGAGCATCAGGGCGACGGGCTGGTCGAAGTCCAGGATCCGGCTCGCCGCCTCGACGATCTTCTCGGGCTCGTGCAGATCCGCGTCGATGTAGTTGGTGACGCCCTCGGAGGTGCTGGTCAGCAGCGCCTGGGCGTGACGCAGCACCAGGGGGTCGTTGTCCACGTAGACGATGCGCGACTCGGGCGCCACCCGCTGGGCGACCTGGTGGGTGTTGTCGTACGAGGGCAGGCCGGTGCCGATGTCCAGGAACTGGCGGATGCCGAGCTCACCGGCGACGAAGGTCACGGTACGGATCAGGTACTCGCGGGAGGCCCGGGCCATCGTCTCGATGTTCGGCGCGACCTCGCGGTAGGCGTCGCCCGCGATCCGGTCGACCTCGTAGTTGTCCTTCCCGCCCATCCAGTAGTTCCAGATGCGGGCCGAGTGCGGCACCGTGGTGTCGATCTTGGACAACGCCTCTTGGTCGGGGTTGGGCCGGCCGTCTGCCATGGATGTCTCCTGCCTCCGTCACGCGGTCTGTCAATAACCTACCGTCAACTGACCCTCACACAGCCCGAGTTGATGGTCCGGGCAGGCAGGGCCGCGGATGGGGTGGCCGAGGTCCTTGGCCTCCAGGGTCACCACGGGGACATGCTGGGCGAGGGTGTGCAGCGCTCGCTCGTACGCGTCGACCGCCTCCGTGTCGTCCGTCTCGCCGGTCACATGGACGAGGGCCCCGTCACGTTCCGCCACCGCTTCGGCGAAGTCGAGGGCCTGGATCCAGGTCACCCGGGAGCGTCCGCGGCGCAGCGGTCCGTAGACCAGCTCGTGGACGAGGCTGCCGTCGACGGCCAACCGGCCCGACGTGGCCAGGAGTTCGCGGTACGGCTGGGTGGGGTCCACGTGATGGAGGGGCCCGCGGCAGAGCCGGACCAGGAATCCGTGCCGGGCCAGCTCGGCTATCAGGGCGCTTCTGCCGATTCCGTCCGGACCGTCGACGACCAGGGTCCGGCACTGGGCGAGGGCCTGGCCGAGGATCATCCCCGCACCTCGCGACAAGGACCGGTGCGCATACCGCTCCCTCCGGGACGACCGATTCCCTCAGTGTGAACGGACGACCCGCACGGCGGGAGTGGGCGTGCGGGTTGTCCGGTTGTGCGGGCGTAGTGGTGGTGCGGGTGTGGTGATGGTGCGGCTTTGATGGTTGCCCGAGGAGCGGACGGCTCTCCCGGCCTCAGGCGGTCTCTCAGCGCCTCAGGCGACGAGGAAGTCGGCCTGGCCGGACTTCGCGCCTTCGAGGAACGAGATCATCTCGTCCCGGGTGTACACCAGCGCGGGCCCGTCCGGGTCCGTGGACTGGCGGAAGGCCACACTGCCGTCGGGCAGCCGCTTGGCCTCGACACAACTCCCGCCGTTCGTACCGCTCCAGGGCTTCTCCCAGCCCTCGGTGCCCAGGTCGACGGCCGGCATGCCACTGTAGATGGGGCCCTTGGATCCCATGGATCACAACTCCTTACGCAATTCGGCCAGGATGGCCCTGGTCCGAGCGACCGGTTCCGCCTGCACGGACATCCGGTCCAGTACTTCGAGATAGGTGACGACGTCGCCGGGCCGGTCGACATAGACCGCGCCGGCGAGGCTTTCCGTGTAGATGACGTCGGGCAGTTCGGAGAAGCCGAAGCGGAAGTGGTGGAACGGGCCGAAGGCGCCGGGGTGTGCCCCCACCCCGAAGCGCATGACCTGGATCCGGACCTTCGGCATGTCCAGGACCTCGTGCAGCCGATCGATCTGAGCCCGCATCACCTCGGCCCCGCCCACCGGCCGGCGCAGCACCGTCTCGTCGAGGATGGCCCAGATGGCGGGCGCGTCCGGCTTGGCGAGCAGGTCCTGCCGCCTGGTCCGCAGGGCGACACGGCGGGCGACGTCCTCCTTCGACTCGTTGGGAAAGCCCACGCGCATGAGCGCGGTGGCGTAGTCGTTCGTCTGCAACAGGCCCGGAACGTAGTGGGGTTCGTAGAGACGGATGACGCTGGCTTCGCTCTCCAGGCTCACGTAGGCGCTGAACCACTCGGGCAGCACGTCGCGGTACTTGTACCACCAGCCCGGCTGGTTGGCCTCCCGGGCCAGCGCGAGGAAGTCGTCGATCTCCGTCGCCGGCACCCCGTAGGTGCGCAGCAACTCCTTCACATAGGGGATCCGGAGGCCGACCTCGGCCTTCTCGATCCGGCGGACCGTCAGTGGAGTGACCTCGATCGCCCGTGCCGCCTCCTCGAACGACACTCCCGCCTGTTCCCTCAGCTGCTTCAGCCGCTTGCCGAGAACCATCCGCAGGACCGTGGGTGCGCTGCCGCCCGAGCGGTTGTCACTCACGTCCTACCTCCCGGTACGGCTGTATCACAGCGTGCAGTGTGCCACGCGGTCGTCGACAGAGACAGGGTGATGCGGATCGTTCTGAAATTATCAGAACGCCGGTTGCGTGTTGAGCCTGTCGGCGACCATAGTGATCGAGTGACCTGTCGCACAGTCCCTGGCGACATACGTTCAACTGTGCTGTGCCGTAACGAAATTGATGGACCGGCAGGTACGGGCGCAGCCGTACGGACCGTGATGCGAGACCTGGGTGGCCACCGTGACCGACGGACAATCAAGGAGCGCAGGCAAGGGCCCCGGCGGGGCCAACTCGGCGCTGGCGGTCGCCCTCAAGGAAGCCGGTTGCTCCTACGCCTCCCTCGCCCTCAGGGTCAACGAACTGGGCCGCCGCCAGGGCGTGGACTCCAACTACGACAAGGCGTCGGTCACCCGCTGGCTCCAGGGCCAGCAACCGCGGGGCACCACACCGGAGTTGATCGCCGCCGTGCTCTCCGGACGGCTCGGCCGCGCCGTGTCGCCCGCGGACCTCGGCTTCCACTCCGATCAGCAGCGCCCGGTCGCGGGCCGGGCCCTGGTCTACGGCGAAGACGTGGCGGAAACCCTGCACACCCTGGCCGAACTGGGCTCCACCGACATCTCCCGCCGCAGCCTCCTCGGCTCGGTGCCCTTCGTCGCCGCCGCGCTGACGAACCCCCAACGCGATTGGCTGCTGTGGCTGTTGGAGCAGCAGGAGGCCTTCCGCCCGACGGTGGTGACGAGCGGCGGGCCCGTCGAGCAGGTCCACGCGATGATCGCCATGTTCGACCAGATGGACAACCACTACGGCGGTGGCGGGGTGCGCACCAGCATCGTGCACTACCTCTCCACCGAGGTCGTCCCCATGCTCCAGCGCCGCGGCACCCCGCCACAACTGCAACGGCAGTTGTACGCCGCAGCCGCGCGCCTCGCCGCGATGGCCGGCTGGAGCTCGTACGACGCGGGGGAGTACGGGCTCGCGCAGCGGTACATGACCCAGGGGCTGCGCCTGTGCGCCGAAGGGCGCGACCGCGTGCTGGGCGGCCAGATCCTGGCAGGGCTCTCCCATCTGGCCACCAACCTCGGCCGCCCCGACGAGGGGGTGGCGCTGGCCCGGGCCGGAGTCGCCACCGCGAAGGGGGCGGGCAGCCCGCTCGGACTGATGCGCCTGTACGCCATGGCGGCACGCGGACATGCCGCACAGGGGCACTCGTGCGAGGCCTCGGAGGCGCTGCGCCTGGCGGAAGGGCAACTGGACACGAGCCGGGGCCCCGACCAGGAATCCGTCTGGGTGCGCTACCTCGACCACCACTATCTCCAGGCCGAGGCCGCCCTGTGCTTCCGTGACCTGGGGCTCGCGGCCCAGGCCGAACGCACGGCGAGCGAGTCGCTGAGCGCGAACGCCGACCGGCGCAGACGCCAGGCCATCAGCCGCTCGGTGCTCGCGACCGCGCATCTCCAGCAGGACCGGCTCGACGAGGCCGTCGGCACGGCCACCGAAGCGCTGGACACCCTCAGTACCGTGCACAGCGAACGGTCGATCCAGGCCCTGCGCGACTTCCGTACCCGTCTGGAGCCACGCCGCCATGAGCCGATGGTGCAGGAGTTCGAGCGCAGGTCCCGTGCGGTGCTGGGGTCGGTCGCATGACGGGGAGCGCGGCGGTCGGTCCGGTGGGTGACTTAGCGGGAGCGGTCGCTGGGACGGGAGCGGTCGCTGAGATGGGAGCGGTCCCTGAGGCGGGCGGGGTCCCTGAGACAGGAACGGTCTGCTCAGTAGCCGTCCGGCGAGGGTGCGTTCTGGGCGCGATCGACGGGGAGGTGCGCTCCGGAGATACCGCTCGACCAGTCGGACAGCAGAAACGCCACCACCCGGGCGACCTCCTGCGGAGCGACCGGCGCTCCGCTCGGAAGCTCCGTCGCCACGAATCCCGCGTACGCCTCCGGGTCCTCCCGGCGCATCCGGTCCCAGCGCCTGCCCGGGATGAGCATCGACCCGGGGGAGACGGCGTTCACCCGGATTCCGTCCGGCCCCAGTTCACGGGCGAGCGAGGCGGCCAACTGGATCTGGGCGGACTTCGCCACCCCGTACTGGACGGGTGGCCCGGGCTTCCAGCCGGAGATCGACGAGATCACCACGACCGATCCGCCCCCGGCGGCCCGCAGATGCGGCACCGCGGCCCGGACCAGGCGCGCGGCATGGCCGACGTTCACTTCCCAGGTCGCCGCCCAGTCCTCGGCGTCCGTCTCCTCGAAGCGGCCGCCGCGCGAACCGCCCGCACAGGCCACCACCCCGTCGAGCCCGCCGAAACGATTCGCCATGGCCGCGACAAACTCCTCCAGACGCTCCGGCTCGGTGACGTCGAGTGCCCGGGTGAACAGCGGGGAGTCCAGCGATGCCGCCAGCGCCGCCAGGTCGCCCGCGCCGCGCGCGCAGGTCGCCACCCGGGCCCCTTCGGCCGCGAGCAGCCGCACGATCTGCTCGCCGAGACCCCGCGTCCCACCGGTGACCAGGACGCGCTTGCCGCGCACCCCCGACCACCCGGTGGGATCGCCTGGGCGCACCGGCGTCCGGCTCCCGCTCACGTTCCTCACCTGATCGAACATACATCCCATGCCACTACGTGCCTGCAACCGGACAACCCCGATACCCCCTGGTCGGCGGGGGGCCGTGCCCTGTTGGCTGCACGGGCAGCCACCGAGCACATCCCCCACCCGCGCTGCAACGAAGGAGGACCGATGACGGCATCCAGGGCTCATCGCCGCGGGCCGTCGCCCTCACCGCAGTACGACGCCGCCGTGCTGCCCAGGACGCACCCCAGCCTGGTGCGGACCACGGTCCCCGCCCAACCCTCGCGCGCGGCCGGCGTGCGGGACATGGTCGCCGAGCACCTCACCCCTCTGCGTCTGCCCTCCGAGTGCCTCGACAACGCTGTCCTCGCCACGGACGAGCTGTTCGCCAACGCGGTCAGACACGGCAGTCCCGGCCCCCGCGACACGATCACCGTCACCGTGGAACACCTCGGGCACGAGCTGCGTGTGACGGTCGCCGACCGTTCGTCCGCACTGCCGCGACCGCGCGACACGGGCGGCGCCGAGGAGTCGGGACGCGGACTGGCCATCGTGGCCGCTCTGACGGACGACTGGGGCATCGCACCGGCCGACCCCGGCACCACGGGCAAGAAAGTGTGGTTCACCCTGGCGCTCCGGGGCATGCCATGAAGCGATTACCGGGGCACCCGACGGTCGGCACGCCGGCGGAGCCGGACGGAGCACCGGTGGAGCCGGGGCCCGCGTCCCCGGGGATCCTGCCGGCACTCGCCGCCGCGCTCGCCCGGGAACTCTCGCGCCGGGCCGACGAGGAGCGGCACCTGATGCGGCAGGCGCGGACGAACCCCACCCCGCAGGTCCGGCGCGGCCTCGTCGAATGCCGCAGGACCAATGCCGACGCCCTCGGGACGATCGTCCGCCGACACGGCTGGCCGGCCGCGGACCTGGTCGGCGCGCCCGCCTCGACCGCGGCCCTGATGATCCTGCTGCACGCACCGGACCTCGACTTCCAGCTCCGCTGCCGCGACCTGATCGCCCAGGCCACCGCGGACGGCCGCTGTCCCGGCCCGCACCACGCCTACATCGCGGATCACTGCGCGGTCGAACTCGGCCAGCCCCAGTTCTACGGCACCCGGGTCGACCCCGCGACCTTCCGCCCGTATCCGATCCGGCGGCCCGAGACCCTCGAGGAGCGGCGCCGCGACGTCGGCCTCGGCCCCCTCGACGAGCAGATGCGGACGCTGCGCCGCGGCGCCTGAGAACGTGATGTGCAGCACGCACGGAAATGTCCCCGCAACGGCGGGGACACGGGTTCTGGCTGGGCACGGCTTGATCGCCGATCAAGGACGGCAAAAACGCTGGCCACGGTGCGTTCCGCCCATTTGACACCCCGTTGAGGGCACAGATAGGAAACAGCTCTCTGAGGTGGAGAGGTGGACCGTGCACGAACCGAACGTGGTCGGGGACTGGCAGGAGTACGACGAGCACGCCGGCCTGCGCGTCCGCGTCCACGGAGTGGAGCGGGCGGAGCCGCCGCGCGGACGCGACGACGCCGCCGAAGGGCTGACCTACTTCCGGTGCCGGGTGACCGTCGAGAACCGTGGTGGCGAGCACTTCGGCATCCATCTCGAGGACGGCCAGATGGACATCCGGATCGGCCCCGACGGCGAGAGTGCCTTCCTGGACTGGCGGAACTCCCAGTTCATCGAGGGCTACGACGTCTACCCCCTGCGCCGGGCCACCGCGGTCCTCTTCGCCGCCGGCCCGGACGCCTCCCTGCCCCGGGTGGACATCCAGATCCAGCTGAAGGTCGACGACGAGTGGACCGACCGGTACCTGTGGGTCGGCGGCATCGACCTCTACGAGGGTTCGGTCGACGCCGCCGCCCGCTCCGACTCGGCGCGGGACAGCCTCGCCTGTCAGGTGAGCAACTTCCTGCGGGGGGAAGCGGGATCGTGACCCGCTCCCGGGGGCACTGATCAGGCCGTACGGCGTTCCGTCGTCCAGTGGAGCAGGCCCAGCACCGGCAGGGCGGCGCCCAGGACGGTGACCGCGGTCCAGCCGGCCGCGTGGTAGGCGATCGAGCCGAGCTGGGAGCCGAGCGCGCCGCCGACGAAGAAGATCGCGATGAACGCGCTGTTGAGGCGGGCGCGGGCGTTCGGGTCGAGCTGGTAGATGGTGTGCTGACCGAGGATCAGGGTGGACTGCACGGCAGTGTCGATCAGGATCGCGGCCAGGGCGATCAGGGTGATGTGGGACTGGCCGAAGCCCGCGAGCGCGAAGGCCAGGGCCGCGACGGCGAAGGCGATCCCGGTCATGGGACGGACGAGCCCGCGGTCGGCCCAGTGACCGGCGAACGGGGCGACGGCCGCACCGGCCGCGCCGACGAGCGCGAAGAGGCCGACACCGATGGGGGAGTAGTGGAAGTGGGGGCCCGTCAGGACGTACGACACGGTGGTCCAGAACGCGCTGAACGCACCGAACATCGCCGCCTGGTAGAGACCCCGGCGCAGCAACACGGGGTGGCGGCTCACCAGTTGGAGCGTGGAGCGCAGGACATGGGCGTACGGCATGGTCGTGGTCGGCGCGTGCTGCGGCAGAGCCGCGCGCAGGGCCAGGGCCAGCAGGGCCATCAGGACGGCGGAGCCGAGGTACACCACCCGCCAGCCCGCCACGTCGGAGACCAGGCTGCTGAGGGTGCGGGAGAGCAGGATGCCGGTGAGCAGGCCGCTCATCACCCGTCCGACGATCCGGCCACGGGCGTGGTCGGGGGCGAGGCTCGCCGCGAAGGGGATCAATATCTGGGCGACGACCGAGGTGCCTCCGCTGATCAGGGAGGCGATCAGCAGCATGGGGAAGTTGGTGGCGAGACCCGCGGCGACCAGGGCGAGCGTGGTGACCGTCAGGAGCACGGTGATCAGCCCGCGCTTCTCCAGCCGGTCGCCGAGCGGGACCAGGAAGAGCATGCCCAGGACGTAGCCGACCTGGGTGAGGGTGATGAGTCCGCCGGCGGCCGCCGTGCCGACATGGAACACGTCGCGCAGCGAGGACAGCAGGGGCTGGGCGTAGTACAGGTTGGCGACCGTCATGCCGGAGGCGACGGCGAAGAGGGCGACCAGCCAGCCCGGCACGCCGTGCGCCGCCTGCGCGGTGGCGGTCTGGCCCGGTGACTTGAGGACGGGGGACTTGGACACGGGCACCTTCTCGGGAAGGGAACCGGTGGAGCGGTTCGAGAAACGCTGGGTGGTGGTCGAGCGGCCTCGTTGCCGCTCGCACGGTTTCCTCAGCGCCCGTGGAGCCTCCGTGCTTCCCCTGTCGTGGCGATGATTTCGAATGTCAGTCATCTCCGAACGAGATGACCGTTCCCGCCGCTACACCTCGGACACCACGGACGTGGAGTGGCAGGTCGTCGCGGCGGTGCTGCCGTGGCCGGCGTGGCTGGACGGCAACGGCGGGCGGCCGGAGGAGTACTGCCGCCGGCCGATCGTGGATGCGATCTTCGACCGCCCCGGTAACCCCTTCCTGACGCTCGTGCCGGCGGAACCGTTTCACCGGGCGCCGTGTCCTCTTTCGCGGAGGGTGGTTCCACGCCGTGGAGCCACCTGCGAAGGGGGATGGCCATGGGGCAGGTACGCGAGGGGGCACGGTTAGGGGCTTGGGCCGTCGCCGGGGTCATCGGCCTGGCGGTGTTGTACGTGATCGGGGCGTTCGCGTTCGGCGCCGCGGGGTGGATCACCGCCCCGTTCCGTGGCGAGGCGGACCAGCGCGAGAACACCGTCGGCTCGGGCGAGTTCCGGCAGACCACGTACGAGGAGTTCTTCGATCTGTGCGAGGCCGTGCAGAACGCCGAAGGCACGATCCAGGTGCTCCAGGAGGAGCGGAAGACCGCTTCGGAGACTCGCACGACGCAGATCGACCAGTCGATCACCGCGCTGAAGGCCAGCCGGATCGAGTCGGTCAACGACTACAACTCGAAGGCCGCCCAGGAGCACCGCGCGCCCTTCCGTGACAAGGATCTGCCGTACCGGCTGGATGCCACCGCCGAGCGCACGACGTGCACCAACTGATCCCCATCTCATCCCGGGAAGAGGGCAGCACCGCATGAAGAAGTTCGTACGCATGGCTCTGGCCACCGTCGTCGCGCTCGTTGTGGGCCTTGCCCTGACGTCCTGCACCGAGGACTCCAGCCAGGACAAGGAGAACAAGGCCAAGCAGGACACCTACGACCACCTCGTGGCCCAGCAGCCGGCGGGCCGCATGGAGTACTCGCCGACCCGCGAAGCGATCAACCAGTGGATCAAGACGTGGGGGAAGCGGGGCAAACTCTCGTACGTCTACATCCAGAACGCCAACGGCGAGTACGGGTACTTCATCATGAAGGGACTGCCGGTGCCGCGTTGCAAGATGCTCACTCCGACGGAGAGGGTGGAGTCCTACTCCAACGGCGTCGCGGTCCTCTCGCAGCCCGGCATGGACGGCACGTACACGACGGGTTCCACCTGCAACGCCTACTACGGTTTCGACGCCACGACGGGCGCGTACATGGAGTTCACGGTCGGCACGAACCAGTCGTTCTTCCTGTTCGACAAGCCCATGACGATGCCGGAGTACGCCAGCGCCAAGCAGTTGGGGCCGACCTCGGTGAAGGACGTCGAGAAGCAACCTTGAGCGGTCGGGGGGCCGGTTGGAAGAGTTCCGGCCCCCGTGTCCCGTCAAGCGGCGTCGACGGCGCCGGTGATCTTGCGGGTCATCTCACGAAGGACGCCAGGCACCGGAAATGATCAGGTGTTCGCGGGGGCTGAGGGATTGAGCCGAGGGATGAGCCACTTCGTCCCTCCGTCGCCTCTCACGCCACGCCCGTCAGGCCATGTGTCGCAGCAGGGCCGCGACCGCCGGGGGCGCCTCCCCGCGTGGCTGGACCACCATGACCTTCCAGCTCGGCGCGTGCCGGTCGAACCGGTGCTTGTCCAGGTCGGGGAAGCGGGCGGCGATCGAGATGGGCATGACGCAGACACCCAGGTCGGCGCGGACGAGTTCGGACGCCGCGACGATGTCGTTCACCTCGAAGGTCGACTCGCGCTCGACGGCGGCAGCACGGAACGCCCGGTCGACGGCGAGGCGGATCGCCCAGCCGGGCGTGAAGTCCACCAGCGGCAGCCGGGCCGCTTCGGCGAGCGTGACCCTCCCGTCGGGCCCGGCCCCGCCCAGGACCCGGCCCGGCGCGGACACCAGCACCATCTCCTCCCGGGCGAGCAGCCGGGTCACAAGACCGCGCTGCTGCTGACGGTCGAGGGCGACCACCGCCAGATCCACCGTGCCCTCGCGCAACGCCTGGCGGATGTCGGTCACGGCCCCCTGCCGCAGCCGCACCGCCACTCCCGGATGCTCCGCGCGCAGCGCGGCCAGCGGGCGGTGCAGGTCGGCCCACACCCCCTGCATGGTGCCGACCGTCACCCGTCCGCGCAGCTGTCCCCGCGCGGCGTCGACCGCCGACCGCGCCTGTTCGGCGGCCCGCAACGTCGCCCGCGCTGCCGGTACGAAGGCCTCGCCCGCCGGAGTCAGCGACACCCGGTGCGTGGTGCGGTCGAACAGCGGGGTCCCGAGCTCCCGCTCCAGTGCGCGCACGGTGCTCGACACGGCGGACTGCACCACGTGCAGCCGCTGCGCCGCGGCGGTGAACCCGCCCTCCTCGGCCACCGCGACGACGACCTCCATCTGCCGCAGATCCATGTCCTCTCCCGATGCCCCGGTCCATCTCTCGCAGAGATGGTGGTCCTTCTGGGTTATCACAGAACGGGGCGGGGCGGCCTCCCGGCGTGGTGTGGGGTCAGGGGGCGGGGGGTGTGGGGGTGACGAGGCCGGTTTGGTAGGCGATGACGACGAGTTGGGCGCGGTCGCGGGCGCCGAGTTTGGTCATGGCGCGGTGGATGTGGGTGCGGACGGTGAGGGGGCTGACGGTGAGTTGGTCGGCTATTTCGTTGTTGGAGTGGCCTTCGGCGGCGAGTGCCATGACTTCGCGTTCGCGGGCGGTGAGGGTGGTGAGGGCTTTGGGGGGTGTGAGGGGGGCGTTGGGGGTGGAGGTGGAGAGGGACCGTGGGATGAGGGTGCGGGGGGGGGGGGGGGGGGGGGGGGTGGGGGGGGGGGGGGGGGGGGGGGGAAGGGGGTGAGGGGGGGGGGGGTGGGGGGGGGGGAGAGGAGGGTGTCGCCGGCGGCGACGGTGCGGATGGCGTCGAGGAGGGCGTCCGCGCCGACGTCTTTGCCGAGGAAGCCGCTGGCTCCGGCGCGGAGGGCCTGGGCGACGTATTCGTCGATTTCGAAGGTGGTGAGGATGAGGACGCGGGTGGTGTCGAGGTCGGGGTCGGCGCAGATGGTGGCGGTGGCGGTGAGGCCGTCGGTGTGGGGCATGCGGATGTCCATGAGGACGATGTCGGGTCGGTGGATGCGGGCGAGGTCGACGGCTTCTTTGCCGTTGGTGGCTTCGTCGACGACTTCGAGGTCGGGGCAGGAGTCGATCAGGATGCGGAAGGTTGCCCGGAGCAGGGCCTGGTCGTCGGCAAGCAGCACACTGATGGTCATGGGGTGCGGTCCTCTTCCGGGGCGGGGGTGTACAGCGGCAGATCCGTGGTGACCTCGAAGCCGCCCTCGGCCCGGTGATCGGCCCTGAGCCGGCCGCCCACGGACAGGGCGCGCTCCCGCATGCCGATGAGACCGAAACCGTGGCCCGGGGCCGGAGCGGCGGTCACCGTGGTCGCTCCCTCGTCGGTGACCGTGATGGTCAGCCGGTTGTGGGAGTAGACGAGCCGCACGTGCGCGGTGTCCGAGGCGGCGTGCTTGGTGACGTTGGTCAGCGCCTCCTGAATGATGCGGAAGGCGGTCAGGTCCACTCCCGGTGACAGCGGGCACGCCGCGCCCTCGGTGGTGACGTCGACCTTGAGCCCGGCGGTCGCGAACGCGGCCGTGAGTTCCGAGAGCCGGTCCAGGCCCGGGGAGGGTTCCAGCGGCGCGTCGGGGTCGTTGGTCTGGCGCAGCAGCCCGACGGTGGCCTTGAGTTCGCGCAGCGCCGATGCGGTGGTGCCGGCGAGGTCGTCGAGGATCCTCTGCACCTGCTGGGGATGGGTGCGCTGGAGATGGGCGGCCGTCCCGGCCTGCGCGTTGGCCAGCGCGAGGTGGTGGGCGACGACGTCGTGCAGCTCACGGGCGATGCGCATGCGCTCCTCGGCCACCCGGTGCCGCGCCTCCTCCTCACGGGTGCGCTCGGCGATCTCCGCGCGGGCGTGCACGGCCTCCAGGTAGTCGGCCCGCAGCCGGGTCGCGGTGCCCCAGGTGATGGGCACCAGCACCCAGAAGACGGGGCCGACCGTCGCGAGGACGAGGGACAGCGGATGGTGAGAGGAGTCGACGAGCAGCGCGGTGGTGACCAGCAGCGCGGCGGTGCCGGCCAGGCCGATGCGCGCGGTCCTGCGGTCGGTGTGGACGGCCAGCCAGTACAGCGCGGCCATGAGCGGTGCCAGCAGCAGGGGAGTGATCAGATAGCCCAGGGCGTTGGCGGCGTTGGCGGCGGCCGCGGTCACCGCTACCACCGTGAGCGGGTACCTGCGGTGCCACATCAGGGCCAGGGCGCCGATGCCGCCCAGGAGAATGCCGGGCCACGGGGTGAGGTGCCGGCCGGTGGGTTCCGCGCTGGTCCAGGTGCTGCCGAGAGCGGCGGCGGCGAACAGCAGCAGAACGACCGTCACCCGCAGGACGCGGGGATGGTCCTTGGCGAACCGCTGCCGGCTGGTGTTCATCGGGAGGGTTTCCTGTCGAGTGCTGTGACCATGGTGAACCTTCTCAGCTTGCCTGAGCAGGGGCGTCCCGTCGTCATGTGTCGGCCGACTCTCCCGGCTACTGAGAACGCAGTAGCAAACGACCGGTATGTCCTACCTGAGCATGACGAGCGGTCCGGCGTGCACGTCTGCCGCGCACGGGGGACACCGGTGCCGAACGTGGACGTCGGCCCTAGTCGTCGGTCACCAGGATGAGGTCGAGGAAACAGTTCAGCGGTTCGATGATGTCGAGGCGCTGGTTGAGCAGCCACTGTGCCTGCAGGCCGTTGAGTACCGCCTGGAAAAGGGTCGCCGCACTGTCCGGACCGAGGCCCTCCCGCAGCTTCCCCTCCGCCTCCAGCTCCCGCAGGCGCCGCGTGACATGGGTGCGGCTGCGCTCGTACCGCTCGACGAAGTAACCGTGCGCGGGGTGGTCCGGCCGCGAGGCGGCCGCCGCCAGCTCCAGCCACAGACGCATCAGCTCGGGGGTCTTCTGGTGGCGCACCAGCAGAGTGCCGAGGTAGGGCGCGAGCGCTTCCAGGCTGTCGACCTCGGCCACGCCCTCCTCCCACTCCTCGGTGTCGCGCTGGGCGAGCACCTCGGCGAGCAGCTCGTCCTTGCTGCGGAAGTGGTGCAGGAGACCGGCGTGGGTGATGCCGGCCCGCTCGGCGATGTCGCGGAGCGAGGCCCGGGCGTATCCGCGCTCGGCGAAGCTGTCGCGCGCCGCGCGCACGATCTCCGCTCGCCGGGCCGGTGTCTTCGCGTACGGGCCACGTGCCTTCCCCTGATCCACCAGCGCATCGTAGCGCTGTGTGAGCGCTTGCTACGCGGACGGCATCAACCCGGTCCGCGCGGCAAGGATTCGGTGACGAACGCCGGTGACGAACGCCGGTCACGAACGTCGGTCACGAACTCCGGACGCGCACCTCCGGCGCCCGCCTCGTCGTCGGCCCGACGCTCGTCAGACGGCGGGCCAGCCGTGGTCCACGGGCAGCACGGCGCCGTTGATGTTGCGCGCGGCGTCGGAGGCGAGGAAGGCGATGGCGGCGGCCTGCTCCTCGGGTTCGGCCACCTTGCCGGAGAGGCCGATGCAGGGGCCGATGAGTCGGGGGCCATGGGCCTTGGCCCGGGTCTCGATGCGGATGTTGGTCGCGGTGGGGCCGGGGGCGACGGCGTTGGTGCGGATGCCCTGGCTCCGGTACAGCACGGCGAGCGATTTGGCGAGGCCCGCGATGCCGTGCTTCGACGCCGTGTACGCGGCGCCCGCCGTACTCCCGCGCAAGGCGGCCTCCGACGCGGTGAAGACGATGGAGCCACCGCCGGCGGACAGCATGTGCGGCAGCGCGGCCCGGGTCAGCAGGAACGGTGCCGTGAGGTTGACCCGGATGACGCGGTCCCACTCGTCGTCGGTGTCGGCGACGGCCGACATGTGGTCCATGATCCCGGCGTTGTTCACCAGGACGTCCATGCCCCCGAAGGTCTCCACGGCCGTCTCGACCACCTCGTCCACCACGCGAGGGTCGCTCAGGTCGCCGATCACGTGGAACTTACTTGAGTCAGGCAAGCAGTGCTACCTTGGGGATATGCCTACACCAGTGCCACAGGCGCCCGCCTCGTCCGACGTGGTCGAGATCGAGCGAGCCCTCAATCGCATCTCCTACCTGAACAGCCGGGTCCGGCAGCACGATCGCCTGATGGCCATGGCCGGACTGCGGTTGGACCGTGCCGCGGTGGCGCTGCTGCGGCAGATGGCCGACTCCGATCCCATGCGTCCCGGTGAGCTGGCGGCCCGGTTGGAGGTGGAGGCGTCCCACATCACCCGGCAGGTGCAGCACCTGCAGAAGGCGGGCTATGTGAGCCGCGAGCCGGACCCGGACGACCGGCGGGCCCAGCGCATCGGGCTGACCCCGGCCGGCCGGGACGCGATCGACCGGATCCGTGCGACGAGCTCGCGGGGCATGCGGATGGCGTTGGCGGAGTGGACACCGGCGGAGCTGCAGCGCCTCGCGACGCTGTTCCACGGGATGGTCGACGACTTCCTCGCGCATGCCACCGAGGACGAGGAGAGCGAGGGCCGGGCCGGGGTGGCCGGGCCCTGGGGTGGTGTGGGCGAGGTTCGGGACGGGGCGGCCGGGGGCGGAGGGGTGACGTGGTCGGAGTGATGGTGCGGAGGTATCGCCTTTGAGGGGGAGGGGCGTGGTCCCCGGCGAGGTCGACCGTGTGAGGTCGTGAAGTCGTGATGCTCCAGCTCCGCACGAATGGTCGTTCCAGGGACGGAAACATGAGTGAGAAGCGGTCGCCGGCTCGCGGCGACGGACAACACGTCCTGGTCGTCGTCGAGGACGCCGAGACCACCGAACTGCTCGCGACGACCATGGAGTTGGCGGGCTATCGGGTCAGTACGGTCAGCACCGGCGCCGAGGCCATGGTGCGCCTCGTCGAGCACCGCTTCGACCTGGTCGTCCTCGATGTGACCCTGCCCGATCTGCAGGGCCTCTCCCGCGGGAGCCGCTTCACGCCCGCCGATCGCCCCCCGGTGCTCTTCCTGACCGCCTATCAGACCCTGGGTCGACTCGTCCCCGAACTCGGTGCCGGCAGGGAGGACTACGTCACCAAGCCGTTCCGGATCGCCGAGGTCCTCGCGCGGGCCGAGGTGCTGCTGCGCGACCGCGGTCCCGTACGGGAAGGGCCGTCCTACGGAGACCTGGTCCTGGACGACGACACCTGTCAGGCGTGGCGCGGCCAACGGGAGATCGACCTCACCCCCGCGGAATACCGACTG
The DNA here is from genome assembly GCF_019091445.1 of Streptomyces sp. GbtcB7. Classification (NCBI taxonomy): domain Bacteria; kingdom Bacillati; phylum Actinomycetota; class Actinomycetes; order Kitasatosporales; family Streptomycetaceae; genus Streptomyces; species Streptomyces sp. GbtcB7. Next base: position 20,620 of record NZ_JAGXJM010000021.1, read on the forward strand.
TTGCGGCATCTGCTGGTCAACGCCGAGCGGGTGCTGTCCAAGGAGCAGATCTGCCGTCATGTGTGGGGCGAGGGTCGTGCCGACAACGCGATCGAGAAGCTCGTCTCCCGTCTGCGGCACAAGGTGGACCGGGAAAGTCCCGTGCTGATCCACACCCGCAGGGGCTTCGGGTACTGGCTCGGCCACTGACCTCGCCCGGGTTGGTGATCTGCGTCACGTCAGCTTGTGGTCAGGAAATTGACCGGAGCGTGTCAGTCCGGTCCGGTTGCATATGCGCACTGACCTTTCCGCCGTTCTTCGTTCTCCGTCCCGACGGAGCCCCCCACCGAGGAGTGACATGGCTGCGCCCCTGGCAGGCGCCGTGCGCGACGCGGCCGCCCCTGCTTGTCGGGCCCGGTACCGGTGGGGCCGCGCGACCCGAAGCCGGTCGCAAAGGTTCGCATGTGGGACGAGAGCGCATCTTGGCTCATCGCCCACTTGGGCAGTTTCCCGCACGTGACCGAACGCCGGGAGCGGATTGCCAAGATCACTCCGACGTGAGTTCTTCCCTTGCGACTGCGACTGCGACTGCGACTGCGACCGCGACCGCGCACCGACCTGCACCGACCGAAAGGAAAAGATCATGCGTGTGGAACTGGACGAACCGAAGTGCGTCGCGTCGGGGCAGTGCGTGATGGCCTCGCCCGAGGTGTTCGACCAGCGGGAGGACGACGGCGTCGCGATCCTGCTGGCGGAGGAGCCCGGCGCCGAACTGCCCGACGGCGTGCGCGGGGCCGTCGCGACCTCCCCGCCCGGGGCGACCCGGCTGGGCGAGAAGTGAGGCGGACCCTGGTCGTCGGCGCCTCGGCCGCCGGGCTCGCGGCGGCCGAGACGCTGCGCCGGGAGGGGTACGACGGCACGCTCACCCTCGTCGGTGAGGAGGCCCACCTGCCCTACGACCGTCCGCCGCTGTCCAAGCAGATCCTCTCCGGCGAGTGGAGCCCGGAGCGGTTGCCGCTGCGCGCCCGTGCCGATCTCGACGCCCTCGACCTCGACCTGCGTCTGGGGCACGCCGCGACCGGCCTCGACCTCGCCGGGCGTGCGGTGCTGCTGGCCGACGGGACGCGACTGCCGTACGACGGCCTGATCGTGGCGACCGGCGTGCGGCCGCGCAGGCTGCCCGGCGAGGGGGACGCACATGTGCTGCGCACCCTGGACGACGCGCTGGCCCTCAGGAACCGACTGGGGTCCGGGCGGCGACTCGTGGTGGTCGGCGCGGGGTTCCTCGGCGCGGAGGCCGCGGCAGTGGCGCGGGGGCTGGGCACGGAGGTCACGCTCCTTGAGCCGGCGCCGGTTCCGCTGGCCCACGCGGTCGGTGAGCAGGTGGGGCGGGTCCTGTCGGGGGCTCATCTGGACCACGGCGTGGACCTGCGCACCGGGGTCGGTGTGGCCGAGGTGTCCGACACCGGCGTACGGCTCACGGACGGGGAACTGGTCGCGGCCGACGAGGTGTTGGTGGCGATCGGTTCGCTGCCGAACACCGAGTGGCTGGAGGGCAGCGGTCTGAAGGTGGCCGACGGGCTCGTGTGCGACGAGTACAGTGCCGCCGCGCCGGGTGTGTACGGGGCCGGGGACGTGGCCCGCTGGCACAATCCGCTGTTCGGTACGTCGATGCGGATCGAGCACCGGACCAACGCCGCCGAGCAGGGCATGGCCGCCGCCCGCAATCTGCTCCGTCCGGACGCGCGCAAGCCGTTCGCGCCGGTGCCGTACTTCTGGTCGGACCAGTACGACATGAAGGTGCAGGCGTTCGGCCATCTGCGCGGACACGACGAAGTCGCCGTGGTGGAAGGCGAGTTGGCCGCACGCCGGTTCGTGGTCGCCTACCGTACCGGTGACCGTCTGGTGGGGGCCCTGGCGATCGGCATGCCGCCCAAGGCGATCCGCGGCTGGCGCCAGGCCGTGGCCACCGGTGCGTCATGGCACGAGGCCGTCGACGCGCCGCCGCCCGGCGGGGCCTCGGCCCGCCGGACGTAGGCCACGGCGCCAAGATCCCGTAACGGCCAATGGCCGGTGTGTCGTTGTCGCTCGGCGGCTCACCCGAGCCGGGCCACGATGTGCGGAAGGTCGGCCGTCGAGCGGATCCCGGGGGACGCCTCGCACAGGACCGGTACGGCGTTGACGGCGCGGTTCGCCGTGTACGAGGGCGACATGGCGGCCATCCGGTCCAGGGGCACCGGGAAGCGCAGGTCGATGTCGAGCGGCGCGTCGCCGTCGACCGTGACGTGCCAGCCGGTGGCGCGGACGTCCCAGGCGCGGTCGAGGTCGGTGGTGCAGTACCAGGTCGCCCGGAAGCGCAGCAACGGTCGGCCGCCGCGCAGTCCCGAGACCGTGATCCGCTGGGCGGCCACGGTGCCCGGCCGCAGGGTGCCCGCCGCGATGTGGACCGGGCGGGGCGCGGTCGCGACCTCCCCCTCGGCCTCCACCGAGTCGAGCGGGATCGAGAGCGTGTCGGCGACCATGTGCAGCGACGGGCCGAAGCTGTCGCGCACCACGGACAGCCGGCGCTCGTCGTACTCGGCGGGGGGTTTGCCGAACCCCATCACGTCGAAGAGGAGTCCGGGCGAGTCGCGCTGGGAGAGATCGGCGAACTCCTCGATCGTCAGGCCGTCGAGCCGCCGTTGGATCGAGCTCAGGGCGAGGGGAAGCGCCTCCGTGATGAACCCCGGGCTGCTGCCGGTGCTGTGGATCGAGGACTTGCCGCTCTCGCACGCGGCCTCGACCCGTTCGCGCACCGCGGGGTCGAGACTGGCGGCGCGATGGAACTCGCCGCGCGTCGTCACGACGTTCGCGCCCGAGGCGAGCAACCGGCACACCTCGTCCATGTCGCAGGAGCGGGGCATGTAGAGGACACAGTCGGCGCCCAGCGCCACGATCTCCTCGATGTCGTGGGTGGCGATCACACCCGTCGGGCCCAGGCCGCACAACTCGCCCGCGTCACGTCCCGCCTTGTCCGGCGTGTGCGCGTACAGCCCGGCCAGCGTCAGGTCCGGATGTTCGAGGACCGCCCGCAGCGCGCGGGAGCCGATGTTGCCGCTGGCCCATTGGACGACCCGGTAGTGAGGCCTGGCGTCCGTCCGTACGGTCATGGGTACCCCCTGATCCTCCGGCACAGTGGTGAGAACCCTACTCTCCGAAATGGAGAATGGAACTCTCTGTGCGGGAAGGCCAGGGGGTCGGGACCCGTGTTACGCGGAGGCGGACCTGCCCGCCGTGGCCGGAACGCCCGAGATGCCGCCCAGGCAGAACTGCCAGACCTCCTCGGAGGTCACCGGGTGGGCGTGGCTGTCGGCGGGGACGCCGTGGGCCTGCGAGGCGAACATGACGGTCTGCATGACGAGGGCGGCCTGACGGCGGGGTTTCCCGCCGGCGACGAGACCCGCCTCGGCGGCCTGCTCGATGATCTCGGTGAAGACCGTGAGCAGCGGGATGTGGGCGGTCGCCACCTGCTCGGGGTGCTTGACCAGCAGTTGCAGCGCGAAGTCGTTGAACAGCGGGCGCTGGACGCCGGGGCTGGGGTGCGACTGCTCGTAGAGCGTCTCGACGGCGATCCGCAGGCGCTGCAGCGGGTCGCTCTCGGTGGCGGCCGCCTCGCGGACCTTGGCGGCGCCCATCGAGAGCGCGTCCTCGAACAGGGCGAGCAGCAGCTCGTGCTTGCCGTCGAAGTGCTGGTAGAAGCTGCGCAGGGACTGCTTCGAGCGGTCGACGACCTCTTGGACGGTGAAGTCGGTCGTGCCCTTCTCGACGATCAACTCCTGTGCCGAGTCCAGGAAGCGCTGCACGCGTTGCTCGGCGCGAAGCTTCGCGGCACGGGTCGATCGCTCTACGGCGCGCTGGCGCCACGCTGGTTCTTCGGGGACTGCGGTCACTTGCAGAACGATACTCCACTTCAGTGGGAATAAGTTGCGGCGCCCTACCGAATCGCGCATCACAGGTTACGAGACTCTTACTTGCATTCACCGAGAATGATATTCTCACCGCATGCATCTGGGATGGCAGGCGAAGCAGCGCCCTGACGCGATCGCGGTCATCGAGAGCGGCGGCAGGACCGTCACGTACGCCGAGCTCGACGCACGGTCCCGGCAGCTGGCGGCGGCGCTCGACCTCAGGCCGGGGGACGCCATCGCGATCCGTATGCCCAGCGGCGCCGCCTTCCTGGAAGTCGCCTGGGCCGCCCAGCGCTCCGGCCTCCTCTACACGCCGGTCAACACCCACCTCCTCCCCGCAGAGGTCGAGCAGTTCGTCCCCACCACGTTCGTCCGCATGCTGAAGCTGCCCGCCGCGCGGCGCGCCCGTGACCTGAGCAGCCTGCGCGTGGTCCTGCACGGCGCCGCGCCCTGCCCGGTGGAGGTCAAGCGGCGGATGCTCGACTGGTTCGGCCCGATCATCCACGAGTTCTACTCCGGGACCGAGGCGTACGGCTTCACGGTCATCGGTCCGCGGGAGTGGCCGGCCCACCCGGGATCGGTGGGCCGGGCGGGCGACGACGTCCGCATCGTCGACGGCGTCGTCCACTTCGGCGAGAACACCCTGGGTGACATCGGACACCTCGACGAGGACGGCTATCTGTATCTGACCGACCGGGTCGCGCACACGATCGTGTCCGGTGGGGTCAACATCTACCCGCAGGAGGCCGAGGACGTCCTGGTCATGCACCCGGGGGTGGCCGACGTCGCGGTGATCGGGGTCCCGGACCCCGAGAGGGGCGAACGGGTCCTCGCGGTGGTCCAGCCGGCCGCCGCCGACGTGACCGCCGACGAGTTGCTCGCGTACTGCCGGGAGCGTCTCGCCCCGTACAAGTGCCCGCGCGCCGTCGACTTCGTCCTGAGTCTGCCCAGGGACCCCAGCGGCAAGTTGCGCAAGGGCCTGCTCCGGGAGACGTACTGGCGGAACCACGAAACGAGGATCGTCTGACATGGCATGGGACTTTTCCACCGAGCCGGAGTTCGAGAAGAAACTGGAGTGGATCAGGTGGTTCCGCGCCGAGCGTGTGGACCCGCTGGACCTGGTCTACCCGGACCGGGCCTTCCACCCCCTCGACGAGGAGACCGGTCCGATAGTCCGGGCCCTCAAGCAGCAGGTACGCGACCAGGGCCTGTGGGCGCCCCACCTCGGCCCGGAGCTCGGCGGACGCGGCTTCGGACAGCTCAAGCTGGCCCTCATCAACGAGATCCTGGGCGAGTCCAGTTGGGCCCCCGTCATCTTCGGCACGGCCGCGCCGGACACCGGCAACGCCGAGATCATCGCCCGCTACGGCACCGAGGAGCAGAAGGAGCGCTATCTCAAGCCGCTGCTCGAAGGCGAGTGCTTCTCCTGTTTCTCCATGACCGAGCCACAGGCCGGCGCCGACCCCAAGATGTTCACCACACGCGCCGAACGGGACGGCGACGACTGGGTCATCACGGGCCGCAAGTTCTTCTCCTCCAACGCGCGCACCTCCAAGTTCGTCATCGTGATGGCGGTGACCGACCCGGACGTCAGCGCGTACCGGGGTATGTCGATGTTCCTGGTGCCCAGCGACACCCCCGGCATCCGGATGGAGCGCCACCTCGGTCTGATGAGCGAGGCCCCGGACGAGGGCATGCACGCGCTCATCGAGTACGACGGCGTCCGCGTCCCCGGTGACGCGCTGCTCGGCGGCGAGGGCCAGGCCTTCGCCATCGCGCAGACCCGGCTCGGCGGCGGGCGGGTCCACCACGCGATGCGGGTCGTGGGCCAGTGCCAGAAGGCGCTGGACATGATGGCCGAGCGCGCCCTGTCCCGGGAGACCCAGGGCGGCAGGCTGGCCGACAAGCAGCTCGTTCAGGCCGACCTGGCCGACTCCTACGCGCAGTTGCAGCAGTTCCGGCTGTTCGTGCTGCACACGGCCTGGCAGATCGACCGGTACCAGGACTACAAGCGGGTCCGCAAGGACATCTCCGCCATCAAGTTCCTGACGCCGAAGGTGCTGCACGACATCGTGTACCGCTCCATGCACCTGCACGGTGCCCTGGGCGTGTCCAACGAGATGCCCTTCGCCGACATGTGGACCGGCGCGGCCGTCATGGCGGTCGTCGACGGGCCCTCGGAGATCCACAAGGTCACGGTGGCCAAGGACCTCCTGCGCGGCTACGAGGCCGCGTCGGGGCCCTGGCCCTCACAGCATCTGCCCGCTCGCCGGGAGTGGGCCCGCAAGCAGCTGGAGAACATGTGAACATCGAGTCGCTCGCCCGCTGGCTGGACGGTCAGGACATCGCTCCGGGGGAACCGGTCGAGGTGTCCCTCATCTCCGGGGGCACCTCCAACGACATCTTCGACGTCCGGCGCGGCGAGCGGCGGATGGTGCTGCGCAAGCCCCCGGAGAAGGTCCCGCCGGGCCGCAACGAGACCATGCTGCGGGAGTTCCGGGTACTGAACGCACTGGGCGGGACGGAGGTGCCGCACCCGGAAGCCATCGCGGTCTGCGACGACACCGACGTGATCGGCTCGTGCTTCTACCTCATGGGTCATGTGAACGGCTGGTCGCCGATGAACACCGACGGCTGGCCCGAGCCCTTCAAGAGCGATCTGTCCCTGCGCCCCGGTCTCGCCTACGAGCTGGTGGAGGGCATCGCCAAGCTCGGCAACGTCGACTGGCGGGCCCGGGGACTCGAGGGCTTCGGCCGGCCGGACGGCTTCCACGACCGCCAGGTGGACCGCTGGCAGGCGCACTTGGCGAAGTTCAGGTTCCGCGAGATACCGGGACTGGACGCGGCGGCCGCCTGGCTGCGCACCCACCGGCCCCGGCACTGGGAGCCGGGCATCATCCACGGCGACTACCAGTTCGCCAACGTGATGTTCAAGCACGGGGCGCCCGCCGAGCTCGCCGCCCTGGTCGACTTCGAGATGGCCACCGTGGGCGACCCGCTGCTCGACCTCGGCTGGGTCGTCATGGGCTGGCCGAACGCCGACGAGGACCGGGACGCGGCGGGCCGGTACGCCGACTACACGGGCATGCCGGACCGGGCCGACATCATCGAGCACTACGCCAAGGTCAGCGGCCGGGACGTCGCCGACATCGACTACTACGTGATCCTGGCCCGGTTCAAGATGGCGATCGTGCTGGAGGGCGGCTACGCCCGCCATGTGAAGGGCGACGGCGGCAACCCGAAGATGGCCTATTACGGGGACGCGGTCCTGCAGATGGCGGCCCAGGCGGCCGAACTGGCCGCGACGACACGGCTATGAGAGCGGCCCGATGCCATGCCGTCGGCGGCCCGGTGGTCGTCGAGGAGATCCCCGACCCGGACGGTGAGGTACCCGTCGACGTGCACTACGCGGCGGTGAACTTCGCCGACGTCCTGGTGATCGAAGGCACCTATCAGGTGAAGGCGGAACCGCCGTTCACTCCGGGCAGCGAGTTCGCCGGGGTGGTCGCCGAGTCGGGGCACGGGTTCGAGAAGGGCGAGCGGGTCTTCGGGTCCGTCTTCGTCGGTGCCTTCGCCGAGCGGGTCGCCGTCCGGGCGGCCAGCCTGTACCGGATCCCCGACACGATCCCGACCCGGCGCGCGGCGGCCTTCGGGGTCTCGCACGCCACCGCCTACAACGCGCTGACACTGATCGGCCGCCTCCAGGAGGGGGAGCGGGTGGCGGTGCTCGGCGCGGCCGGCGGGGTCGGTCTCGCGGCCGTCGAACTGGCCGCGCTGCTCGGCGCGGACGTGGTCGCCGTGGCCTCCACCGAGGAGAAGCGGGCGGCCTGCCTCGAACAGGGCGCCCATGAAGCGCTCCCGTACGACGACCTCAAGCGGCGGCTGCAGGACTCGGGCGGCGCCGACCTCGTGATCGACCCGGTCGGCGGACCGCACTCCGAACAGGCGCTGCGGGCCATGCGCTGGGGCGGCCGGTTCGTGAACGTCGGCTTCGCCAGCGGCGAGGTGCCCCGACTCCCGCTCAATCTGGCGATGCTCAAGGGCGTCACGATCCACGGCTTCGACTTCGGCGGCTGGGCGCGGCACGGCCGGGAGCAGCTGGCCGTCACCCGCGGCGAGCTGAACCGCATGTTCGCCGAGGACCTGATCCACCCGCGGGTCCACGCCGTCCACCCGCTCGACGAGGTGGCGACGGCCCTGGACCTGGACCGCCGCGCCATCGGCAAGACCCTTCTGGAGGTGGGCCGTGGAGTTTGAGTTCGATGAGGACCAACGGCTGCTGCAACGGCTGGTACGGGAGACGGTCGCCAAGTCCCGCTCGCAGCCCGCGGACCAGCTCTGGGCGACCTATCTGGAACTGGGGTGGCTGGAGGCCCCTCCGGTGGAACTCGCCATCGTCCTGGAGGAGTTGGGATACGCCGCCGATCCGACCCCCTTCCTGGCCACGGCCACCTGGTTCGCTCCGCTCGCCGGGCGGCTGCCGAGCGGCTCGGGAACCGGAGTGTTCGACGGCACCGGCCGGTTCGTCCTCGACGCGGACCGGGCGGACGAGATCGCCCTGCTCACCCGCGACGGCGTGCGGATCGTGACGGGCCCGGAGCTCGGCGCGGCACGCGTCGACATCTTCGACCCCACCCTCCACGCGGCCCATGTCGAGGTCCCCGACCTGGTCCCCGGGATCCCGGACCTCGCCCTGATGGGCCTCGCGATCTCCACGGTCGGCAGCTGCCGGCGCATCCTGGACCTGGCGGTGGCCCACGTGAAGGAACGCGTCCAGTTCGATGTGCCCATAGGCTCCTTCCAGGCCGTCAAGCACAAGGCGGCGGACATGTACGTCGCCATCGAACGGGCCCGGGCCCTCGCCTACTTCTCCGCGCTGACCATCGCCGAGGACGACCCACGGCGCGGCAGGGCGGCCTCGATGGCCAAGGCCGCCGCCGGGGAGTGCCAGCGGATCGTCTTCCGTAACGGCTTCCAGCTCTTCGGAGCGATGGGCTTCACCTGGGAGAACGAACTGCAGATCCACCTCAAGCGGGCCAAGGCCGGCGATCTGCTGCTGGGGACGGCGGCCGTACACCGCAGGGCGTTGCTGGAGAAGACGCGGCAGGAAGGGGAGAAGACACGGCAGGAACAGGAGAGGTCCGGGCCGTGTCGGGAGACGAGCGAGCAGGAAGGGATGGTGGCGGGATGAAGCTGGACTCCGGCTCCGAAGTGGAGGAGTTCCGCGCCGAGTTCGCCGCCTTCCTCGACGCCCATCTGCCCACCCCGGACGAGGCCCACCCCGCGTCGCGGTCGAGCGCCGACGTCCCCGCCTGGGCGCGCCGCTGGCAGCGCACGCTGTTCGACGCGGGCTGGCTGCTGCCCGGCAAACCACCCGAGTACGGCGGCCGGAACGCCACCCTGCCGCAGCAACTCGCCCACCTGGAGGAGCTGTCGAGGCGGCGGATCTACCACAGCTTCAACCCCCAGGGCATCGGCATCATCGCGGCCTCGATCCTCACCTTCGGGACCGAAGAGCAGAAGAAGCGGTGGGCGATTCCCCTCCTGCGCACCGAGATCACGGCGGCGCTCGGCATGAGCGAGCCGGGCGCCGGATCCGACCTCGCCGGGCTGCGCACCCGCGCGGTCCTGGACGATGGGGGCACCGCCCGCTCGAGCGGAGCCGAGAGTGGGGGACACTTCGTCGTCAACGGGCAGAAGGTGTGGACGTCGGGCGCGCACGACGCGGACGTCCTGCTGACGTTCGTCCGCACCGACCCGGCCGCGCCCAAGCACAAGGGCATCAGCGTGCTGCTCATCCCCACCGACACCGAGGGCGTGGTGCGCAGGCCGTTCGCGTCCATGGCCGCGCAGGACGACCTCGACTTCAACGAGGTGTTCTTCACCGACGTCCGGGTCCCGCGCGAGAACCTCGTCGGTCCCCTGAACCAGGGCTGGTCGGTGGCGCACGGCTCGCTCGGGCACGAGCGGACCATGCTGTGGCTGAGCTTCGCCGAGCGCCTCGACGACCTGATCCGGGACGCGCCCAGCGACGAGGAGTGGTACGCGACGCTCCTCATGGACGCCCAGGCGCTCAGGCTGCTCGGCTACCGCCAGCTGGGCGGCGACCGTGACCCGGCGGAGCTGTCGGTCCTCAAGCTGCTCGGCTCCGAGGCGATCCAGGTCGCGAGCCTGCACGCACTGGAGGACCGCGGGCCGGAGGGCCTGGTCCACCCCGAAGTGACCGGCCCGCCGAACCACATGAGCATCGACAACTTCATCTCCAGCTGGTTCGAGCGGTACGCGCGCAGCTTCGCCGGGACGATCGCGGGCGGCACCTCGGAGATCCAGCGCAACATCATCGCCGAGCGCATCCTCGGCCTGCCGAGATAACCCAGGAGGACGTGGATGGACCAGATTCTGTACGAGGTCGAGGACCGGGTCGCGGTCATCAGCCTCAACCGGCCCGAGGTCGCCAACGCCCAGACCATGGGACTCCTCGACGACCTGGACGCGGCCTGGACCCGCGCCGCGGCCGACGAGGACGTACGGGTGATCGTGCTGCGGGGCAACGGACGGCACTTCTCGGCCGGCCACGACCTGAAGGACCGCTGGCCGAGCCCCGACAAGATCACCCTGGAGTGGATCTACACCGCTGAGGCGCGCCGGTATCTGGAGTACACCCTGCGCTGGCGCAATGTGCCCAAGCCGTCGATCGCCGCGGTCCAGGGCAAGTGCATCGCGGGCGGCCTGATGCTGTGCTGGCCCTGCGATCTGATCGTGGCCGCCGAGAACGCCGAGTTCTCCGATCCCGTGGTGCACATGGGCATCGGGGGAGTGGAGTACCACGGTCACACCTGGGAGCTCGGACCGCGCAAGGCGAAGGAGATCCTCTTCACCGGCCGGGCCGTCACCGCCGAGGAGGCGGAGAAGGTCGGCATGGTCAACCGTGTCGTCCCGCTCGACGAACTGGACGCGGCCACCATGGAGTTGGCCGGGCAGATCGCGCGGATGCACCCCTTCGCGCTCCGTCAGGCCAAGCGGGCCGTCAACCAGACCCTGGACGTGCAGGGCTTCTACGCGGCCGTGCAGTCGGTGTTCGACATCCACGAGACCGGGCACGGGAACGCGCTGAGCGTGGGCGGCTACCCGATCCTCACACGGCTCGAGGAGATGAAGGACCACATCAAGGCGCAGTGAACGCGGTCGGCTTGAAGATGACGTCTTGAGGGGCGGGGCGCGAAACGCGCCCCGCCCCTCAGAACAACCCCCCGGCAGACCCTGTTCAGCCGCGCTCGTGACGGAAGACCTTCCCTCCCTTCATCACGAAGCGGACGTCGGCCATCACCGAGATGTCCTCCAGCGGATTGCCGGGTACGGCGATCAGGTCCGCGAGGAGTCCCTCGGCGATCCGTCCGCGGTCCTCGGCGTCGATCAGTTCGGCCGCGTTGACCGTCGCCGCCCGGAGCACCTCCAGCGGGGTCATCCCGCGCTCGACGAGGGCGATGAGCTCCTGGGCGCCGCGGCCGTGCGGGATCGCCGGCGCGTCGGTGCCGACCGCGATCTTCACGCCCGCCTTGAGGGCCCGGGCGACGACCGTCCTGGCATGCGGGAAGATCTCGCCGGCCTTGGCCTTCAGTTCGGGCGGGGCCTTGGAGATGTCCATGCCGTCGATCAGGGCGGTCGTGGCGACGAGGAAGGTGCCACGCTCGGCCATCAGCTCGATGGTCTCGTCGTCCAGCAGGAAGCCGTGCTCGATGCAGTCGATGCCGGCCTCCACGGCCGAGCGGACGGCGGCGGCGCCGTGGGTGTGCGCCGCCACCTTGAGTCCGCGCCGGTGGGCCTCGTCCACGATGGCCCGCAACTCCTCGTCGGAGTAGTGCTGGGCGCCCGCGGTGCCGGTGTGGGACATGACCCCGCCCGACGCACAGACCTTGATGAGCTGGGCGCCGTACTTGATCTGGTAGCGGACGGCCTTGCGCACCTCGTCGACGCCGTTGGCGATGCCCTCCTCCAGGGAGAGGGGCATGATGCCGGGGGCGTACGCGGCGAACATCGTGGGGTCCAGATGCCCCCCGGTCGGGGTGATCGCGTGCCCCGCGGGAACGATGCGGGGGCCGTCGATCCAGCCGGCGTCGACGGCCTTGGCCAGGGCGACGTCCAGCAGATAGCCGCCGGTCTTCACGAACAGGCCGAGGTTCCTGACGGTGGTGAACCCCGAGCGCAGTGTCCGGCGTGCGTTGGCGACCCCGCGGAGCATGCGCAGCGGCGGGTCGTCCTGGACGGGGGAGAGGCCCGGGACCTCGCCCCGGCCACCCATGAGGAGGTTGACCTCCATGTCCATCAGGCCGGGCAGCAGGGTGACGTCACCCAGATCCAGGACGTCACCCTCGCCTCCATCTCCGCAGCCGCCTGCGATGCGGTCGCCGTCGACGGTGACCAGGCCCGGTTCCTCCATCCGCCCCGTCTCGACGTGCAGGACGCGGGCGGCCTTGAGCGTGACCACCTCAGACCTGCGGCTCGGCGATGACGTCGAGGTAGGCGGCGCCCGAGTCGGGGACGCGGGGCTGCTTCCAGACCTCGATGGGGAACGACACCATGACGAGGGAGAACATGAGCAGCATCAGATTGCGTTCGGGCTCGGGCAGGTCGTCGAGCGGGAACTTGTCGAGGTGTGTCGTCGCGCGGTCCAGCAGGGGGAACGCCGCGTCGTAGAACGCCTGCATGTCCGCCATGCTGCTGGCGAGGCGCTTGGCGTAGCGTTCGCGTTCGCTGCCGAGGATCCAGTCGCTGTACGGCTCGAGTTCGGCGAAGTCACTCGGCAGCATCGGCGTGCTCCTTCACGTAGTCCCTCACGACCTTGTGGAGGTGGCGCAGGAGGATCTCCTGGTCGTTGAGGGGGAAGTCGGTGACATAGCGGCCCTTGAGCATGGTCTGGGTGGCCTCGAGGGTGTTGCCGTCCTGGAGGGCGTACTCCTTGAAGGTGACGGCGGTGAGTTCCTGGGCGAGGCGGTCGCGGGCCGTCTTCGCGGGGACGAAGTAGAGGTTCGCCTCGAACAGGTGCTTGTCCACGGCAGTCGGCCAGTAGTGGTACGTCAGATACCAGCCGGGTGCCCACAGAAGCAGCATGAAGTTGGGGAACAGCACGAAGGAGTCGGTGCCCCAGGAGCGGTGGCGGGCCGGGTTGACACCGGCCGGCAGTGGGTCGAGGCCCGCGATGTCGGGCCGGTCCCAGGGGCCGAACAGACCGCTGCGCAGCTCCCGTTCGATCGGCTTGACCATCGAGGGGTCCTTCGGCGGCGCCATGCCGCCCCAGGACGAGATCATCGAGTGGGGGCTGTGCAGCTCGTAGTGGAGCGCCTCGAAGCCGTAGCCCAGGAGCTTCTCCGCTTCCTCCTTGGTGGCCTGCTTCTGGTGCAGGACGGGAGCGTGGTAGAACTCCGCGAAGGCGTCGATGAACAGCTTCCAGTTGCTGCCGACCTCGGCCTTGTAGGTGAAGACGTCGGTCATCTCGTGGAAGGGGTAACCCTCCAGGCCCTTGGCCATGTCCCCGAGGTACTCCCGCAGGCCCTGCTGGGGGTCGAGGTTGACGAAGACGAAGCCTTCCCAGATGTCGCAGGCGACTTCCTTGAGGCCGTAGTCGTCCTTGTCGAGGTCGAAGAACTCGCCCTCCTGCTGGACGAAGGTGAGCTTGCCGGTGAGGTCGTAGCGCCAGGCATGGTACTTGCAGGTGAACTGGCGGCAGGTGCCCTTGACCTCCTCGCCCGGGAAGTCGTTCCAGACGAGCTTGTTGCCGCGGTGGCGGCAGACGTTGTGGAAGGCGCGGACCTGCTGGTCGCGGCCGCGGACGATGATCAGTGAGGTGCCGGCCGCGGCGAGTTCCTTGGTGAAGTAGTGGCCGGGCTTGGGGACCTGTTCGACGCGGCCGACGTTGAGCCAGGTCCGCTTGAAGATGGCCTCGCGCTCGGCCTCGTAGTAGGCGGGATCGATCGAGTCCTCGTAGTTCACGGGACTCGTGCCCAGTTCGGGGTACTGCTCGGTCCAGCTCCCGGCCTCAGGCTTGCTGAAGTGTGGCATGGCTGCCCCCCTTTCCAGAATGAGAATAGCATTCTCACTCAGTGGTAGTGAAGTTCTCCGCAGGTAGGCCGGGATCGAGCTCCACCTCGAAGGTGTTGAGGACCATGGCCAGCAGGCCGTAGGTGCCGACGGTGAAGACCAGATCCATCAGCTGCCGGTCGTCCAGCTCGGCGGCGAGCGCCCGGTAGGTGTCGTCCGACAGGCCCGAATCCGCCTCCAGTTCGTCCACCGCCCGGGTGATCGCCGTCGGCTTGCCGGCACGGATCGCGTCGATCTCCTCGTCGGTGACCCCGGCCTTCCGTGCGATCAGCACGTGCTGGACCCACTCGTACTGGCAGCGCCTGCGCCACGCCACCCGCAGGATGGCCAGCTCGCGGGTGCGCGGCGACAGTGTCGAACCGCCGCCCAGCAGATACCGGTTGTAGCCGAGGAAGGCCGTGGCCAGTTCCGGGTGTTGCGCGAAGAGGCCCAGGGCGTTGGACGGCAGCAGCTTGCGCCCTGGCGCGAAGGACGCCATCGCCTCGGTGTCCCACTCGTCGTAGGGGAGCGGCGGGATGCGGTTCATGTGTTGCGGCCCCCGTTCACGCCCAGGATCTGGCCCGTGATGTAGCCGGCCTCCTCCGACACGAGGAACGCGCAGGCCGCGGCGATGTCCTCCGGGCGACCGACCCGTCGTACCGGAGTGCGCTGGATGTGCTCCTCGACCGTCCCGCCGAGCAGTTCGCGCGCTTCCGCCTTGCGCAGCATCGGGGTGTCGATGAAACCGGGCGGCACCGCGTTGACGGTCACGCCGAACGGGCCCAGCTCCAGGGCCAGCGCCTTCGTCAGTCCGTTGACCGCCGACTTGGACGCCACGTAGTGCGTCATGAACGGCTGGCCCGACTGGGCGCTCGAGGACGAGATGTTGACGATCCGTCCCCAGCCCGCCTCCATCATGTCCGGAAGCGCGGCCTGCACGCAGTGGAAGACGCCGTTCAGATTGACGTTGATCACGCGGTGCCAGGCCTCGAAGGTGAGGTCGGAGAAGCGCTTGAAGCCGTCCATTCCGGCCGCGTTGACCAGGATCGTGACCGGTCCCAGCCGCTCCCTGACCGCGGCCAGCGCCGCATCCACCTGGGCCCGGTCGGCGACGTCGGTGGCGGGAACGACACTCGTGTCCGACGGATTGAGGTCGAGCGCGGCGACCTGATACCCGTCCTTGGCCAGTCGCTCCGCTATGGCCAGACCGATACCGGAAGCGCCGCCGGTGACGACCGCCGTCCTCATGACAGCTCCTCGTCGCCGACGATGGTGGTGCGCTGGAGCGTCCGCTCCGAGTCGGCGCTGTACGGCAGCGCCCGGTGCAGCATCCCGGTGTTGTCCCACACCACCAGGTCGCCTACCTGCCAGTCGTGGGTGTAGCGGAACCTCTCCTGGGTGGTCCACTCCAGCAACTGGTCCAGCAGTGCCCGGCTTTCGGCGGCCGCCATGCCGACGATGTGGTCCGCCGTCGCCCCGATCGCCAGTGAGCGGCGGCCGTCACGGCGTTTCCACACCAACGGCGTCTCGTGGGTGGGGACTTTGCGCCAACTCGCGAGCGTCTCGGGGCCGGGGTCGGGCGTCACCAGCCGCTGGGCCGCCTCGAAGCTGTGCACCACGCGCAGGTCGTCGTACTGCTTGCGGTCCGCCTCCGGAAGGTTCTCGTACGCCGCGTAGGTACTGGCGAACTCGGTCCCGCCGCCGGTCATGGCCACGTGCCGGGCGGTCAGCGTGGTCGTCCTGGTCGGTACGGGGTCGGTGGTGCCGTCGATGTGCCAGTGGAACGTCCCCTTGAGGTACTCGGCCGTCGGGTTCCTGGCCGGGTCGAGCGAAACGGTGAAGATCTCCTTTCCCCGCACCGCGAAGACCTTGCCCAGCTTGCGGCTGAAGGCCAGTTGGCCTTCGTCGTCGAGGTGCAGCCCGCGGATGAGAAGGATGCCGCGCCACTGGAGCGCCTCCGCGCACCGGCTGATCAGTCGATCGTCGAGCAGATTGCCGACGCCGGTGACCTCTACGCCCAGGCTCGGGCTTAGGGCCTTCGTTGCGATCATGAAAATCTCCCTTCCGGATACGAGAATAGTATTCTCGCCGATTGGTCTACCGGAAGGCCCGGGACGACGGGCCTCTCGCCTCCCGCTGTCCGTCGGGAGAGGCCTCCGATCCTGAATGATGGTCAGGTTTGGCCGGTCCTCGCCTTCTCTCGTCTGCCATGACGTTCTCGTTTCCGGAATATTGATTTGCGTAGGCTGAGAATGTAGTTTCCACCACATCCGAGCAAGGAGGCAGGATGCGGTTCCAGGACAAGGTTGCGATCGTCACCGGCGCGGGCCAGGGCATCGGCGAGGGCTATGCCCGGGCACTGGCGGCCGAGGGCGCACGCGTGGTGGTCGCCGAACTCAACGAGGAACAGGGCGAGCGGGTCGCCAAGGAGATCGGCGACGCGGCCCTGTTCGTCAAGGTGGACGTGGCCGACCCGGCATCGGCGGAGGCGATGGCGGCCGCCGTGATGGCGGAGTTCGGACGCATCGACTACCTGGTCAACAACGCTGCCATCTTCCACAGCATGAGGCGCGACGGCCTCACCACGGTCCCCCTCGACTACCTCAACCGCTTCCTCCAGGTGAACCTGATGGGCGCGCTGCACTGCACCCGCGCCGTCGTCCCGCACATGCCCGAGGGCGGCGCCATCGTCAACCAGTCGTCCACCGCCGCCTGGCTCGGCGGGGGTTACTACGGACTGGCCAAGGCCGGGATCAACAGCCTGACCGCCTCGCTCGCCGCCGAACTCGGCGGCAAGAACATCCGGGTCAACGGGATCGCGCCGGGCCCCACGGACACCGACGCCACCCGGAGCATCGTGCCCAAGGAGTTCCAGGAGCAGATGACGAACAGTCTGGCCATCAAGCGGATGGGCACGCCCGAAGACCTGGCGCCCGCCGTCCTGTTCCTGCTCTCCGACGAGGCGCGCTGGCTGACCGGTCAGGTCGTCAGCGTCGACGGCGGACAGGTGGTCCGGCTGTGAAGCGCCTGCTCATCGACGGCCGGCTCGTCGAGACCGAGAAGACCTTCCCCTCGCTCAACCCCGCGACCGGCGAGGTGCTCGACCAGGCCCCCGACGCCACGGCCGCCGACGCCGAAGCCGCCGTCGCCGCCGCCCGCCGCGCCTTCGACACCACGAGCTGGGCGACCGACACCGCCCGGCGCCTGCGCTGCCTCCGCCACCTGCACCAGGCGCTGACCGACCATCAGGAAGAGCTGCGCGACCTGACGATCGCCGAGGTCGGCGCGCCCCGCATGCTCACCCACGGCCCCCAGCTGGACGAGCCGATCAAGCTGGTCTCGTACTACACCGACCTGCTGGAGAAGTACCCCCTGACCGAGGAGCTCGGCGAGACCGAGATCCGCGGTCAGCGCCACCGCCGCTGGGTGGAGAAGGAGGCGGCCGGGGTCGTCGCCGCGATCATCCCGTACAACTACCCGAACCAGCTCGCGCTCGCCAAACTGGTCCCCGCGCTCGCCGCCGGCTGCACGGTCGTCCTCAAGGGCGCCCCGGACACCCCGCTGACCACGCTGTACCTGGGTGAACTGATCGCCGAGCACACGGACATCCCGCCCGGCGTCGTCAACGTCATCGTCTCCTCCGGGGTCGAGGTCGGCGAGGTGCTCACCAAGCACCCCGACGTCGACATGATCACCTTCACCGGCTCCACCGCGACCGGCCGCCGGATCATGGAGGCCGCGAGCGCCACCGTGAAGAAGGTCTTCCTGGAACTCGGCGGTAAGTCCGCCATGATCGTGCTCGACGACGCCGACTTCCGCGCCGCCTCCATGTTCGCGGCCTTCACCATCTGCTCCCACTCGGGACAGGGCTGCGCCCTCACCTCCCGGCTGCTCGTGCCGAGGGAGCACCACGACGAGATCGTCGCCATGGTCGCGGCCGGCCTCGAACGCGTGTCGTACGGCGATCCGACCGACCCCAAGACCTTCATGGGGCCGCTCATCAGCGAGCGCCAGCGCGACAAGGTCGACGGCATGGTGCAGCGCGCCGTCGCGGCCGGCGCCACGCTGGTCACCGGCGGCAAGCGCGTCGACCCGGGCTTCTTCTACACGCCCACCCTGCTCGCCGACGTCGACCCGGCCAGCGAGATCGCGCAGGACGAGGTCTTCGGACCGGTGCTCGCGGTCATCCCCTACGACGGCGAGGACGACGCCGTACGCATCGCCAACGACTCGATCTTCGGCCTGTCCGGCGCGGTGCACAGCGCCGACGACCAGCGGGCCGTCGCCGTGGCGCGCCGGATCCGTACCGGCACCTTCAGCATCAACGGCGGCAACTACTTCTCCCAGGAAGTCCCCTTCGGCGGCTACAAGCAGTCGGGCGTCGGCCGGGAGAGCGGCGTCGCCGGACTGGAGGAGTTCCTGGAGACCAAGTCCTTCGCGGTGGTGGTCCCGTAATGCGTCCGCTCGAAGGCATCCGCATCCTTGAAGTCGCCATGTACGGCTTCGTCCCCTCGGCGGGAGCCGTGCTCGCCGACTGGGGCGCGGACGTCATCAAGGTCGAGCACGCCGTCACGGGCGATCCACAGCGCGGCCTGCGGCAGACCGGCACGCTGCGCGTCGAGGGCGACCCTAACCCCAACATCGAGCACGCCAACCGGGGCAAGCGCAGCCTCGGCCTCGACATGACCCGGCCCGAGGGCAAGGAAGTCCTCCACGACCTGGCCCGCCGCTCCGACGTGTTCCTCACCAGCTTCCTGCCCGGACACCGGCGGCGGTTCGGGATCGACGTCGACGACATCCGCGCGGTCAACCCCCGCATCATCTACGCCCGTGGCAGCGCGCTCGGGCCGCGCGGACCGGAATCCGAGAAGGGCGGGTACGACATGACCGCCTTCTGGGCCCGGGGCGGCACCGCCGCCAGCATCACCCCGCCCGGTGTCGAGGGCATGATCAGCCCCACACCCGCCTACGGGGACACCATCTCCGGCACCAACCTCGCCGGAGGCATCGCGGCGGCACTGCTGCGACGCGAGCGCACCGGCGAACCGTCGGTGGTGGACGTCTCCCTGCTCGGCAGCGGCGTGTGGGCCAACGGCCAGGCCACCGCGGTCTCGTTGCACCTCGACAAGTCCTGGGTGGCACCGGTGCCCGGTGCCCACGGCTCGCCGATCAACCCGCTGTCCGGCATCTACGCCACGGCCGACGATCGCTATCTGGCCTTCGTCATGCTCCAGCCCGGAAAGTTCTGGGCCGACGTGTGCCACCACATCGACCACCCCGAGCTGGCCGACGACCCCCGCTTCGCCACGGCGGAGCTGCTCGCCGCGAACACCGAAGAGGCCGTCAAGATCCTGCGGACGGTACTGGCCGGCCGCACCCTCGCCGAGTGGACCGAACGCTTCGCCACCCTTGCCGGGCCGTGGGCCCCGGTGCAGGACACCCTGCAGGTGGGCGCCGACGCGCAGATCCGGGCGAACGAGTACCTGCTCCGGGTCGGCGAGATCGATCTGGCCGCCAGCCCCGTGCAGTTCGACACCACCGCTCCCGCACTCGGGCCGGCGCCCGAGTTCGCTGCCCAGACCGAGGAAATCCTCAGGGAACTGGGACTGGACTGGCCCCGCATCATCGAGCTGAAAGAAGCGGGCGCGGTCGCCTGACCACCCTTTTTTCGGGGAACGAAATCGAGGAGAACCGATGAGACGCTTGCTCATCGCTGTGGCCGTCCTGGCCCTGGCCGGGTGTTCCGCCCGCTCCACCACGTCGCCGAGCGGCGACAAGCCCTCCGCTTCGGCGTCCGACTCCGCCGCGGCGGCCGACTTCGGCACGCTCAGACACGTCTGCCACTCCGGCACCGCCAAGGCCTCCACCTCCCAGGGAGTCACCAACTCCGAGATCAAGGTCGGCGTCTTCAGCGACGTCGGCTTCACCAAGAACGCGGAGTTCGTCGACGCGGCCAAGGTGTTCACCTCCTGGTGCAACGACGCGGGCGGCATCAACGGACGCAAACTCGTTCCCGTCACCCACGACTCCAAGCTCGTCGAGGTCCGCCAGCGGATGATCGAGGCCTGTCGCTCGGACTTCGCGCTCGCCGGCGGCGGCGCCGCGCTCGACGGCATGGGCGTCAAGGACAGGCTGAACTGCCTGCTCCCCGACTTCCCCGCGCAGACCAGCCAGGCCATCGGATCGGACCTCCAGGTGACCGTCCAGGGCGCCGCGACCGGTTACTCGCCCTACGGCGGCTACTTCTCCTGGCTGCTCAAGGAGGCGTACCCGGCATCGGCGAGCAGCGTCGGCGTCATCGCCGGTGACTCCCCGGTCGTCAAGGACATCACCGCGCAGGACAAGGAGACGCTGACCGCGGCGGGCGGCAAGATCACCTACTCGGACCTGTATCCGGCCCAGGGCGTGTCCGACTGGACGCCGTACGCCCAGGCCATCAAGAACAAGAAGGTCAAGGGACTGGTCTTCCTCGGCGACTTCGCCAGTCTGGCCAAGCTGGAGCAGGTACTCACCAACATCGGCTACGCACCCGACTGGATCGACGCCAACAGCAACGCCTACGGCCCCGCCTTCATCCAGCTGGCCGGTACCGCGCTGGCGAAGCAGACCAACTTCGCCGACCTCGGCGGCTTCTCGCCGCTGGAGGACGCCTCCGCCAACCCGGCGACCAAGATGGTCGAGGAGCTCTACAAGAAGTACGCCCCCAACGCCCAGGTCACCCTGCCGGCGCTGAAGGCCTTCTCCAGCTGGCTGCTGTTCGCCACGGCCGCAGGCGACTGCGCCGAGCTCACCCGCACGTGCGTGTACGACAACGCGCGCAAGCAGACCGCCTGGACCGGCGGTGGCCTGCAGGCCCCGATGGACCTGTCGTCCCCCACCGTGCCTCCCAAGTGCTTCGACCCGGTCAAGGCGACCGCCAAGGGCTGGGTGGCCGCCGACTTCAAGCCCGACACCGGCGCCTATCGCTGCAACGGGACCCCCTACAAGTTCAAGGGCACCTACACCAAGCCCATGACCCTGGCCGATGTCGGCAAGTCGTTGGCCGACCTCAAGTAGCCACCCCCGCGGCAGGAAGGAAGCGACGTGAAGGTACGGGTAGACCCGGAGCGCTGCCAGGGTCACACGCTCTGCGCCATGCGTGCTCCGGACATCTTCGAGCTCAGCGAGATCGACGGTCACTCATCGGTGATCAAGGAAGAGATCTCGGACGACCAGCAGGACGAGGCCGTCGAGGCCGTCAGGTCCTGCCCCGAGCGAGCGATCTTCATCTCCTGAGGGGAGAGCAATCCGATGACCACGGACGACACCGTCAACGACGACCCCAAGAGGAACCCGGTGCACTTCGACCGGCACACTCCCGAGTACCGCCACGAATTCCAGGCGGTCACCCAGGAGTTGCAGTCCAAGTGCCCCATCGCCTGGTCGGAGACCTACGGCGGTCACTGGGTCGCCAGTGGCAACCGCGAGGTCTTCGAGCTGGCCCGGTCCGCGGAGTTCCTCTCCAACGACCATGACGTCAAGGGCGAGCGGCGCGGGTACCAGGGCATCACCATCCCGCCGCCGCCCCGGGCGAAGGCCGTCAGGGGCGGGTTCCTCGAGATGGATCCGCCCGAGCAGCGCTACTACCGCCAGACGCTCAACCCCTATCTGTCGCCCGCCGCCATCAGCCGCTGGATTCCGCTGATCGACGAGGTGGCGCGCGCCTGCATCGACGAGAAGATCGAGTCGGGGCGGATCGACTTCGTCGACGACCTCGCCAACGTCGTGCCGGCCGTGCTCACGCTCGCCATGATGGGCATCCCGGTCAGGAAGTGGACCCTCTACAACGAGGCGGCCCACGCCTCGGTCTACACACCGCCGAACTCGCCCGACCAGGCCCGCGTCGTCGAGCTGCAGAAGGCGATGGGCATGGACCTGGCCATGACCATCGCGGAGATCCGGCAGACACCGCGGCCGGGTCTGGTGGACGCCCTGGTCCGCGCGGAGATCAACGGCCAGACCCCGCCCGACGACGAACTCCTCGGTGTGCTGGCCCTGTTGATCGGCGGCGGCTTCGACACCACCACGGCGCTCACCGCGCACGCGCTGGAGTGGCTCTCGGAGCACCCGGCCGAGCGGGACCGCCTCAGCCGGGACCGCAAGGCACTGCTGGACTCCGCGACCGAGGAGTTCCTGCGCTTCTACGCCCCCGCGCCCGGGGACGGGCGGACCTTCTCCGCGGACTGCGAGATCGCCGGCACCCGGTTCAAGGAGGGCGAACGGCTCTGGCTGTCCTGGGCGATGGCGAACCGGGACCCGCAGGTGTTCCCGGAGCCCGACTCCATCGACATGGAACGCAAGGGGAACCGGCACAGCAGCTTCGGTCTCGGCATCCACCGCTGCATCGGCTCCAACGTGGCACGCACGGTGTTCAAGCGGATGGTCACCCAGGTCCTCGACCGGATGCCCGACTTCCGCTGCGACCCCGAGGGCGCGGAGCACTACGAGACCATCGGCGTCATCCAGGGCATGCGGCACCTCCCGGCGACCTTCACGCCGGGCCCCCGGACCGGTGCCGGACTCGACGAGACCCTGGAGACCCTCCAGAGGGTCGTCGACGAACAGCGGCTCGCCGAGCCGGTCACGGTACGCAAGGGGCAGGCGAGGATCGACCGCTGATCTTCGGCGGCCCGTCAGGAGTACGTGTGCCACCCGAGCGGTGGCACGGTGAGGAGACGATGTGGCCGGACCCACGGCACGTCCGCTGCCGGTGATCACGGAGGAGAACGAGTTCTTCTGGACCTCCGGCGCGGACGGCCGGTTGCGCCTGACGGAGTGCGAGTCCTGCTCGGCCCTGCTGCATCCACCCCAGCCCGTCTGCCGCTACTGCCGGGGGCACGAGACCGGGGTGCGGGCCGTCTCCGGGTACGCGACGCTGATCGGCTTCACCGTCAACCACCGGTTCAGCGCGCCCGGCATGCCCGCGCCCTACGTGGTGGCGCAGGTCGCCGTCGAGGAGGACACCCGGGTCCGGCTCACTACCAACCTCGTGGAATGCGACCCCGACGAGCTCGAACTGGGCATGCGGCTGGAGGTCGTCTTCGAACAGGTCGAGGACGTATGGCTGCCGCTCTTCCGCCCCGCGGCCGAGCAGGGGCCCCCGGCTCCGCTGCCCTCGGACGAGGTGGAACCCGAGCACATGCGGCGCCACATACGCCCCATGGCCACGCCCGAGAAGTTCGAGGACAAGGTCGCGATCAGCGGCATCGGGATGTCGGAGATCGGGCGCCGGCTGATGGTCCCTCCGCTGTCGCTGACCGTGCGGGCCTGCGAACGCGCCGTCGCGGACGCGGGCCTGACCCTCGACGACATCGACGGCCTGGCCACCTACCCGGGCGCGGGCGCCTACGGCGGCTTCGCCGAGGGCGGCATCACCGCGCTGGAGGACGCCCTCGGCATCAGGCCGACCTGGTACAACGGCGGCGCCGAGACCTTCGGTCCGGGCGGCTCGCTCATCGCCGCGATGCTGGCCGTCGCGGGGGGACTCGCCCGGCATGTGCTGTGCTTCCGTACGGTCTGGGAGGCCTCCTACGGCGAGCTGATCCGGCGCGGCCGGATCACCCAGGAGGCCGGTCGCAGAGTCACGGGCTGGCAGAAGCCCTTCGGGGCGATCTCGGCGGCCCACACCCTGGCCCAGAACGCCCAGCGGCACTTCCACCGTTACGGCACCTCGCGCGAGACGCTGGGCTGGATCGCGCTCAACCAGCGTGCGAACGCCGCGCTCAACCCGACCGCGATCTACCGCGATCCGATGACCATGGACGACTACCTGTCGGCCAGGACGGTCACCACCCCCTTCGGGCTCTACGACTGCGACGTGCCCTGCGACGGATCGGTGGCCGTCATCGTGTCGGCCGTGGACGCCGCACGGGACCTCGCGGGGCCGCCCGTCCTGGTGGAGGCCGTCGGCACCCAGATCATGGAGCGGCTCGAATGGGATCAGAGCTCCCTCACCCATGAACCACAGGTGCTCGGCCAGTCCGCCCACCTGTGGACGCGCACGTCACTGCGTCCCTCGGACGTCGACGTGGCCCAGCTCTACGACGGCTTCACCTTCAACTGCCTCTCCTGGA
Organism: Streptomyces sp. GbtcB7; assembly: GCF_019091445.1. NCBI lineage: Bacteria > Bacillati > Actinomycetota > Actinomycetes > Kitasatosporales > Streptomycetaceae > Streptomyces > Streptomyces sp. GbtcB7. The sequence continues at coordinate 44,732 of NZ_JAGXJM010000021.1, forward strand.
TCGAGGGGCTCGGCTTCTGCGGCATCGGTGAGGCCAAGGACTTCCTCGACGGAGGCAAGAACATCGCCAGGGACGGACTGCTCCCGCTGAACACCCACGGCGGCCAGCTCTCGCACGGCCGCACCCACGGCCTGGGGCTCGTCCACGAGGCCGTCACCCAGGTGCGCGGCGAGGCCGGAGCGCGCCAGGTGGATGGTGCCCGGGTCGCCGTGACGAGCACCGGCGGTCTCACCCCGAGCGGCGTCATCCTGCTGCGGGCGGACACATGACCGGCGTCTCCCGTGTCGTCGACGTCGACGGCATCCCCGTATCGGCGCTGCTCCAGGAGGCGCGCCGGCCCCGGGCCGTCGTCCTGGCGCTGCACGGTGGGGCGGCGCACTCGGGGTACTTCGACTACCCGGGCAGGCCGCACCTGTCGCTGCTGCGCACCGGTTCGGCGCTCGGGTTCACCGTCCTCGCGCTCGACCGGCCGGGATACGGCAGCTCCGCCCCGCACGGTGGGGAGCTGGCCCCGGTGGAGCGGCGGGTCGATCTCGCCTACGCGGCGGTGGACCGGCTGCTCGCCTCACGTCCGCGCGGGGCGGGCGTCTTCGTGCTCGCGCACTCGATCGGCTGCGAGCTGGCGCTGCGCATGGCGGCCGACGAGCGGGGGAGCGATCTGCTGGGCGTGGAGATCGCCGGCACCGGGCGCCACCACCACGACGACGCGGTGGACATCCTGGGCGTACGGCACAACGAGTCGTGGCCGAGGCCGGCGGCCGGCAGCGTCCGGGACCTGCTGTGGAATCCCTCGCACCTCTACGAGGACGATGTCGTCGGCGGCGCCCGGTTCGCCTCGCCCTCGCCCTCCTACGAGGGGGTCGTGGCCAGGAGTTGGCCGCTGGTCCTTCCCGAACTCGCCCCACTGGCGCGCGTCCCCGTGCACTACAGCCTCGGCGAGCACGAGCGGGTGTGGCGGTCCGGGCCCGCGGCGCTGGCCGACATCGCGTCCCTGTTCACCGCCTCGCCGCGTGTCGTAGTCGACGAGCAGGCGGACGGCGGCCACAACTTGAGCATCGGGCTGACGGCGATGGCGTACCACCTCAAGATCCTGTCGTTCGTCGAGGAGTGTGTGCTGGCTCGCGCGAGCGCGGCACAAGAGCGGCCCGGGAGGGCGAGTTGAGCGACGCGGACGTGGCAGCGCTGCTGCTGGTACGGGTGGTCCTGGGGATCGTGATGATCGCGCACGGACTCAACCACTGGCGGGGCGGCGGCCGGATCGAGGGCACCGCCCGCTGGTTCACCGGCCTCGGCCTGCGCAGCGGCACGCTTCAGGCGTGGATGAGCGTGGTCACCGAGATCGGCGCGGGCGCCCTGCTGATCGCCGGGCTGCTCACCCCGCTGGCCTGCGCCGCGGCCATCTCGGTGATGCTGGTCGCGGGCGTCCTCGCGCACCGGCCCAACGGATTCTTCGTCTTCAGAGAGGGCTACGAGTACGTCCTCGTCCTCGCGGTGGTCTCGCTGGCCCTGGCCGTGCTGGGACCCGGGCGGCTCTCCGTGGACCATGCCGGGGACATCGAGGTGACCGGCTGGACCGGTGGCGGCATCGCCCTCGGTGTGTCCGTGGCGGCGACGGCCGGTCTGCTCGGCGTGTTCTGGCGCCCGGCACCGAAGTCGACCGAGCAGGAGGCCCGTTGATGCGCGTCGGATTCATAGGCCTGGGCAGTCAGGGCGCCCCCATGGCACGCCGGATCGTCGACGCGGGCTTCGAGACGACCCTGTGGGCACGCCGTCCCGCCTCGCTCGCCCCCTTCGACGACACGCCCGCGAAGCGTGCCGTGTCCCCCGCCGAACTGGCCGCCGCCAGCGACCTCGTGTGCGTCTGTGTCGTCGACGACGCGGACGTCGAGGAGGTCGTCGCGGGGGATCGCGGGGTGCTGGCGGGGCTTCGGCTGGGAGGGGTGATCGCCGTGCACAGCACCGTCCACCCCGACACCTGCCACCGTCTCGCCGACCGGGCCCGCGCCCACGGGGTCACGCTGATCGACGCGCCGGTGAGCGGCGGCGCCCCGGCGGCGGCCGAGGGCCGTCTGCTGGTGATGGTCGGGGGCGAGTCGGGCACCGTCCGGTTCTGCCGCAAGGTGTTCGAGACGTACGGCGATCCCGTGGTCCACATGGGCCCGTTGGGCTCGGGGCAGCTCACCAAACTCCTCAACAACGTGCTGTTCACGGCAAATCTCGCCACCGCGGCGGGCACCCTCGCACTCGGCCGGGAGTTGGACGTCGATCCCGCCGCTCTCGCCGAGGTGATGGCCCACGGCAGTGGATCGAGCTTCGCGCTGGGCCGGATCGCGGCGGCCGGCGGGAGGCTCGACCGCATCGCGGCCCAGGCCGGACCGCTGCTGCGCAAGGACGTCCGGCTGGTGGCCGATCTGGCCGGCGCGGCCAAGGCCTCGACGGGCATCGTGCTGGACGCGGCTGACACCACCCTCGCCCTGATCGAACACGAGCGCTGAGCCCCGGCCGTAAAGGCGCCGGGCGCCGAACGGTGCGTGTTCGAGGGGTCCCCCGACGGCGACGGCGAACGTAGGGTTACGTCGGCACGGTCCGTCGCGGGAGGGGTACCGGATGAAAGAGACCCGGCGCGAGGAGATCCTCGAGGCGGCCCTGCGGGTGTTCGCGGAGCGGGGCTACCGGGGGACCTCGATCGACGCGGTCGCCGAGCGGGCGGGACTGACCCGGCAGGGCGTGCTGCACTACTTCCCGAGCAAGAAGAAGCTCTTCATGGCGCTCCTGCGCTTCAGGGAGGACCTCAACCGCGAGCACCTCGTCGGCCACGACGACAAGGACGACTGGCCGGGGCTGTTCGCCGAAGTGGTCGCCTACGACCACACCTACCCCTGCCTGGCCCAGGTTCACAGCGTGATGCTGGCCGAGGGCGTCACGGGAGCGGACCCGGCGCAGCAGTACCTGCACGACCACTACGAGACCATGCAGACGCTGATGATCGCCCGGCTCACCGAGCGGTACGGCGAGCGCCTTCCCAGCGGTCTGGCCCCGCGGGCCGCGGCCCGGGCCATGCTGGCGATGCTCGACGGCATGCAGCAGCAGTGGCTGCTGGACGGCGAACAGGACGACTATCCCGAGATCATGCGGGATGTGCTGTCCGTGCTGCTGGGGTCCACGCCCGTATGAAGTCGCCCATGGCGGTGACGGTCTCCGGGTGCGGGCTCGTCGCGTCGGGCCGGATCCGCAGGTCCACCGTGACCCCGGAGTGCGCCGCGCGGGTGGCGAACCCCAGGGAGTCGTCCAGCAGGGGATCGGTGCCCGCCGCGAGCAGCTGGATCGGGGGCAGCCCGTGGAGGTTGGCGTGCAACGGGCTCAGCAGCGGATCGGTCGGCGAGGTGCCCGCGGCGTAGTGGGCGCAGCGGCGCCGCAGTTCGGAGACGTCGAAGGTCGGATCGGCCGCCGCGTTGAGCAACAGGCTCGGGGAGTCCAGGGTCAGGTCGAGCAGCGCCGAGTTCAGCGCCCCGCACAGGGGCGGCGGGGCTCCGAGGTCCCGCAGCCGTACCAGCAGGGCCGCCGCGAGCCCGGCCCCCAGCCGCTCGCCCGCCACCGCCACCGGTCCCCTGGACTCGCAGTAGTCGTACGCGGCGTGCACGTCGTCCAGCGCGTCGGGGAAGGTGCCCCCGTAGCGGGCGCAGACCACGACGGCGTCCGTCCACAGGGCGAGGCGGCCGGCCAGGTTGAGCGCGGCCTCCGGGGTGCACGAGAGATGCCGGTCGCCGTGCAGATAGAGCACGACCGGTTCGGTGCCGCCGGGCGGCCGTACGACCGGACCGACGGGGCTCGTCTCCACCTGGACCTCACTTGCCACGGGACATCACCTTCTCCGCTGCTTTCCAGTGTTCGTCGGCCACCCACAGGCGGGCGAAGGCGCGTGCCGCCTCGGTCGCCGGTAGGGCGCCGCTCATGACGTGCTTGATCTCCCGCGCCGGGACGGAGGCGAGAGAGCGGGCCAGGGCGCGCCACCCCCGGTCGAAGTCGGCCCGCGGCAGCACCCGGTCGATCACCCCGAGCCGCTGGGCCTCCTCGGCGCCGAGCACGGTTCCGGAGCCGGCGAGCATCAACGCCCGCCCCCTGCCGATCAGTTCCGCGAGCCGTTCGGCGCCGCCCCACGCGGGCATGATCGCGAGGTTCACCTGGGTGAAGCCGATCCTGATGTCGTCCGCGGCCACCCGGATGTCGGCGGCCATGGCGAACTCGGCGCCACCGCCCAGGGCATGGCCGTTTAGGGCGGCGATCACCGGGCCGGGGAAGTGCGCGAGCCGGTCACAGATCCCGCGCATCCGCAGGGCCATGGCCGTCGCCTCGTCCTCGGTGCGGATCGCGGCCAGTTCCTTCAGGTCGCCGCCCGAGACGAACGCCCGGTCGCCCGCGCCCCTGACGACCAGGGCCAGGGCGTCGGCGGCCGCGTCGAGGGCCTTGTCCAACTGGTCCATGGTGGCCGGCGCGATGGCGTTGCGGGCGTGCGGACGGTCGATGGTGATGACCGCGAGCCCCTGGTCCAATTCAAGATCAACCATGCAGGCTTCTCCATGAGGGAGAGTTAGATTCTCGCTGAATGAATATCATATTCTTACGAAGGGTGGCGGTCCAGACCGACACCGCCCGCTTCTGGTCGCGCGGCGCACGTCAGTCCTCGTAGACGACGGTGATGTCCGGGGTCACCGGCTCGCCCTGACAGGTCAGCACCCAGCCCTCGGTGACCTCGTCGTCGTCGAGCGCGTTGTTGACCCGCATCTTGGCCTCGCCCTCGGTGACCCGGGCGATGCAGGTGCCGCAGTTGCCCGACTCGCAGGAGAAGGGCGGCATGAGACCGGCCCGGCGCGCGCTCTCCAGCAGGGTCTCGCCGGAGTGCCGCGGCACCGAGCGCCGCTTGCCGGCGAGGACGATGCTGACCGTGCCCTCCTTCTCCGCCGGGGCCGCGCTCCCGCTTCCCGGGCTGCCGGGAGTCTCCTCGGCCGCCGGGGTGAAGCGCTCGGCGAAGATCTGCTCGGCCTCGACGCCGTGCACGAGCAGGGCGCGCTCCGCCAGGTCCATGAAGGGCGCGGGGCCGCAGAGATAGAAGTCCGCGTCCACGTCGACGCCGGCGAACCCGCGCACCTGGAGATCCGTGATGAACCCCCCCTGGTCGTCCAGGTGGTGGCGGATCTCGAACCGGTCCGGGTGTCGCTCGGCCAGTTCGGTCAGCGCGGACCCGAAGATGATCGAGTCGGCGTCCCGGTTGGCCGACAGGACGCGGACGCGCCGGTTCGTCGTCGCCAGCGCGGTCTTGACGAGCGACAGAACAGGCGTGATGCCGCTGCCCCCGCAGTAGGCCACCAGGGGCTCGTCGGTCTCCCGCAGACAGAACACCCCGGCGGGCGCCGTGGTCTCTATGACGTCGCCGGGTGCGAGATGTTCGTGCATCCAGTTCGACACCAGGCCGCCCGGCACGCGCTTCACCGTCGTCATCAACTCGTCGTCGGTCTCCGGGGAACTCGACATCGAGTAACTGCGCAGGGCGCCACAGGCCCTGACCGTCAGGAACTGCCCGGCCCGGTAGGGGAACGGGGCGTCGAGCACGTATGTGCGCGTGTCGGCTGTCTCCTGGACGATCCGCTTGATCCGGACCGGGTGGAAGCCGTGGTCTCGTACCATGTATGGAATTTAGCTTCTCCCTCTGCGAGAGTGCAATTCTCGCACCGAGGAGGGAGCTCTCGCCATGCGGACCGCCATGCGAACGATGCCCGCCGAGCTGATCGAGCGGTATGAAGCGGAGGGCTGGTGGACTCGGGAGACGATCGGGGACCTGCTGGCGTACGGCCTCGACGCCGCCCCCGATGTCGAGTTCCGGGTGCACTCGGCCGTCCGGCCCTGGGAGGGGACCTTCGCCGACGTCGAACGGACGGCCCGCAGGCTCGCCGCGGGGCTGCGCGCCCGAGGAGTCGGCCCCGGTGACGTCATCGCCTTCCAACTGCCCAACTGGATGGAAGCCGCCGCGGTGTTCTGGGCCTCGGCCTTCCTCGGGGCGGTCGTGGTGCCCATCGTCCACTTCTACGGGCGCAAGGAGGTCGGCTACATCCTCGACGCCGTCGCGCCCCGCGTCTTCGTCACGGCCGAGCGCTTCGGCCGGATGGAACACCAGCCGGACCTGTCGGCCGCGGTGCCCGTCGTCGGCGTCGTGGGGCGGGACTTCGACGACCTGCTCGCCGACGAGCCGCTGCCCGGTGTCCTCGCGACGGACCCGGCCGCGCCCGCGCTGATCGCGTTCACCTCCGGGACCACCCGCGACCCCAAGGGTGTCGTCCACTCCCATCAGACACTGGGCTTCGAGACGCGTCAGCTCGCCGGGCTCTACCCGCCCGACCGGGGCCGTCAGCTCACCGCGGCCCCGGTCGGGCACTTCATCGGGATGGTGAACTCCTTCCTGATCCCCGTCCTCGACGGCTCGCCGGTGAACCTCGCCGACGTCTGGGACCCCGGGCGGGTGCTGGAGTTGATGGAGAGCGACGGACTCACCGTGGGCGGCGGGGCGGCGTACTTCATGACGAGCCTGCTCGACCACCCCGACTTCAGCCCCCGGCACCTGGCCGCCATGAAGTACGCCGGTCTCGGCGGGGCGGCGGTCCCGGTCGCGGTCACCACCCGCCTCACGGAACTCGGCATGACGGTCTTCCGCTCGTACGGCAGCACGGAACACCCCTCGATCACCGGCTCCCGGTACACCGCTCCCGAGGCCAAGCGGCTCCACACGGACGGCGACGCCCTGCCCGGCACGGAGATCCGGCTGGCCGAGGACGGCGAGATCCTCAGCCGCGGACCCGACCTGTGTCTCGGGTACACCGATCCGGCCCTGACCGAGCGCGCCTTCGACGGCGAGGGCTGGTACCGCACCGGTGACATCGGGGTGATCGACGAGGACGGCTACCTCACCATCACCGACCGCAAGGCCGACATCATCATCCGCGGCGGCGAGAACATCGGCGCCCTGGAGGTCGAGGAGGCGCTGCTCGCCCTGCCGGCCGTGGCCGAGGCCGCCGTGGTGGCCGCCCCCGACGCCCGCCTCGGCGAACACGCGGCGGCGGTCCTGCGGCTGAGGCCCGGTCACCCCGCGCCCACGCTCGACGAGATGTGCGCCCACCTCGAACGGGCGGGCCTGGCCCGGCAGAAGTGGCCGGAGGAGCTGCATGTCGTGCCGGAGTTCCCGCGGACGGCGAGCGGCAAGGTGCAGAAGTTCGTTCTCCGTCGGGACATTGCCGCACGAGCAACTTGAGAATAGGATTCTCGTAATCAGCGAAGGAGGATCTCATGCCGTCGCGCGTGTTGCCGTATCCGTTGTTCGACGCCGACAACCACCTGTACGAGACGGAGGATGCGCTCACCCGGTACCTGCCGAAGCAGTACGAGGGCGCCATCCAGTACGTGCAGGTGAAGGGTCGGACGAAGATCGCGATCCGTGGTCGGATCAGCGACTACATCCCCAACCCGACGTTCTCGGTGGTCGCCCGGCCGGGGGCGTGGGAGCAGTACTTCCGGGAGGGCAATCCGGAGGGCAAGTCGCACCGTGAGCTGTTCGGTGAGCCGATGAAGTCGATTCCCGCGTTCCGTGAGCCGGGTCCGCGTCTGGAGCTCATGGACGAGATGGGGATCCAGCAGGCGCTGAACTTCCCGACTCTGGCCAGCCTCATCGAGGAGCGGATGCGGGACGACCCGGAGCTCATCCACGCGGTCGTCCACTCTCTCAACGAGTGGCTGTACGACACCTGGAAGTTCAACTACAAGGACCGGATCTTCACCACGCCCGTGATCAGCCTGCCGATCCTGGACAAGGCGATCGCCGAGCTGGAGTGGTGCCTGGAGCGCGGCGCGCGCTCGATCCTGGTCCGGCCCGCCCCGGTCCCCGGATTCGGCGGCTCGCGGTCCTTCGCGCTGCCGGAGTTCGACCCCTTCTGGAAGCGGGTCGAGGAGGCGGGGGTGCTGGTGTCGATGCACTCCTCCGACAGCGGCTACTCCCGCTACTCCAGCGACTGGGAGGGCAGGAGCCAGGAGATGACGCCGTTCCAGGCGCAGACCTTCCGGATGCTGGGCGAATGGCGGCCGGTCACCGACTCCGTGGCCTCCTGGGTCTGCCATGGAGCGCTGTTCCGGTTCCCCGAGCTCAAGGTCTCGGTCATCGAGAACGGATCCTCCTGGCTGGTGCCGCTCCTCGACCAGCTGGCCGACGTCTACAAGAAGCAGCCGCAGGGCTTCCTGGGCGACCCGGTCGAAGAGGTCAAGAACCGGATCCACATCAGCCCGTTCTGGGAGGAGGACATGGCCGAGCTGGCCGGGATCATCGGCGTGGAGCGGGTGCTGTTCGGCTCCGACTACCCCCACCCCGAGGGCCTGGCCGACCCGGTCACCTACATCGACGCGATCCAGGGCATGAAGGAGGCCGACCAGGCCATGATCATGGGCGGCAACCTGGCCCGGTTGATCGGCGTATGAAAGGGGAGACCATCCCGCGGATGGTGCTGAGCGCGGCCGACCGCTTCGGTGACGCGGAAGCGGTCGTGGACGGTCGACTCCGGCTCACCTTCAAGGAGTTGGCCGATCGCGTGCGCACCGCCGCGGGGGCGTTCGCGGCGGCCGGCGTCGGCAGGGGCGACCGGGCGGCCATCTGGGCGCCCAACTCCGCCGAGTGGATCATCGCGGCCTTCGGGCTGCTGACCGCCGGCGGCGTCCTGGTCCCGGTCAACACCCGGTTCAAGGCGGACGAGGCGGGCGACATCATCCGCCGCAGCGGAGCCAAGGTCGTCCTCGTCGAGAAGGGCTTCCTCGGTCTGGACTTCGAGGTGCCGTCCGGCGTGCCCGTGTTCGACATCAAGTCGGACTTCCTCGCGAGCGGTTCGCCCTACGAGGCCGAGGTGAGCGGCGACGACGTGTGCGACATCGTGTTCACCTCGGGGACCACCGGGCGGCCCAAGGGTGTGCTGATGACACACGCCCAGACGCTCCGGCTGTACGCGGAGTGGTGCGACCTGGCGGACCTCAGGGAGGGCGACCGCTATCTGATCGTCAACCCGTTCTTCCACATCTTCGGCTACAAGGCGGGCTGCATCACGTCCCTGATCCGGGGCGCGACCATCCTCCCGGTGCCGGTCTTCGACGTGGACAGGGTCCTCGAACTCGTCGAGCGCGAGAAGGTGACGGTCCTGCCGGGCCCGCCCACCCTCTACCACTCACTGCTGGCCGCACAGGGCGGCCACGACCTGTCCTCGCTGCGGGTCGCCGTCACCGGAGCCGCCGACATCCCGGTCGACCTCGTCCGCAGGATCGTCACCGACCTGCCCTTCCGCACCGTCATGACGGGCTACGGCCTGACCGAGGCGGGCACGGCCACGGCCTCGCGCCCCGGCGACTCCTTCGAGGACATCGCGACGACGGTCGGAACCCCCTGCGACGGCGTCGAGATCCGGATCGCGGACGACGGAGAGGTCCTGGTGCGCGGGTACAGCGTCATGCGCGGCTACCTCGACGACCCGGCCGCCACCGCCGAGGCGATCGACCCGGACGGCTGGCTGCACACCGGGGACCTCGGGACGCTCGACGACCGGGGCCGGCTGCGGATCGTCGGCCGCAAGAAGGACATGTTCATCGTGGGCGGCTTCAACGCCTACCCGGCCGAGATCGAGGGCTTCCTGATGGAGCATCCGGCCGTCGCCCAGGCCGCCGTGATCGGCGTACCGGACGAGCGGCTCGGCCAGGTGGGCAAGGCCTTCGTGGTCCCTCGCGGGTCCCTCGCGGCGGGCGAGCTGATCGCCTGGAGCCGGGAGCGGATGGCCGGGTTCAAGGTGCCCAGGTATGTGGAGTTCCTCGAAGACCTGCCGCTGAACGCCACCGGCAAGGTGATGAAGGACCAATTGCGATGACGTCTGAAGCGAAGCCGCCGGAGAAGAGTTCCGTGAAGCCGCCGGAGAAGGAGGACTTCTCCCACACGGCCTCCGGGATTCCCCTCAAGGCGGTCTACGGGCCCGCGGACCGGCCGGTCGAGCCACCCGCGCCGGGGCGCTTCCCCTTCACCCGCGGCAACTACTCCTCCGGCTACCGAGGGCGGCTGTGGACGTTGCGCCAGTACTCCGGCTTCGGCACCGCCGAGGAGTCCAACCGGCGCTACCGCTACCTCCTCGAACAGGGCGGCACCGGACTGTCCGTGGCGCTCGACCTGCCCACCCAGTGCGGCTACGACTCCGACGATCCGGAGGTGAGCGAGGAGGTCGGCCGGGTCGGCGTCGCCCTCGACACGCTCGCCGACGCCGAGGTGCTCTTCGAGGACATCCCCCTCGACCGGATCAGCACCAGCTTCACCATCAACGGCACGGCGGCGATCCTGCTGGCGTTCTACGTGGCCGCCGCCGAGCGGGGCGGAGTACCCCGGGCGAAGCTCACCGGGACGATCCAGAACGACATCCTCAAGGAGTACGCCTCCCGGGGCACCTGGATCTGGCCGCCCGAGCCGTCGCTGCGGCTGATCGCCGACACCATCGAGTTCTGCGCGGCCGAGGTGCCGCGGTTCAACGCGATCTCGGTGGCCGGCGCGCACTTCCGCGACGCCGGCGCCAACGCCGTGCAGGAGATGGCGTTCACGCTCGCCGACGGCGTCACCTACTGCGACACGGTGCTGGCGCGCGGCCGGATGACGATCGACCGGTTCGCCCCGCAGATCTCCTTCTTCTTCTACACCCACGGCGACTTCTTCGAGGAGATCGCCAAGTACCGCGCGGGTCGCAGACGTTGGGCGACGATCGTCCGCGAGCGGTACGGGGCGAGCACCGACAAGGCGTCGATGTTCCGCTTCGGCTGTGTGGCCGGTGGGGCCTCCCTGTACGCGCCGCAGGCGCAGAACAACACGGTCCGTGTGGCGTACGAGGCGATGGCCTCGGTGCTGGGCGGCGTGCAGTCGATGTTCACGGCGGCGTGGGACGAGCCGTTCGCGCTGCCCAGCGAGGAGTCGGCGACGCTCGCCCTGCGCACCCAGCAGATCCTCGCCCACGAGACCGGCGTCGCCCGGGTCGCGGACCCGCTCGGCGGCTCGTACTTCGTGGAAGCACTCACGGACGCCACCGAGGAACGCATCGTCGAGATCATGGCGGACCTGGAACACCACGGGGGGATGGTCCGGGCGATCGAGGACGGCTACCTCCAGGGCCTCATCGCCGACGAGGCCTACCGCCTCCACCAGGACGTCGAGGCGGGCACCCGGCCGGTCGTCGGCGTCAACCGCTTCGCCACGCCCGAGCCGCCGCCCCAGTTGGAGACGTACGAGCTCGACGGAGAAGGCCGCGACCGGCAGTTGAAGCGGCTCGCCGACGTGAAGGCCACCCGCGACGCCGCGGCCGTACGGGACCGCCTCGCCGCCCTCGCCCGCGGCGCCGAGGGCACCGACAACCTCATGCCCCTGCTCATCGACTGCGCCAAGGCCTACTGCACGGTCGGCGAGATGGTCGCCGCCCTCAAGGCGGTCTGGGGCGAGTTCCGGCAACCGGTGGTGTTCTGATGTCGTCCCGTGTGCTCATCGCCAAACCCGGTCTGGACGGCCACGACCGGGGGGCCAAGATCGTCGCGCGGACGCTGCGCGACGCCGGGTTCGAGGTCGTCTTCACCGGCATCCGCCAGCGCGTCGACACCATCGTGGCGACCGCGCTCCAGGAGGACGTGGCCGTGGTCGGCCTCAGCATCCTCTCCGGTGCGCACCTGGCGCTGACGACGCGGGTCGTGGAGGGGCTGCGGGCCGCCGGGGCCGAGGACATCGCCGTCGTCGTGGGCGGCACCATCCCCCTGGCCGACGTGCCCCGCATGAAGGCGGCGGGTGCGGCGGCGGTCTTCCCCACCGGAACACCCCTCGACGCCATCGTGGCGCAGATGCGCGCCCTGACGGCGGTCGTCCCCGCCTTGCCCGCGACCCCCTGACCCGCCGCTGCCGGGTGACGCGGGAGGCCGGTCACTCGAAGCATCGGAACCTCGAAACAACGGAACCCCGAAGCCCCGAAACCTCGAAAACTGGGAGGCACTGTGCGGGTCGGTGTGATGATCGGGCCGGAGCGTGGGGACTCCGCGCGCAAGGTCGCGCGGATGATCGACGACGTGACCTGGGCGGAGCGGGCGGGCCTCGACACCGCCTGGGTGCCCCAGATCCCCACGGACTTCGACGCGTTGACGGCCGTGGCCCTGATGGGCGCGCGGACCGAGCGGATCGAGATCGGGACCGCGGTCGTACCGCTCCAGACACAGCACCCGATCGCCCTCGCGCGCCAGGCGCTGTCCGCGCAGGGTGCCGCGGGCGGGCGGCTCGCCCTGGGCCTAGGACCCTCCCACCACTGGATCGTCCAGGACATGCTCGGACTGCCCTACGAGCGGCCCGCCGCCTTCACCCGTGACTATCTGGAGGTCCTGGACGCGGCGCTGCACGGACCGGGCCCGGTCGACGTCGAGAACGGCACGTTCACCGTGCACAACCCGCTCGACCTCGCACCCGTGGCCCCCCTTCCGGTGCTGCTCGCCGCGCTCGGCCCGGTCATGCTGGCACTCGCGGGCGAGCGGGCGGACGGGACCGTCCTGTGGATGGCCGACGAACGCGCGGTCGCCGACCACGTCGTACCCCGTATCACCAAGGCGGCGGACGGCGCGGGGCGTCCGGCGCCGCGGATCGTCGCGGGCATCCCGGTGTGTCTGTGCCGGCCCGCCGAGGTCGACGCGGCGCGCGAGCGGGCCAACCGGATCCTCGGGGAGGCCGAGATCTCGCCCAATTATCAGCGGCTGCTTGACTACGGCGACGCCCGGGACATCGGCGACCTGTGCGCGGCCGGTGACGAGACGGCCATCGCGGCCCGCTTCCGGCGCTTCGACGACGCCGGGGTCACCGATCTGTCGGTACGGCTGCTGCCGATCGGCGAGAGCCGCGAGGAACTGATCGCCTCCAAGCGCCGGACCCGCGAGGTGCTCGCCGGGATCGCGGCGGACTTCCGATGACCACCGGCCCCGCGACCCCCGGGCCGCTGGCCGGCATCCGCGTCCTGGAGGTCGGCCACATGCTGGCCGGCCCCTACGCCACGATGATGCTCGCCGACCTCGGCGCCGAGGTCATCAAGATCGAGCCGCCGGGCGGGGACATCTCCCGGCAGGTCAGCGACGCGTACTTCGCCAGCCTCAACCGGGGCAAGCGCAGTGTCCGCTTCGACCTGACCACGTCGAGCGGTCAGGAACGACTCGGTGAACTCGCCGCGGACGCCCACGCGTTGCTGGTCAACCTCAAACCGTCGGCGATCCACCGGCTCGGCCTCACCTACGAGGCTCTGAAGAAGTGGAACGAACGGATCGTCTGTGTCGCGCTCACCGGCTTCGGCCTGGACGCGGGCGACGACCCTGCCTTCGACTACGTCGTCCAGGCGGCCACCGGCGTCGCCGCGCTGACCGGCGACCCGGCAGGGCCGCCGACCCTGCCCGGCTACTCCTCGGCCGACAACTCCTCCGGCCTCACCGCGGCACTGGGTCTGCTCGCGCAGATCGTCTCGGGCCGCGGCGGGCAGGTCGAGGTGTCGCTGCGGGACGTGATGCTCTCCCAGCTCAACTACCGGGCGTCCGCCTACCTCAACGAGGGAGTCGAGCCGCGCCGTCTGCCGCTGGGCGCGCACTCCTACTACGTACCGGCGCAGCTCTTCCCCACGGCGGACGGCCACTTGGCCCTGTTCATCACCCACGACAGCTTCTGGAAGTCCTTCGCCGCGGAGGCGGGCATCGAGGGCTTCCCGGCGATGGCCGAACGGGCGGCGCGTCGCGAGGAGGTGCTCGACGTGGTGACGAAGGCCCTGGCGAGCGACACCGCGACCGCCTGGGAGACACGCCTGCGTCCCCTGGGCGTACCCGCGGCGGCCGTACGGACGTTGCCGCAGGCGCTGGCGGCGACACCGGAGGCGATCGTGACGGCCGGGGACTTCCGCCTCGTACGCGGTCCCGTGCGGGTGGCCGGGTACGAGCCCGCGTACGGACCCCCGCCCCGCCTGGGCGAGCACGGCTCGTAGCGCGTGGGCCGTTCGCAGCGGACACGCGAAGGGGTCCCGGGAGTTCGACTCCCGGGACCCCTTCCGTTCACCCCGGCATCGACTCCGACTTCTGGACCGTGCCGGTGATACCGCCTGCGTCCTGGCCGGCCAGGCGTACCGCGGCGTGGGCCATCGCCTCCGGGGGTTCGATCATCTCCGGTGGGATCTCGCGTCCGCCGCCCCCGGCCTGCCAGCCCTCGGTGACGACGACACGCGACGGGGCCAGGCAGTTGACCGCGATGTTGTCGGACTTGAGGGCGGCGGCGAGCCCGAGATAGAGGCGCTCGACGCCCGCCTTGGAGACCCAGTACGCGTTGGCGCCCCTGTCGGTCATGCCGACCCCGTTGGTGGTCACCGCCACCAGCGAGCCTCCGCCGCGCGCCCTGATGTGGGGGATGACGGCCTTGGTGACGAGGAAGACCCCGGTGAGATTGACGTCCAGGCACAGCTGCCAGCGCTTGAGCGGCGTGGACTCGACCGGGCCGAGCCACATGACCCCGGCGTTGGCGATCAGGATGTCGATCCCGCCGAACTCCGCGACGGTCGCGGCCACGGCGGCCTCGACTGACGCCTCGGAGGTCACGTCGCACGCGACCGCGAGGGCGCGGCCACCCGCCGACGTGATCCGCTCGGCGACGGCGTGGATCGTGCCGGGTATCCGGCCCTCCTCCTCGGAGCGCGCGGCGACCGCGACCGCGGCTCCGGCCTCCGCGAGTCCCCGGGCGATGTTGCGGCCGATGCCCCGGCTCGCCCCGGCGACGAACGCCACCTTCCCCTTCAGCCCGCCGCTCATGTCCGGTCGGCCGTTCACTTCGGCGGGAAGCGGAGGGCGCCGTCGAGGCGGATGACCTCGCCGTTGAGGTAGTCGTTCGCGCAGATGTGTTCCACGAGAGCCGCGTACTCGGGGGAGCGGCCCATGCGCTTGGGATGCGGGACCTTGGGCCCCCAGTAGGCCTCCAGTTGGTCGCCCGCCGCGCCGTAGGCCGGGGTGAGGAAGGTGCCCGGCGCGATCGTGACGACCCGGATGCCGAGCGGCGAGAGGTCGCGCGCGGCGACGAGGGTCATGCCGACCACCCCGCCCTTGGCGGCGGCGTACGGGATCTGCCCGATCTGCCCCTCGTACGCCGCGATCGACGCGGTGTTGACGATGACGCCCCGGTCGCCGTCGACCGCCTCCTGTCGTGCGATGGCCGCGGCCGCCAGGCGCATGACGTTGAAGACGGCCGTGAGGTAGAAGTCGATGGTCTTCCGGAAGCCCGCGAGGTCCAGGGGTTCGCCGTCCTTGCCGACGAGCCGGCCGCCACTGGCCGGGCCACCGTGCGCGTCCACCGAGATCCTGAGCGGTCCCGCCGCCTCGGCCTCGGCCATCGCCGCCTTGACGTCGTTCTCGTCCGTGGCGTCGGTCCGTACGTAACGGACCCCCAACTCCGATTCGAGCGCCTTGCCCTTCTCGTCGGCGAGGTCGGCCACGACCACCTTCGCTCCTGCCGCGTGGAGGCGACGGACGGTGGCCTCGCCCAGGCCCCCCGCCCCACCGACCACGACCGCGGAACTCCCACTGATCTGCATCAAGGTTATCCTCTCTTGCAAGCAGGGCTCTGTGTATATGAGAATAGCATTCTCATGAATATCACCATGATCCTTGAGATGGCGGCTTCGGCCGGCGATCGGGCGGTGATAACGGCGGGCGGCCGTTCGCTGACCGCCGCCGAACTGCTGCGCCGCGCCCATGCAGCCGCCCACCGCTTCCGGGGCCGTCAGGCCGTCGTCCATCTCGGCACCAACCAACTCGCCTATCCCGTCGCTCTGTTCGGAGCCGCTCTGGCGGGCGTTCCCTTCGTCCCGGTCAACTACCGGCTGGGCGAGCAGCAGTTGAATGCTCTGCTGGCCCGTCATCCCGGCGCCGTGGTCCTGCGCCCCGCAGGCCTCGACGCCCTCCTCGACGAGCGGCCGGACGTGGAGTTCCTGGACCCGCCGCAGGACCAGGACTCCGTCGCCGTGCTGCTCTACACCAGCGGCACGACCGCCGAGCCCAAGGCGGCCGTGCTCCGGCACCGCCATCTGCTCGCCTACGTGCTGAACACCCAGGAGTTCGCGTCGGCCGAGGAGGACGACGCGTCGCTGGTGGCGGTACCGCCGTACCACGTCGCGGGACTCATGAACCTGCTGACGAACCTCTACTCCGGCCGCCGGATCGTGTACCTGCCGGCCTTCGAACCACGGCAGTGGCTGGAGACCGTACGCGGGGAGCGGATCACCCACGCCCTCGTGGTCCCCACCATGCTCGCCCGGATCGTCGCCGAGGTGCCCGGCGACGACGCCGGGACGCCCCTGCTGCGCAGCCTCGCCTACGGCGGTGCGCGCACCCCGGGGCCCATCGTGGAACGGGCGTTGCGCATCTTCCCGCAGACCGGCTTCGTCAACGCCTACGGCCTGACCGAGACCGCCTCCTCCATCGCCGTCCTCGGCCCCGACGACCACTGGCAGGCGTCCGTGTCGGACGACCCCGCGGTTCGCGACCGCCTCGGCTCGGTGGGCCGGGCGCTGCCCGGAATCGAGATCCAGATCCGCACGGACGACCACAAGCCGGCCCCGGCGGGGGAGACCGGGCTGGTCTTCGTACGGGGGGAGCAGATCTCCGGCGAGTACGGCGGCCGCAGCGCCCTGGACGCCGAGGGCTGGTTCGCCACCCGGGACCGCGGACGGCTCGACGCCGAGGGCTACCTCTTCATCGAGGGGCGCGCCGACGACACCATCATCCGTGGCGGCGAGAACATCGCCCCGGCCGAGATCGAGGACGTACTCCTCGCCCACCCCGGCATCGTCGAGGCGGCCGTCGTCGGGCTGCCCGACCCCGAGTGGGGGCAGCGGATCGTCGCCATCGTCGTCGGCGCGGGCGACCCGGCCGAGATCCGGCAGTGGGTCAAGGACCGGCTCCGCTCGTCCAAGACGCCGGACGCCATCGTGTTCCGAGCCGAACTCCCCAAGACCGAGACCGGAAAAGTGCTGCGCCGCACCCTCCTGGCCGAGTTGGAGACCACCCATGCCTGAAGCAGTCATCGCGTCCGCCCTGCGCACCCCCATCGGCACCGCCGTCAAGGGCACCCTGCGCGACACGACCGCGTTCGACCTGGCCCACCACATCGTCACCGCGGCGGCCGAAGGCCTCGACCCGGCCCTCATCGACGACGTGATCCTCGGCGAGGGCCTCTACGGCGGCGGCGTCCTGGCCCGGCACGCCGCGGTCACCGCGGGGCTCATCTCGGTCGCGGGGCTGGCCAACAACCGGCACTGCGCGGCGGGCATGGCCGCCGTCCAGAGCGCCGCCGCGAGCGTGATGGCGGGCATGGATGGACTCGTCATCGCCGGCGGCGTCAACTCGGCCTCCACCTCCCCGAAGGCGCTCTTCCGGGTCAACGGCGAGTGGGAACCCTGGATGTCGCCCACCCACCCCGACCGTCCCGACGCCCCCAACAAGGACATGTCGATCACGGTGGGCTGGAACACCGCCGTCGCGGTGGGCCTCACGCGCGCCGAGCTGGACGCCTGGGCACTGCGCTCGCACCGCAACGCCGTGGCGGCCATCGACGAGGGCCGCTTCAAGGAGGAGATCGTCCCGATCGAGACCCCGCACGGGCTGTTCTCCGTCGACGAGCACCCGCGCCGGGACACCAGCGCCGAGAAACTGGCCAAGCTGAAGCCGCTGCACCCGGAGATCGACGGGTTCAGCATCACGGCGGGCAACGCGGGCGGTGCGAACGACGCCGCGGTCGCTCTGGTCGTCGCGAGCGAGGCGACGGCGGCCCGCGAGGGGCTGACGGCCCTCGCCACCGTACGGTCCTGGGCGTCCGTCGGCGTCGACCCCGCCGAGATGGGCCTGGCCCCGGTGAAGGCGATCCCCAAGGCCCTGGCCCGCGCGGGCCTGTCGATCGCCGACGTCGACCTGTTCGAGATCAACGAGGCGTTCGCCTCGGTGCCCGTCGCCGCCGTCCGGCTGCTCGAACTCGACCCGGACACGGTGAACTTCAGCGGCAGCGGCTGCTCCCTCGGCCACCCGGTCGCCGCCACCGGGGCCCGCATGCTGGTCACGCTCGTCCACGAACTGCGCAGGCGCGGCGGTGGCATCGGGGTGGCCGCCCTGTGCGCGGGCGGCGGTATGGGGTCGGCGACGGTCATCGAGGTCCCGGCTCCCTGACCTGCCGGCGCGCAGGCCCGGCGCAGGGCGCGTTCCCGTGCCGGGCCGGGGCGCCCCACTGATCGGCACCCCGGACGAACCCCGCCGTCGGTGGATCAGTTCCGGAAGCGGAGCAGCGCCTCCTGGGCGTACGAGGCGACGAGAGCGCCGTTTTCGGTCAGGACGTCCCCCCGGCCGAAGCAGCGGCCGTGGGCGAGGATCGGGCTGTGCTGGTGCAGCAGCAGCCAGCCCTCGGTGCGCAGCGGCCGGTGGAACCAGAGGCTGTGCGAGGTGACGGCGGAGGTGAACACCGTGCGCGAGTCCCGCTGGGAGATCCCGTCGAGGCGGCGCACGGCGGTGCCGATGAGCGTCAGGTCGGTGGCGTAGGCGATGAGCGCCGGGGCGAGTTCGGGGGCGACCTCCGGCGTGCGCATCCACAGGTCGTACTCGGGCGGCTCCGCCTTCGGGGACTCCAGGTCGGTGATCGACCGGGTCGTCCAGGGGATGAGGCCGAGGTCCACGTCGTGCTCCGCGCCGGGCACGGAGGGGACCTTGACGTCGCTCTGCTGGTCGAGTCCGTCCTCCTCGGCGTGCAGGGACGCCGAGGCGGTGGCGATGACGCCCGGCGTCTGCCGGGCGACGATCGTCAGTGTCGCGAAGGTGCCGCCCTCGCGATGGCGCGTCACTTCGTAGCGCACGGGTTCGTCGGTCAGGCCCTCGCGCGGGAACTGGGCGTGCAGGGACTTGACGGCCTTGTCCGGGCAGGTGAGAGCGGCGGCCCGGACGAACTGGGCGAGCAGCTGCCCGCCGAACAGCCGGTGATAGCTGAGGTGTTGGTTGGATCCCTCGAAGCCCGTGTCGGGCTCGGGCGCCGAGGGGTCGGGGCGCAGCTCCAGGCAGGTGAGCAGGTCGTTCCAGAGGTCGGTCACAGGCACTCCCGGTGCGGTTCGGTGGGATGCGAGGGGATGACAGGGGATGCGATGGGTTGTGGTGCGGCGTGGTTCAGCGCGTGGTTCAGCAGGCGCGCAGACGCGCGACGAGGTCCATGGCGGCTTCACGGTCCAGGCTCGGCGGAGGGGTGAACGAGAGACGGGTCAGCAGCCCGCCGAAGCGTTCCGCGACCCGTGCGGGCAGCTCGTCCGCGGGGGCGACGATCGCGAACGCGTCCACCATCTCGTCCGTGATCAGCCCCGCCATGTCCTGCCAGCGCCCCGCCTTCGACAGCGCGGTCAGCTCCTCGCTCGCGCCGTCCCATCCGTGCAGTGCGAAGACGCCCCGGTACGCCGGTGTGGAGGCGTAGAAGGCGATACGGCCGCGGAGCACCGGGAGGGTCGTTTCGATCTCCTTGTCGGTGCCCGTGACGAGGAACGGGGTGCCCAGCACCTCGAAGTCGTCGAGGGAAGCGCCGGCGCGTGCGCGCCCCTCGCGCAGGGCGGGCAGCGTCCGTTCGCGGATCCAGCGGGCGGTGGTGTAGCCGTGGCAGAGGAAGCCGTCCGCGACCTCACCCGCGACCCGGGTCATCAGGTCGCCGACGCCGGCGAGCAGCACGCGCGGCGGACCGAAGTCGTGCGGGGGCGGGACGAAGTCCGGGGGCATCAGGGTGTGGCGGTAGTACTCGCCCTGGAAGTCCAGGGGGGTGCCGTCGTGCCACGCCGACCAGATCGACCGCAGGGCGAGGACGTACTCGCGCAGC
Organism: Streptomyces sp. GbtcB7; assembly: GCF_019091445.1. Classification (NCBI taxonomy): domain Bacteria; kingdom Bacillati; phylum Actinomycetota; class Actinomycetes; order Kitasatosporales; family Streptomycetaceae; genus Streptomyces; species Streptomyces sp. GbtcB7. The sequence goes on from NZ_JAGXJM010000021.1 coordinate 64,701, forward strand.
TGCGCGGCCGGTCTGCCCCACGGCATGGAGAAGCGGCGTACGACATGGGCCTTCACCTGGGAGCCGAGACCGAGCACGAACCGGCCGCGGCTGTGCCGTTGGAGGTCGTCGGCGGTGTGGGCGAGGGTCATCGGGGAGCGGGCGAGCGCCACCGCGATGGACGTGCCCAGGGTGATGCGTCCGGTCGCCCCGGCGGCGACGGCCAGGGGGAGGAAGGGGTCCTGATTGACCTCTCCGGCCCACGCGGCGTCGTAGCCGTGCTCCTCGAGGGTGCGGGCCCGTTCCGCGGCGTCCGACAACCCGCGGAACGTACCGTCGATTTTCATGTGACGATAGTAAGGTATGCACATTCTGAGAACGAGGTTCTTACGGCTGTGAGGTCGCGTCGGCTGTGAGGTTCTTTCGGGTGGAGGGTGGAGGTGGCGTTTTGGCCGGGCGGGAGCCTGTTGTCCTTGTCGACGTCGAGGAGCGGATCGCGACGGTGACGCTCAACCGGCCCGAGGCGCGCAACGCGCTGAGCCGGGAGGCCACCTTCGCGCTGTGGGACGCGGTCACGGCCGCGGGCAAGGCCCTCGATGTCGATGCCGTGATCCTGACCGGCGCGGATCCCGCGTTCTGCGCCGGGGTCGACCTCAAGGAGGTGTCGGGGGAGTCGCCGCCGACCGCGGTCCCCCGGGCGCCCGGTCAAGGACCGGAGCGCGACGCCAACGGGCTCTTCCGCTTCCTGCCGGTGATCGGCAAGCCCGTCATCGGGGCGGTCAACGGCGTCGCGGTGACGGGCGGGCTCGAAGTGGCCCTGCAGTGCACGTTCCTGGTGGCGTCGCGGCGCGCCCGGTTCGCCGACACCCACGCCCGGCTCGGCATCATGCCGGGCGGCGGCGCGACCGTACTCCTCGCCCAGGCCGTCGGGCACCGGCGGGCCGTCGAGATGTCGCTCACCGGCAACTTCCTGACCGCCGAGGAGGCGCTCGGCCTCGGACTGGTCAACCACGTCGTCCCGCACGAGGAGTTGCTGCCCTTCACCCGTGGGCTGGCCGCCGACATCGTGAACAACGACCAGCGCGGTGTCCGCCGGTTGCTGCGGCACTACCGCCAGATCGCGGGCGCGGCCACCCTCGACGAGGCGCACCTGATCGAGGGGTACATGGCCGAGACCTGGCAGCCGGGGACGAGTGAGGTCGCCGCCCGGCGCGTCGACGTCACCGCGCGGGGACGGACGCGGGCCCGGTCCTGACGTCCTGGTGCGTGGCGTCGAGATCGGCGAGGGCGTCCTCGCCTGGCGCGGCATCCCCTACGCGGCCCCGCCCGTGGGCCCGTCACGTGGTGGACCCTGGACGACATCGCGGGTGAGAGGCGGAGCTGAACGACGACTTCGCGGGCCCGCGTCACAGCTGTACGAGTCGCGGAGCCGAGCGGCCCTCGCGTATCAGCGCGCCGGCCTCCCGAGTCAACTCCCGTGCGCTGCCCAGCAGTCCGTCCAGTACGAGGGTGCGCCGGACGTGCCGGTGCAGGTCGTGCTCGGCGGTGAAGCCGATCCCGCCGAGGACCTGCTGACAGTGCCGGGCGGCCGTGAGCGCCGCCTGTCCGGCCGCCGCCTTGGCGAGCAGGCAGCCGAGGTCGTCCTCGGCGGCCAGGAGGGTCGACTCGGCGCCGTCGAGCGCGACAAGGGTCTCGGCGAGCCGGTGCCGTACGGCCTGGAAGGAGGCCAGGGGACGGCCGAACTGGGTCCGGTCGAGCACGTGCGAGCGGGCGAGCGCGAGCATCGCCCGGCCGGTGCCCAGGAGCCACCAGCCGAGCGCCCGGCGTCCCGCGGCGAGCGGGACGGGATCCCCGGCCGCGACGGTCCGCAGCGGCAGCTCGCCGTCCAGCGCGTCGCCCGCCTCGTCCGTGCGCCCCCACACGACCCACGCGCCGCCCGTGTACGGCAGGGGCAGTGTGCCCCCGACGGCACGTCCCGCCGCGTGCAGCAGGACGTCGTTGAGCAGCGGCGCGTGCGCGCCGGTCTCGCCGAGCAGCCCGAAGGTGAGCGGGACCGCCACGTCCGGCACTTCCGTCAGCAGGTCGGACCAGCCGAGGTCGGCCAGGGCCGTGTCGAGGGCGCGGCCCGACGCCGCTGTCATCGTCTTGCGGAGCGTCTGCGCGAACAGGTCCCGCTCGGCGGCATCCATCGTGTGTCAGTCCCTTCCCAGGTCCAGCAGCCGACGGGCGATGATGTTGCGCTGGATCTCGGCGGTGCCGCCGTAGATGGTCGCCGCCCGCGAGTACAGGTACTCCTCGCGCCACGGCGTGTCCGTCAGCTCCAGCACGCCGGGGAGCAGGTCCCGGGCGGTGTCGAAGAGTTGCTGCTCGGCGGTGGCCAGCAGCACCTTGTCGACGGAGGTCTCCGGGCCGAGTCGGGCGCCCGCCGCGAGGCGCCGCTGGGTGCCGTGGGAGCGGCAACGCACGGTGTGCAGTGCCAGATAGGCGGCGCCGAGGGCCAGGTCGTCGCTCGTGTCGTCCGGTTCGGTCCTCTCCACGAGCAGCCGGTCGAGCCGGGTGTAGAGGTGGGCGACGCGGTGCCAGAAGCAGGTGGAGCGCTCGTGCGGGAGCAGGTCCATCGCGAGTCGCCAGCCGTCGCCGGGGCGGCCGAGCATCCGGTCGGCGGGGACGACCACGTCGTCGAAGAACACCTCGGCGAACTCGTCCACGCCGTGCATCGTGCGCAACGGCCGCACGGTGATGCCGGGGGTGTCCATGTCGACGAAGAACGCGGTGATCCCGTCGTGGCCCGGCGCGGTGCGGGTGAGCAGGACACAACGCGCCGCGTACTGCGCGAGGCTCGTCCACACCTTCTGGCCCGTCACCACCCAGTCCCCGCCTCGGGGGACGGCCCGGGTGGTGAGGGAGGCGAGGTCGCTGCCCGAGCCGGGTTCGGAGAAGCCCTGGCACCACTGCTCCCGGCCGCCGAGCAGCAGCGGGACCATCTCTGCCGCCAGCTCCGGACGGGCGTACGAGATCATCGTCGGGGCGAGCACCTCGATCATCGAGTAGATGCCGGGCTCGGCCAGGCCCCGGGAGGCGACCTCCTCGCCGAGCACGGCCCGCAGCACGGCGGGCCCGCCGAGGCCCCCCACCTCGGTGGGCCAGCCGTACCGCATCCAGTCCGCCTCGTAGAGCGCGCGCCGGACCCTGGCCAGCTGCGCGACCTGGCCGTCGAGGGAGTGATCGGGCCCGGGGGAGAGGTCGTTCCGGTCGAGCCAGTGGCCCAGACCCGACCGGAACTCCGTGACGTTCACGCGCCCGGGCGTTCGAAGGCGTGCGGGCGGCCCGAGTCGTGCGCCCCGCTGCGGCGGATGAACGTCATCGCCCGCGTCCGCAGCCGCCAGCCGTCGGCGGTCCGCAGATAGGTGTCGTTGTAGTAGCCGATCCGCATGGCGTGGGTGGCGTGGTCGATGAAGCACAGCGGCTGGGTGCCGGTCGCGGTGTTCCCGTCCGCCTCCCCGGGCCCGGGCGGCTCGATCACGGCCGTACCCACCAGGAACAGACCCTTGGGCGCGGCGGCGACCAGGGCCGGGAACTCGTCGAGGCCGTAGGTGTCCCCGAAGGCGCTGTAGGTGCCGTCGGGGGTGAAGACCGCGAGCACCCCGTCGATGTCGCCCCGGGTCATGTGGACCGCGTAGCGGCCCAGCAGCTGCTGAATCTCCATCAGGTCGTCAGTGGACAAGGACCTTTCCGCCCTTCGGTGAGAATATCATTCTCAATTCACGAGTGGCAGGTTTCCATGTGTGGGTCATGGCGTCAACGGTCATGGCGTCAACGGTCATGGCGTCACTGGTCATGGCGTCAACGGTCGCGGCGGAGCTTCGCGAAGTCCCAGCTCACGACCTTCTCCGCGGTGAGCCGAAGCCAGCCGTGCTTCCCGTCGTACCGGAACGCGCCGCCGCCCATGTACTTGTCCGCGAAGAGCTGTTCGGGGCGCACGAGCTCGTCCAGGGGATCTCCCTTGCGGGGTGCCTCGCCGACGACCTCGACGCCGCCTCGTAGTTCGACGCCGCGCAGCGCCATGAAGTCCGTGCCCCCGTCGTCGACGATCACGCTGAGCCGGGGATCCCGGTCCAGATCGGTCCAGCGCTGGCTGCGTACCAGCGAGTTGAGCCACAGCGTGGATCCGTCCCACACGAACCACAGGGCGCTGACATGGGGATCTCCGTCCCGTCCGACGGTCGCGACCCGGCACAGCGGCTGGGTTCGCAGGAAGGTGTCCCGCTCGGGGTCGGTCATGGCGATCGCGGTTCCCCTGCGTTGTCCGCTCATCGTCTCTCCTGCCTTTGTGTGAATGGTTGATTCTCTCTTAGTGAGAAGCTAGTTTCCACGAATAGAGAGGAGGAGAACCACCTCGCGCTCAAGGTGGCCGGGGCGATCACCTGTTCCCGCCGGCCGCTCGGGGACAGCACCGAGGAGGAGACCCCTTGAACCAGCCCACACCCTTCGCCGCCCTGGGGGCGGTCGCCAAGTACGCCTTGCAGCAGATGGCACCGCCGCCGCTGCGGCCCTTTCAGGCCTGGTTGACGTTCGCCACGTCCGCCGCGCCCTGCGAGGACGCGGCCCTCTGCTCGTGCGCCGGTGCCAGTGCCAGTGCCACCGCCTCCCGGTCGACCGGCCGCCGAGACCATTCGTCCTCGCCGGCCCCGGCGAGAGTGTGAGTGACGGCCCGTCATGGAGCAGTTCCTCACCTTCGGGATCGTCGGCCTGAGCACCGCCGCGATCTACGCGGTCATCGGCAGCGGACTGGTGCTCACCTACACGACGACCGGCGTCTTCAACTTCGCGCACGGCGCGGCGGGCATGCTGTCGGCCTTCACCTACTGGCAGCTCACCGGCGGCTGGGGCTGGCCGGTACCGGTGGCGCTGGCCGTGGTCCTGCTCGTCCTCGCCCCGGCCTTCGGCCTGTTCGTCGAGAAGGTCGTCCTCCGGCCCGTCCAGGCGCTGGGCGAGGCCGAACGGCTGGTCATGACGGTGGCGCTGCTGAGCGGCCTCATCGCCGTCGCCCGCTGGATCTGGGACCCCAACGTGCCGCGCACGCTGCCCACGTTCTTCGCCGACCGGAAGCCCCTCCACATCGGCTCGGCCGTGGTCACCTGGCACCAGGCCCTCACCATGACCGTCGCGGTGCTGGTCGCGGTCGGCCTGCGGATCCTGCTCTACCGCACCCGCCCCGGCGCCGAGATGCGGGCGACCGTCGACGACCGCGCCCTGGTCGGGCTGACGGGAGCCCATCCCGTACGGGCCAACAAGACCGCCTGGATCCTCGGCACCCAACTCGCCGCGATCGGCGGCATCCTCATCGCGCCGACCGTCACCCTCGACGCCGCCCAGCTCTCGCTGCTGATCGTCAGCGCCTACACCGCGGCCATCTTCGGCCGACTCCGCAGCGTGCCCCTGACCTTCGTCGGCGCGATCGTGGTCGGCTGCATGGAGAGCTATCTGACCGGCTATCTCCCGCAGAACGCCTACCTGCCCGGCCTCAGACTGGCCGCCCCCGCGCTACTGCTGTTCGTGGCCCTGCTGGCGTTCCCGCACCGACGACTGCGCGGCCGGGACCGCAAGCTGCGCCCGGTGCCGGTTCCGACGGCCCGCGGCACCGCTGTGTTCGCCGTCTGCGTCGTCGCTTTCGGCGCGGTACTGGCCTCGGTCCTCGGCGAGGCCGACCTCATCACCTACGGCGCCATCTTCTCGCTCGGCGTGGTGGCCCTGTCGTACGTACCCCTGGCCGGGTACGCCGGACAGATCTCGCTCTGCCAGCTGAGCATGGCCGGGATCGGGGCCGTCGTCTGGGCCCACCTGGGCGCGCACGGGGAGTTCTGGGCCCTCGGGGCCGCGATCCTGGTCTCCGCGGTGGCCGGCGCCGTCGTCGCGCTGCCCGCACTGCGGCTGTCCGGGGTGTACCTGGCGCTCGGGACCGCCGCCTTCGCGGTCGTCCTGGACCGGTGGATCTTCACCCTGCCGTCCTTCCACCTGTTCGGGATGCGGATCGCCCTCTTCGACCAGGGCTCGGTGGACGTGGCCGGACCCCGGCTCTTCGGCCTAGAACTGGACACCGCGGCGAAGCAGTTGGTGTTTGCGGCCGTCTGCCTCGCGCTCGCCTCACTGGTCGTGGCGGCCGTGCGCCGGGGCCGGTTCGGACGGCGGCTGATCGCGCTGCGCGACAGCGAGGCCGCCTACGCGACCCTAGGCGGCAGCCTGCTGCGGGCCAAGGTCCTGGTGTTCGCGCTCTCCTCGGGCATCGCCGGGCTCGGCGGCGCACTGTACGGAATGCAACAACGGTCGATCACCGCCGACCAGTTCAACCTGGTGGCGGGACTGCCGATCTTCCTCGTCGCGGTGGTCGGCGGCCTCGGCGCGGTGGGCAACGGACTGTTCGCCGGGACCGCCTACATCGGCCCGACGAACGCGCTGGTCGCCGTGGCGCCCTGGGCGCAGAACCTCGTCGCCCTGCTGCCCGGCCTCGCCGGCCTCGGACTCGGCCACAACCCCGACGGCATCGTGGTCCGCTTCCGCCGCGAGTGGGAGCCGCTCGGCCGGGACCGGATCGCCCTGCCCGGCCTGCTCTGCGTGCTCGCCCTGCTGTGGGTCCTGCGGCTCGGCGACCTGATCAACGGCTGGACGTTCCTGGGCTGTTCGGTGGCCGCGGGGGTGGCGCTGCGAATCTGGGCGACGGCCCGGCGGACCGCCGCACCGACCGAACCGGAGATCCCCGTCGAGTGGTGGGGACTGCGGCGCGCCTGGCGCCCCGAGGACAGGGAGGTGCTCGCCCGTGGCCTCGCTGCGGATTAGCGGAGTGACCGTCGCCTTCGGCGGCAACCGGGCTCTGGACGGCGTCGCCCTGAGCGCCGAACCGGGCCGCGTGACCGGACTCATCGGCCCCAACGGAGCAGGCAAGAGCACCCTGTTCGACGTCGCCTCCGGACTGCGCAGGCCCTCCTCCGGACAGGTCTTCCTCGACGGACAGGACGTCACCCGGACCAGCCCCGCGGGCCGCGCCCGGCGCGGACTCGCCCGCACCTTCCAGCGGCTGGAGCTCTTCGGCCGCCTCACCGTCCGCGACAACCTCCTCGTCGCGGCCGAACTAGGTCCCGACCGGCGCCGGGCGCACCACGCCGTCACCGAGACCCTCACCAGGCTCGGCCTGACCGATCTCGCCGACAGCCCGCCCGACGCACTGCCCACCGGAGTCGGCCGGCTGGTCGAGGTCGGCCGCGCGATGGTCATCCGGCCCAAGGTGCTCCTCCTCGACGAACCCGCCGCAGGACAGGACAGCGAGGAGACCGAACGGTTCGCCGCGCTGCTGCGCTCGCTGACCGACGACGGCACGGCCGTGGTCCTCGTCGAACACGACATGAGCCTCGTCATGGGCGTGTGCGACGAGGTGTACGTACTCGATCTCGGCAAGGTCATCGCGTCCGGCCCGCCCGAGGTGATCCGGAACGACGAGACCGTCCTGGCGGCCTACCTGGGGGACGCGTGAGCGCCATTCTCGAACTGAGCGGCGTCCGTGCCGCCTACGACCGGATCACGGTCCTGCACGGCGTCGACCTCCAGGTCGCCGCCGGGCAGGTGGTGGCACTGCTGGGCCCGAACGGGGCGGGCAAGACCACCACCCTGCGCGTCGCCTCCGGAGTCCACCCCCTCGAATCCGGCCGTCTGCGGCTGGGCGGCCGGGACATGACCAGAGCCGACCCCCGCGACCTGGCCCGCGCCGGGGTCTGTCTGATCCCCGAGGGCCGCGGCGTGTTCCCCAACCTGTCCGTCCGCGACAACCTCCTGATGATGACCTTCACCGGCCGCAGCCGCGCGGAGATCGAGGAGATCGCCTTCCAGCGCTTCCCGATCCTCCACCGCCGCGCCTCGCAGGCGGCCGGCACCCTCTCCGGCGGCGAGCAGCAGATGCTCGCCCTCGCCCGCGGCCTCGCCACCGATCCCGCCGTCCTGCTGCTCGACGAACTCTCCATGGGACTCGCCCCGTTGATCGTGGGCCGGCTCTACGAACAGGTCGCCGAGATCGCCCGGCAGGGCGTGGCCGTCCTGGTGGTGGAGCAGTTCGCGGCCGCCGTCCTCGACATCGCCGACCACGCGGCCGTCCTCGTACGTGGCCGGGTCCAACGGCAGGGCCACCCCGACGGCGGGCTGCGCGCCGAACTGTCCGCCCTCTACCTGGGGAGTTCCGCATGACCACCACCGAGCCGCGCGCGGACCGCTTCGTCCGAGAACTGGCGGTACTGAAGATCCCCGACCCGGCCGCCGCCCGGGCCACCCTCTGGCTGCGCCTCGGAGTCCTGCTGATGGTGGGCGGCCTGGGGCTCGGCGTTTCGGGCTACCTGGTGTCCCACAACACCGTCGACCCGCTCGTCCAGGGCGACGGACTCGCGCTCGGACTGGGCGGCATCTCCGCGACCGTGGTGGGCTCCGCGCTCTTCCTGCGGTACTCGCTGACCGGCTTCCTGCGGTTCTGGATGGCCCGACAGTCCTACGACATCAACCTGCTCGCCGATCGCCTGCTCGAAAGGGACATCCACCATGACCCCACCGGTAACGACGCCGCGCCCCGGTGACCAGCTCGCCAGCGCCGTCTGCAGCACGCGGGTGGTCGTCGTCCGCGCCCCCGCCGGCGGCTCGGTCCAGCTCTCCTGCGGAGGCAGTCCGATGGTCCCCGCGACCGCCGCGAAGCCGGCGCCCGGCGGCGCGGCCGAGGCCGTCACCCTCATCGGCAAGCGGTACGTGGACGCCGACGGGGCCCTCGAAGTGCTCTGCACCTCCTCCGGCACCGGCGAACTGAGCTGCGACGGCGTCCTGATGACCGTCAAGGCGGCCAAGCCGCTGCCCGCCTCCGACTAGCCGTACGCCCCTCCACCCCCACCCGAGCCGCCTGCCTCCCCCTTCCGGAAGGGAACCCGTCATGGATCGAGACGATCTCATCCTCATCAGCGTCGACGACCACATCATCGAACCCCCCGACATGTTCGTGAACCACCTCCCCGAGCGGTACAAGGACGACGCGCCCCAACTGGTCCACCAGGACGACGGCACCGACACCTGGACGTTCCGGGAGACGGTGATCCGCACCGCCGCGCTCAACGCGGTGGCCGGCCGGCCCAAGGAGGAGTACGGCCTCGAACCGCAGGCCCTGGACGAGATCCGCCCCGGTTGCTACGACGTGAACGAGCGCGTCGCCGACATGAACGCGGGCGGCATCCTCGCCCAGATGAACTTCCCGTCCTTCCCGGGGTTCGCGGCCAGGCTGTTCGCCACGGAGGACGCCGACTTCTCGCTCGCGCTGGTACGGGCCTACAACGACTGGCACATCGACGAATGGTGCGGGGCGCATCCCGGGCGGTTCATCCCGATGGCGATCCCGGTCATCTGGGATGCCGAACTGTGTGCGGCGGAGGTCCGCCGGGTGGCCGCCAAGGGCTGCCACTCGCTGACGTTCACCGAGAACCCCGCGGTGCTCGGGTATCCGAGCTTCCACGACCCCTACTGGAACCCGCTCTGGCGGGCGCTGTCCGACACCGGCACCGTCCTGTCGGTGCACATCGGCTCCTCGGGCAAGCTGGCGATCCCGGCGGTCGACTCGCCGCCCGACGTCATGATCACCCTGCAGCCGATGAACATCGTCTCGGCCGCCGCCGACCTGCTGTGGTCCCAGCCGGTCAAGGACTTCCCCGATCTGAAGATCGCCCTGTCGGAGGGCGGGACGGGCTGGATCCCGTACTTCCTGGAGCGGGTGGACCGCACCTTCGAGATGCACGCGGCCTGGACCCTCCAGGACTTCGGCGGGAAGCTGCCGTCGGAGGTCTTCCGGGAGCACTTCCTCACCTGCTTCATCAGTGACCCGATGGGGGTGAAACTCCGTCACGAGATAGGTATCGACAACATCGCCTGGGAGTGCGACTACCCGCACAGCGACTCGATGTGGCCGGAGGCGCCCGAGGAACTCATGGGCGTGATGGAGCGCTTCGACGTGTCCGACTCGGACATCGACAAGATGACCCACGAGAACGCCATGCGCTGGTACTCCTTCGATCCCTTCACCCATGTCCCGCGTGAGCAGGCCACGGTGGGGGCGCTGCGCAAGCGGGCCGAGGGCCACGACGTGTCCATCCAGTCGCGCAGCCACCGTCTGATCGAACCCGCCGAGAAGCTGGAGGCGTACCGCTCCCGGGCGCGCGCGGCGACGGGCGCCGCCCGATGAGCGACCTGGTCCTGACCGAACGGGTCGACAACGTCCTCGTCGCCACCCTGAACCGGCCCGAGGCCCGCAACGCCCTGAGTCCGGAGCTGATCGACGACCTGTCGGACGTACTGCGGGAGGCGGACGCCGATCCGAGGGTCCGGGCGATCGTCCTGACGGGCGCCGGAACCGTGTTCTGCGCGGGCATGGACCTCAAGGCGTTCGCGAAGGGCGGCGGCAAGTTCGACGGCCTGGTGTGGTTCTTCCGGGACGGCATCGGCACCCCCGTGATCGCGGCGCTGAACGGCTCCGCGCTCGGCGGCGGCTTCGAGATGGTGCTGGCCTGCGACCTGGTCGTCGCGGCCGAGGACGCCAAGCTCGGGATCGCCGAGGTCAAGCGGGGCCTGTTCGCGGCAGGGGGCGGTACGACGCTCGCCGACCGGGTGCCGCTGGCGGTCGCCCTGGAGATGGGCCTGACCGGCGATCCGGTCACGGCCGCGCGGGCCGAGCGGGCCGGCCTGGTGAACCGTGCCGTCCCCGCCGACCGGGTACGGGAGGAGGCGCTCGCCCTGGCCGGGCGGATCGCCGCCAACGGTCCGCTGGGCGTCGCCATGACCAAGAAGCTGATAAGGGAACGCCGTTGGGCCGAACCGGACGAGGTCATGTCGGTGTTCCGCAGCAAGGACGCGGCGGAGGGCGCCCGCGCCTTCGCGGAGCGCAGGACGCCGGTGTGGAACGGCAGCTGACGCGCGGCGTTCCCCGACGGCCGTCGTACGGTGCCCACGTGACCCGCTGACCGCCGTGCCGCGCGGTGGGTTCAGCGCCCGGCCGCCGTCGCGTCGGACGAGGAGGGGGCGTCCGACGCCGTGGCGGACGGGGCACCGGTGGCCGTGGCGGGTGGCGAGGGGACGCCCGCCGCGGTGGCCTCGCCGATCTCGTCGACCAGGCCCCAGCCGAGCGCCTCCGCCGCGCTCAATGTGTCGCCCGACAGGGCGAGATACGCGGTGCGCTCCCGGCCGATCCGGACCGGGAGACTCGCCGTGCCGCCCGCGCCCGGGATCAGCCCCATCCCGACCTCCGGCAACCGGATCACCGTGTCCGGCGCGGCCAGCACCCGCTCCGCGAACGCCGCCAGTTCGATCCCGGCGCCGACACAGGCGCCGTGCAGATGCGCGGTCACCCGGGGACCGCACTCCTGGAGCAGCGCGGCCGGACTGCGCCGCACCCGCAGCAGGTGGGCCTGGGCCGGATCACGGGACGTCCCGAACTCCGCCAGGTCACCTCCGCTGCAGAACGCGGCACCGTTCCCGTACAGGTCGACGTGCGTGATCGACGGATCCGCCACTGCGACGTGCAGCGCCTCGCACAGGGCGTCCCGGGTCCCGGCGTCGAACGCGTTGCGTACCCACGGCCGGTCGAAGGTGATGGCGAGCCGGTCGCCGTCACGACACAGCCGTACGGGCTCGGCGGCCGGACGTGGAGTGCGCGGGCGCGCCGAGGCCAGCCAGGCACGGAAGCCCGCGCCGCTCTGGAGCACCGAGTAGGCGAGGGATTCGAGTACCAGCCGCTCGGGCGGAGTGACGTGCCCGCCCATGCGCAGCACTTGCGTCAGCGCGACGGAGGCGGCCGGCTGCGCCGCGACGACCGCCGCGAGGCGCTGGGTGACGGCGTCCAGGTCCGCGCACCCCACCCACGGTCGCGGGGGATCGGCGACACCGGTGAGCAGGATGTGGAACTCCGGGCTCGCGTCGACCGGTTCCGCCGCCACACCGACGAGAACCCGATCCTTCGCGTCGGCCCGCACCGGCGCCTCCCGGTCGAGGTCGACCAGGTGGAAGGGCGAGTCCAAGGTCATGTCGTTCCCCTCCCCAACCGGCGGCGACTGGAGTGTAATGGGAGATCGCCACGGCCGAGAAGGGGGTTCATGAATTGGAGAACGATACTCTCCGGAGCTGGATGGAACCCGTCGAGCCGTTCCTCGGCCCCCTCCACGACGTGGCGAAGGCCTTCACCGGCCTCACCGGCGTGCCCGTGGACCTACCGAACGCCCTCTTCCTCCGTGCCCGCCTCACCGGCCTCCCCCTCCCCGGCAGGGTCTCGGCCGGCGGCTCCTGCCACCTCCTCGAGACCGCCGACGGCTGGGCCGCCGTGAACCTGGCCCGCCCCGACGACCTGGCCGCCGTGCCCGCTCTCGTCGCGTTGCTCGGGGGAGCCGGGACGGAGGAACCGTACGAGGCCGCGCGCCGTGCCGCGGCGGCCGACGTCGCGGCGCACGCGCAACTGCTCGGGATCGCGGCCGCCGCCCACGGTTCGGCCCGCGGCACCCGCGCTCCCGTACGCGCCGAGCGAGGCGGGGCGGCGAGCCCACGGGGCCCGGCCGGGCTGCGGATAGTCGACTTCTCGGCCCTGTGGGCGGGCCCCCTGTGCGCCCGGCTGCTGGGGGCGGCGGGCGCGAGGGTCGTGAAGGTGGAGAGCACCACCAGACCGGACGGCGCGCGCAGGGGATCGCCCGCCTTCTACCGCTGGCTGCACGACGGACACGAGAGCCTGGTGCTCGACTTCGCCTCCGGCGCGCCGGCCGAGGTCGTCGCCGAGGCGGACGTCGTCATCGAGGCGTCACGCCCGAGGGCACTGCGCCGACTCGGCATCCACGCCGAGGAGTTCCTCGCGGCCCGCCCAGGCCGTGTGTGGCTGAGCATCACCGGCTACGGGCGCGACGAGGACCGTATCGCCTTCGGTGACGACGCGGCGGTCGCTGGCGGCCTCACCGGCCTCGACCGCGCCGGCGACCCCGTCTTTCTGGGCGACGCGCTCGCCGACCCCGTCACCGGCGTCTTCGCCGCCCATGCCGTCGCCCGCTCGCTGGCCGACGGCGGAGGCGAGTTGCTCAGTCTCTCCATGGCCGCCTGTGCCGCCGCCCTCACCGGCAGCCGTTGACGTGCTGATCACGGACGTGGAGGTCGAGGGGTACGGCAGGGTGGACGTGCGCCTCGGAGGAGGACGGGTCGTCGGGATCGGCCGACGGCGGGCGGGGCGCGGCGATGTAGACGGCCGGGGCGGCGCGCTGCTGGTCGGCCTGCACGACCACCACGTACACCTGGCGGCACTGGCGGCCGAGGCCGCGTCGGTGCGGGTCGGTCCGGCGGAGGCGGGCGACAGGGACGGACTGGTGGCGGCTCTGCGGAGCGGGCCCCCGGGGGAGTGGGTGCGGGCCGTCGGCTACCACGAGAGCGTCGCGGGGGAGCTCGACCGACGGGTGCTCGACGGGTTCGCGCCCGATCGGCCGGTGCGGGTCCAGCATCGCAGCGGGGCCTTGTGGGTGTGGAACAGCGCCGCGTTGCGGGCCGCCGGGCTGGACGGCGAGGGTGACGGGCGGTTCTGGAGGCAGGACGAGCGGTTGCGCGGGTTCACTCCGCCCGTACGGCTGGATCTGCGCGGCGTGGGAGCCCGCGCCGCGGCGTACGGGATCACCGGGTTCACCAACGCGGATCCGCATCCGGGCCAGGGCCTGCCGGAGTTGCTGTCGGTACTGCCGCAGCGGCTCGTCGTGATGGGGATCGGCGACGCGCCGGCGAAGTTCCTGCTCGACGACGCGACCCTGCCCACGCCGGGTGAGCTGGCGGCATCCGTGGCGGCCGTGCGGCCCCGCCCGGTGGCCGTGCACTGCGTGACCCGGGTGCAGTTGCTCGTGACCCTGCTCGCCCTGGAGGAGGCCGGGCCGGTCGCGGGCGACCGGATCGAGCACGGGTCGGTGATCCCGGCCGAGACGATGCCCTGGCTCGCGCGGCTCGGCGTGACGGTCGTGACGCAACCGCACTTTCCCGAGGAGCGGGGACGGGAGTACGCGACCGATGTGGACCCGGACGACCAGGCCCACCTGTACCGCTGCCGGTCCCTGGCCGAGGCGGGGATTCCGCTCGCCGCCGGGACCGACGCGCCGTACGGGAGTGCCGACCCCTGGGCGGTGATGCGGGCGGCCGTCGAGCGCTCCGGCGGGGAGGCGGTGGCCCGGCGCGCGGCGCTTGACCTGTTCGCGGGAGAGCCCCAACACCCCTCCCGAGTGCGGCGGTTGACGGTCGGCTCGATCGCCGATCTGTGCCTCCTCCACGTACCGCTGAAAGAAGCCCTCGACCTCATGTCGGCCGACGTCGTACGCGCGACGTTCGTCGGCGGCCGGCGGATCACGCCGCCGGAGTGAGGAACCGGGGGCTACACGCTGTACCCGCCGTCCACCCCCAGCGCCTGCCCGGTGATGAAACCGGCCCGGTCCGAGGCCAGGAACGCCACCGCCTCCGCGATGTCCTTCGCCTCGCCGAAACGGCGCAGCGGGATGTTGCGCCGGGTGATGTCCAGGGCCGCCGTGTCGAGTTCGCCTGAGCTGATCAGACGGGCGGCGATGCCGTCGGTCAGCATGCCGGGGCCGACGCAGTTCACGCGGACGCCGTAGCGGCCCTCCTCGGCGGCCAGCGCCCGTGCCACCGCCTCGACCGCCCCCTTCGTGCCCGACGACAGCCCGTCGCGCACGGGGAACCGGCGGGTGGCCACGGTGGTGACGGCGACGATGGAGCCCCGGGTCTCCCGCAGCAGGGGCAGCGCGGGATGGACGAGGTTGAAGAACGCCACCGCGTCCGCGTCCAGTTGGGCCCGGTACTGACTCGGCGTCACCTTGCTGAGGTGCACCATCGGCACATGCGGGCCCGCCGCGTACACCAGCGTGTGCAGGCCCCCGAAGGCGTCGGACGCCTCGGCGACGGCCTCCGCCGTGGCCCGCTCGTCGCCCAGGTCGAGGCGCAGGGCGAGGACTTGGCGTCCGTACGCCTTCACCTCGGCGGCTAGGGCGTCGGCCCCGGCCTGGCTGGTGCGGTACGTGAACGCCACGTCGCTGCCGCGCTCGGCCAGCATGCGCACGACGGCCGCGCCGATGCCGCCGGTGCCGCCCGCGACGAACGCGACACCGGTCCTGCTGGAGAAGTCCGCCATGCTGCTCACAGTCCCAGGGATTTGGCGATGATGACCTTCATGACCTCGCTCGTGCCGGCGTAGATACGGGTGATGCGCGCATCCGCGTACAGCCGGGCGATGGGGTGCTCCAGGATGTACCCGTACCCCCCGAAGAGTTGCAGACAGCGGTCGACCGCGCGTGCCTGCATCTCCGTGCAGAACAGTTTGACCTTGGCCGCGTCCGCGCCGGAGAGTTCGCCGTCGACGAGCTCGCGCACCGCCCGGTCGAGCATCATCTGCGCGGCCTCGATCTCGGCCGCCACCGCGGCGAGTTCGAACTTCGTGTTCTGGAAGGAGGCGACCGGAGTCCCGAACACCTGCCGCTCCTTGACGTATTCGAGGGTCGTCTCGAGTGCCGCCTTCGCCTGCGCGACCGAGCCGACCGCCACCGTCATCCGCTCCTGGGGAAGGTTGTGGCCGAGGTAGCCGAAGGCCGCGCCCTCCTCGCCGAGCCGGTTGGCGACCGGGACCCGCACCTCGTCGAAGGACAACTCCACGGTGTCCTGCACCTTGATGCCCATCTTGTCGAGCACCCGCCCGCGCGCGAACCCGGGCATGCCGTCCTCCACGACCAACAGGGTCAGGCCCGCCCGCCGGTCGCCGGGATCGGTCGACGTGCGCGCCACCACGATCACCAGGTCGGCGAGGAGACCGCCCGTGATGAACGTCTTGGCCCCGTTGAGGACGTACGTGTCCCCGTCGCGTACGGCGGTGGTGCGGATGCCCGCGAGATCGGAGCCCGTGCCCGGTTCGGTCATGGCGACGGCGGTCAGGAGCCGGCCCGCCGCGAGGCCGGGGAACCAGCGCTCACGCTGGTCCTCGTCGGTGTACGCGAGGAAGTACGGGAGGACGACGTCGAGTTGGGTGCGTACCGTGCCGAGCGTGACCAGGGCGCGGGCCGCCTCCTCCTGGAGCACGACGTTGTAGCGGTAGTCGTGCAGGCCCGCTCCGCCGTACGCCTCGGGTACCGACATGCCCAGCACTCCGAGTGAGCCGAGCTTCTCGAAGAGCTCGCGCGGCAGCCGGCCCGCGTGCTCCCACTCCGTGTAGTGGGGGACCACCTCCTTGGCCACGAACTCCCGGACGAGCTGCCGGAACGCCTCGTGGTCGGCGGTGAAGAGTTCTCGGCGCACGACGTCCTCCGTGAGGGTGCTCAGGATGCGGGGGATACGAGCTCTACGAGGGTCGCGTTGGCGGTGCCGCCGCCCTCGCACATGGTCTGCAGGCCGTAGCGGATCCCGTGGTCCCGCATGTGGTGGACCATGCGGGTCATCAGCACGGCCCCCGACGCGCCGAGCGGATGGCCGAGCGCGATCGCGCCGCCCAGCGGATTGAGCAGCGCGGGGTCCGCGCCGGTCTCGGCGAGCCAGGCCAGGGGTACGGGCGCGAAGGCCTCGTTCACCTCGAAGACGCCGACCTCCGGCAGGCCCACGCCCGCCTTCCGCAGCACCTTCTCGGTCGCGGGGATCGGACCGGTGAGCATGAGCACCGGGTCGGAGCCGGTGACCACACCCGCGCGGTAGCGCACCAGCGGTGTGAGCCCCAGCTCGCGCGCCCTCTGCGGCGTCGTCACCAGCAGCGCCGCCGCCCCGTCGGAGATCTGGGAGGCGTTGCCCGCGTGGATCACACCGTCCTCGGTGAACGCCGGCCTGAGCTTGGCGAGGGTCTCGACGCTCGTACCGCGCCGGATGCCCTCGTCGAGGGTCACGATCGTCGCCCCCTCGGGCGACACGGCGGTGATCTGGGCCTCGAAGGCACCGGCGTCCTGCGCCGCCGCGGCCCGCTCGTGCGACAGCGCCGAGAACGCGTCGAGCCGCTCCCGTGCGAAGCCCCACTTCTGCGCGATCTTCTCGGCGGAGACGCCCTGGTTGAAGGAGAAGTCCTGGTAGCGGGTGAGGACCTGGGGCCCGTACGGCATTCCGGTGGAGCGCGCGGCGCCGAGCGGCACCCGGCTCATCACCTCGACCCCGCCCGCCACGACGACGTCCTGCTGGCCGGACATGACCGCCTGCGCGGCGAAGTCCAGCGCCTGCTGACTGGATCCGCAGGCCCGGTTGACCGTGGTCCCCGGGATGCTCTCGGGCCAGCCCGCGGCCAGCACCGCATAGCGTCCGATATTGCTCGACTGGTCCCCGACCTGGGAGACACAGCCCCAGATCACGTCGTCGACGACCTCCGGATCGATCCCCGTCCGCTCGACGAGCGCGCCCAGGACGACCGCGGAGAGGTCGGCGGCGTGCATGCCCGACAGCCCGCCGTTGCGCTTGCCGACGGCGGTACGGACCGCCTCCACGATCACTGCTTCCCGCATGTCGACCCTTCCGGTCGGTGAGATGGCCTCGAACCCGCTACCGCCCAACGGCCCGTGAAGACCGGCGCACGCTTCTCCTTGAACGCGGAGTACGCCTCCGGGACGTCCGCCGTCGCGAAGTTGACCGCCTGGGCCCGCGCCTCGTTCGCGAGCGCGTCCCGCAGTGTGCGGTCGGCGCCCTCGTTCAGCAGCGCCTTGTTCTGGGCGAGGGCCACCGGGGCGCCCGCCACCAGACGCGCGCCGAGGCGCGCCACGAAGTCGTCGATCTCCTCCGCGCGCACCACCCACGTCACCAGGTTCAGCGACCGCGCCTCCTCGGCGTCGATCGTCTCGGCGAGCAGCGCGAGCCGTTTGGCCTGCTGCAGACCCACGAGCCTCGGCAACAGCCAGGATCCCCCGCAGTCGAGGGACAGCCCGCGCCGCGCGAAGATCTGCGAGAACCTCGACTCCGGAGTGGCGACCACCAGATCGCACCCGAGCGCCAGATTCCAGCCCGCGCCGACCGCCACCCCGCTGACCCTGGCGACGGTCGGGACGGGCAACTCGTGCAGCAGCAGGGTCACTTCGCTCAGGGTGCGCATCCGGTACATGGGGTGCGCGGCACTGAGTCCCCCCGAGATGTCCGCGCCGGAGCAGAACGCGCCGCCCGCCCCGGTCAGCACGAGTGCCCGTACGGACCGATCGTTCCCCGCGTCCGTGAGTGCGTCCCGCAGGGCGCGCCACAACTCCTCGTCGATCGCGTTCCTGCGGTGCGGACGGTTCAACGTCAGCGTCCGTACGCCGCCCGAGTCGTCGCAGAGCAGCACCGGCTCCTCGCTCACAGCGACTCCCCCTCGGCGCCGATCCCCAGCTCGGCGAGGACGGCCGCGGTGTGTTCGCCGAGGGCCGGGATCGGCCCCATCGGCTGCTCGTAGCCGGAGATGACCGGCGGCGGCAGCAGCGCGGGTACCGGACCGCCCGGCGTGTCGATCTCGCGCCAGCGGTCGCGGGCCGTCAGATGCGGGTGCGCGACGACGTCGCTCGGGGTGTTGTAGCGGGAGTTCCCTATCCCCGCGGCATCCGCACGGTCCTGGACGTGGGCCAGGTCATGACGCGCGCACCAGGCGCCGATCTCCGCGTCGAGGACCTCACTGTGCGCGACCCGGCCGGAGTTGCTCCGGAAGCGCTCGTCGTCCGCCAGGTCCGGGCGGCCGATCAGCTCACGCGCGAGCCGCTGCCACTCGCCGTCGTTGGTGGTGCCGAGGACGACGGTGTGACCGTCGGCCGTGGGATAGGCCCCGTACGGCGCCACCGCGGGCGAGCCCATGCCCTTCGGCTCCTGGTCCACGCCCGTGTGCCGGGTGTAGGTCAGCGAATAGCCCATCAACTCCGTCATGGTGTCGAACAGGCTGACCGCGGCGGAGGTGGGCCCCTGCACCCGGCCGCGCTCCTTCCCGCAGAGCAGCGCCATGATCGACAGGGCGGCGTACAGACCGGTGCTCACATCGGCCATCGGCGGTCCCGCCTTGGCCGGCGCGCCCGGTCGGCCCGTGGTCGCGCACGCCCCCGACTCGGCCTGGACCAGCAGGTCGTAGGCGCGCTTGTGGGAGAGCGGCCCGCCGGGCCCGTACCCGTCGATCTCCACCGCGATGAGCCCGGGATGGCTCACGGCCAGGTCGGCCGGGGCGATGCCGAGTTTCGCGGTCGCCCCGGGCGCGAGGTTGGAGACCAGGACGTCGGCGCGGTCGAGCAGCCGGCGCAGCACCGCCATCCCGGCCGGGGACTTGAGGTCCAGGGCCACCGACTCCTTCCCCCGGTTGAGCCAGACGAAGTGGGCCGCGAGGCCGCCCACCACGTCGTCGTAGTGCCGGGCGAAGTCGCCGCCCCGGGGGTTCTCCACCTTGATCACCCGCGCCCCGAAGTCACCCAGCGTGCGGGTGCACATGGGAGCCGACACCGCCTGCTCCAGGGTCACCACGGTGATGCCCGCGAGGGGACCGGCCGAGCCGTGTCCTGGTGCGTCCACGCGATCAGTTGCCACTCGGCTTGCTCCAATCGCGCCGCAGCCCGTCCTTGAGCACCTTCTGGCCGGCATTGCGCGGCAGCGCGTCGACGAACCGGACATGCCGGGGGACCTTGAAGTTGGCCATGTTCTCGCGTGCCCACGCGACGACGTCGGCCTCGGTCAGCCGGTGGCCCGGTCTCACGACGAGGAAGGCGCAGCCGACCTCACCGAGACGCTCGTCAGGCACTCCGATGACGGCGGCCTGCTCGATGGCCTCGTTCCCGAGCAGCAGCTTCTCGATCTCGGCCGGATAGGCGTTGAAACCGCCGACGATGTACAGGTCCTTCTTGCGGTCGACGATGGAGAGGTTTCCCCTCTCGTCGAGGCGCCCGACATCACCGGTGTGCAGCCAGCCCTCGGCGTCGACGGCCGCGGCGGTGGCGGTGGCCTCGGGGTCGTCCCAGTACCCGCGGGTGACGTTGTAGCCACGTACCAGGACTTCGCCGTCCTGCCCGGTGGGAACGGCCAGGCCCTGGTCGTCGACGATGCTCACCTCGACGTCCGGGATGGTCCGTCCCGTGGTCCGCGCGACCGTCTCCTCCGAGTCCCCGATCCGGGTGGTCGTCACCAACGCGGTCGACTCCGTCAGCCCGTACGCGCTCATCACGATGTCGAAGGACAGTTCCGACTTCATGGCGCGGATCAGCGATTCCGGAATGGTGGTGCCGCCCGTCATGGACACCCGCAGTGAGGAAAGGTCGGACGCGGAACGGTCCGGATGGTTGACCAGGTCCTGGAAAATGGTCGGAGGCCCCAGGAGAATGCTGACCCGTTCCCGGCCGATGATCTCGAGCGCCCGCCCCGCGTCGAAGGTGCGCATGGGGATGACCTTCACACCGTGGATCAGGGAAGCGAGCCACCCCGCCTTGTAACCGAAGCAGTGGAAGAACGGCGGGATGATCAGAAAGCTGTCGGAATGCGTGAACGTGTATTCCTCGGACATCCAGCCATAGGCGCGCAGGGACTGTCCATGGGTCAGCACGACGCCCTTGGGATGGCCGGTGGTGCCGGAGGTGAACATCACGTCGGACACGTCGTCCGGAGTCAGCCGGTCGATCAAGTCGTGGGCCGTGGACGACGAGTCGGCCTCTCCCGCGCGAAGGAAGTCCTCCCACGCGAGGTCCGCCGCCCCCTGCGGGCCGAGAATCGACACCGTCCTGCGCAACGCGGGCAGATCCGGATCGGCGTTCCTCAACCCGGCTATGTAGTCATGGCCGAGGAAGGACGAGGCGAAGACGGCCTTCGCTCCGGACTTGCGCAGAATGTAGGAGATCTCCTGTGCCTTGAACCTCGTGTTGAGCGGCACCACGATGCCCCCGGCGCCCTGGATGCCGAGCGCGGCCAGGATCCACTCGGCGGAGTTCGGAGCGCACAGACCGACACGGTCCCCCGGCTCGATCCCCAGCGCGACGGCGGCCTTCACGGCCCGGACCATGTGCTGCTCCACCTCACGGAAACTCCACCGGCGACTCTCGTCGACGAGGGCCGGCGCGTCCGCGAATTGCTTGGCGGCAACTCTGATCACATGGGGAATGCTCCGGTATTCGAGGTCGTATCGCACGGGTGAACTCCCATCGGACATGAAATCCCGCTGATCCAGGTCCTAGTTGCCGGACGGCAGACCCAGGACCCGTTTCGCGATGATGTTGCGCTGGATCTGCGACGTTCCGCCGTACACGGACGCGGCTCTGGAATAGAGGTAGTCCCCGAAGAGCTCGCTTTCCCCTGCTCGCTCCTCGCCTTCTTCTTCCTCGCCCCGGAGTTGTGCTTCGGGGAAGACTTTGAGCGCCGTCTCGTAGAGCCGCTGCTCGGCCCTGGTCATCAGCAGCTTGTCGATGGACGACTCCGGTCCTGCGAGCTGTCCGCCCAGCCGCTCGGCGGTGCGGCGCCGGGCGTGCGCCACCAGGACCTCGTAGTCCACGAAGCACCGGCCGATCTCGGACAGCAGCCCGTCAGGGAGGTCTGCCCGGCGTTCCCGGGCGGTGCGCCGCAGCCGTTCGACGAGCAGCCCGTACTTCGAGAGGTGGCCGGTGTCCAGGGCGTTGCGCTCGTACGACACCGTCGTCATGGCCAGCGGCCAGCCGTCGCCCTCGGCGCCGATGCGCTCGGAGCGGGCGACGCGTACGTCGTCGAGGAACAGCTCGCAGAACTCGTCGTCGCCGTTCGCCGCCCTCAGCGGCCGTACCGTCACTCCCGGCCGGTCCAGCGGCAGGGCGAACGCCGAGATCGACTGGTGCGCGGGCGCCGACCGGTCGGTCCTTGCGAGCAGCAGGCACAGACCCGAGTACTGCGCGTAGCTGGTCCAGAGCTTCTGCCCGCGTACGGTGTAGTGGTCCTCGTGCGGGGTCGCGACCGTGCTCATCCCCGCGAGGTCCGATCCGGCCCCCGGCTCGCTGAAGCCCTGACACCACACGTCGTCACCGGCGAGCATGCGCGGCAGCCAGCGCCGGCGCTGCTCCTCGGAGCCGAACTCCAGGAGCGCGTGGGCGAGATAGCCGATCCGGGGGACCCCGGGGGCGTGACAGGCGCCGAGTTCATCGCTGATGGCGACCTGGTGCAGCGCGCTCAGGCCCTGGCCGCCGTACTGGACGGGGACGTCGAGGCCCACCCAGCCGCCCGAGTACAGCAGGCGGTGCCACCGGTGGAGGAAGACCGGGACCGGCTCGTCCGGGAGGCGTTCGGGCAGCGGGTGGTCGGCCAGCCAGGCACGGAACCGACGGCGCAGCCGGTCGAGGTCCGCGGGGTCGCCGAAGTCCAGGGGCGTGTCGGTCATCGGGTCAGCTCCGGCTGGGCCAGCGTCGTCAGGAGATCGGCCGTCGTCGCCAGCGTCATGGCGCCCAGGCGGACCTTGCGGAGGTACAGGTGCGCGATGTGCTCCCAGGTCTGGGCGATACCGCCGAAGACCTGCATGCCCGTGTACACCGCGTTGAGGGCCGACGTGTTCACCTCGGCCTTGGCGACGCGCGCGGCCGTCAGGGCCCTCGCGGGCGACTCGTTGTCCAGGCACCACGCGGCGTACCGGGTGGCACTGGTGCAGGCCTCGACGAGGACCGTCGCGTCGGCGAGCAGATGCTGGACCGCCTGGAACGAGCCGACCGCCCGCCCGTACTGACGGCGCTCCCGGGCGTACTCCACGCTCAGCCGGACGAACGACCCGGCCGCGCCGACGAGTTCACTGCTCACCATGACGAGCGCGTAGGCCTGCCAGTGCCGGTACTCCTGTGCGTCGAGCCGGCCGAGGACCCGTGCGGGCGACTCGGACGACACCGAGCGGATACCGCGCAGGAGGTCGATGCCCGGTGCGGTCGCGCCGAGTTCGAGGGCGGTCACCGTTCCATCGGGTGTGACGCACAGCGCGCTGTCCGCTCCCTCGCAGTCCCAGGCGAGGAGTCGGGACGGGGAGGAGTCCGGGAAGCGTAGGTCGTGGGCGAGGGCGATCGTCGGTGTCGTGCCGTGGGGCGGGGGTTCGGCACGGTCGAGGAGCCGCAGCAGCTCGGGGGCGAGGAGCACGGTGCCGAGCAGGGAGGTGCTGAGGGGCTGCCGGCCGTGTTCCTCGGCGAGCAGGGCGCACTCCTGGACGGTGGCGGCGGGGGGTGAGGAGCGGCGCAGTTCGGCGAGACCCAGTTCGCCGAGCGCCTCCTGTGCGGCGGTGCGCGCGGTCGGCTTCACCTCGTCGGCCGAGCCGATCCGGAACCGTGCGGCGAACGTGCGGAACATGTCCCGCACGAGCAGGAACTCCTCGGCCTCCACCGTCAGTCCTCCTCGGCCTCGGTGACGGTCGGCCGTCGCCGGGCGCGGGACGCCAACTCCTCGACGATCCGGATGTGGTCCGGGCTGGTCATGGTCGCTCGCTCGGCCATCAGCGCCGCCTCCATGCCGCCCCGGGACACCTGCTCGACCACCACGGCGAGGGCCATCTTGGTGGCGCGCAGCGCCTCGGCCGGCTGGGCCGCCAGCCGCCGGGCCAGCGCGAGGGCCTCCTTCTGCAGGTCCTCGGGGGGAACGGTACGGTTCGCCAGGCCCAGTTCGACCGCCGTGGCGGCCGGAATGCGGTCGCCGGTGAAGAGGTACTCCTTCGCGCGGAGCAGGCTGGTGAGCAGGGGCCAGAGGGTCACCCCGCCGTCGCCCGCCACCAGGCCGACCGAGACATGGGGGTCGGCGAGGTAGGCGTCCTCCGCCATCAGGACCAGGTCGCAGCCCAGCGCCAGGCTGCAACCCAGCCCGACCGCGGGGCCGTTGACCGCCGCGACGACGGGCAGCGGGAAGCGGATCATCGCCGTCTGGATGCTGCGGTCGAGCCGGATCGACCGCTCGCGCAGCTCCGGATCGCTGTGGTGGCGCCGCAGGTGGTCGAAGTCGCCGCCCGCGCTGAACGCCCGGCCCGCGCCGGTGAGGACGACGGCCCGTGCGCCGGGATCGTCCGCCAACTCCCGCCAGACGTCGGCCAGTCGGCGGTGGAGCTCCTCGGACACGCCGTTCAGCCGCTCGGGCCTGTTGAGCGTGACGATACGGATGTCGCCGTCGGCCTCGACGGTGATGACGGAGCTGACCTCGCCCATGGGGACCCCATCTCCAGTGCCTCAGTCGCCCCAACCTCAGATGATATTAAAGGTCAGACCGAATGGTCGTCAATGATCCGGAGAGGCCCGCCTCGAGCTCGCGGCAGTCAGTCCTCCGTGGGCCCGGACAGCTCCACCTGGCCCCGCCGGTCCACCCGCGCGGCCGCGTCGGCGAAACCGCACACATGGCGCGACATGCGCCGCATCGCCGCCGGGCCGTCCTGGTCGCGGATGGCCTCGGTGATCTTGGCGTGGGCGCGGGCGGTGATCGAGCGGATCTCGGCGTCCATGAACTGTTCGAGGTTCGTGGCGGCGTAGATCGACTGCGAGAGCGCGCTCATGAACCCGATCAGGAGTTCGTTGTCGCTGGCCCTCGCCACCGCGCTGTGCCAGTCGATGTTCGCCCGCAGGAAGCGCGGGATGTCGTCCCCGGCCTCGACGAGATCCCGCTGGGCCGCGTCCAGTTCGGCGAGGTCGCGGTCGGTGCGGCGCACCGCCGCCAGCGCGGCGCACGTGGGCTCGATGGCCTCCCGCGTCTCGTGCAGCGCCTCCAGCCGGATCCGCTGCCCCCGGATGACCAACTGCACGGTACTGGCGAGCGATTCACGGCCGGGCCGGTGCACGAAGGCGCCGCCCCCGCGGCCCGGCCTGATCTGGAGCAGCTTCTCCACCTCGAGAATCCGCAGCGCCTCCCGTACCGTGGCGCGGCTCAGCCCCGTCTGCTCGACGAGTTGACGCTCCGGCGGCAGCGCCATGCCCTCGGTGAACTCGCCGGAGAGAATGCGCTCACGTACCTCCGACGCCAGGACGTCCGATGCCTTCGGAACCGTCAGGGCGTCGAAGCGCGGGTGAGACCTACCGGGCATGTACGTACTCCTGGGACCGATGCCACTGCTTTGGTTGAACCATTCAGCATAGTACGGATGCTCATGGCCACCACGAGCCGCGGCCGCGGGTCACATGACCATGCCGCCGTCGACGGGCAGCACCTGCCCGGTGACGAAGGAGGCGGCGTCCGAGGCGAGGAAGACGAAGCTTCCGGCGATCTCCTCGGGCTCGGCCCAGCGTCCCAGCGGGATCCGGGCGAGCATCGCGTCCGCGAACTTCTTGTCGGTGCGGATCGTCTCCGTCATCGGCGTCGCGGCCAGCGGCGCGAGCGCGTTGACCTTGATCTGCTTGCGTGCCAGTTCACGCGCCAGGGACTTCGTCAGGCCGATGATGCCCGCCTTGGCCGCGGAGTAGTTCACCTGGCCGAGGGTGCCGACGATGCCGGCCGACGAGGTGACGTTGATGATCCGCCCCGTGCCGTCGGTGGGCAGGTACGGCAGCGCGGCCTGGGCGCAGTGGAAGGCGCCCATCAGGTGGATGTCGACGATCCGGCGGAACGCCTCCTCCTGGAGGTTCTCGAACATGTCCGGCGCGATGACTCCGGCGTTGTTGACGAGGATGTGCAGCTTCCCGCCGGTCGGCGCCGCCGCCCGGGCCGCCGCCGCGTCGGCGGACGCGCGGTCCCGTACGTCCAGTACGGCACTGTCCGCCCGCTCGCCGGCCGCGGAGATCTTCTCGGCGACCGCCGCGGCCGCCGCCCCGTCGACGTCGGTGACGAGCACCGCCGCCCCGGCGTGCGCGAGCGCCTGGGCGACCGCGGAACCGATGCCCCCCGCGGCGCCGGTGACCAGGGCCGATCGTCCACTGAGATCGAACAGACCGGTGTTGTCGGCCATCAATAGCTCCTCGGCATTCCCAGAGTGTGCGATCCCAGATAGTTCAGGATCATTTCCTGACTGATCGGCGCGATCTTCATCAGACGGGCCTCGCGGAAGTAGCGGGCCACGTTGTATTCCTCGGAGTAGCCCATACCGCCGTGGGTCTGCAGGGCCCGGTCGGCGGCGGTGAATCCGGCGTCCGCGCAGAGGTACTTGGCGGTGTTCGCCTCACGCCCGCACGGCCGGCCGTTGTCGTAGAGCCAGGTGGCCTTGCGCAGGATCAGTTCGGCCGCGTCCAGCCGGGCGAGCGAGTCCGCGAGCGGGAACTGGATGGCCTGGTTCATGCCGATCGGCCTGCCGAACACCATGCGTTCGTTGCCGTAGCTCACGGCCTTCTCCAGCGCCACCCTGCCGATCCCGAGTGCCTCGGCGGCGATCAGCATGCGCTCCGGATTGAGTCCGTCGAGGAGGTAGCGGAACCCCTGGCCCTCCTCGCCCACCCGGTCCTCGACCGGGACGCGCAAGTCGTCGATGAACAACTCGTTCGAGGTCACGGCGTTGCGGCCCATCTTCGGGATGGGGCGGACGTCGATCCTGCCGCGGTCCAGGTCGGTGAGGAACAGCGTCATTCCGTCGGTCCGCTTGGCGACCTCGCCGACCTTCGTGGTGCGGGTCAGCAGCAGGATCTTCTCGGACTCCACGGCTTTGGAGATCCACACCTTGCGGCCGTTGACGACGTAGTGGTCGCCGTCCCGCCGGGCGAAGGTCGTGATGCTCGTCGTGTCCAGGCCGGCCTCCGGCTCGGTCACCCCGAAACAGACGTGGAGATCGCCGGTGGCGACACGGGGAAGCGTGCGCCGCTTGAGCTCCTCGGAGCCGTGCACCACCACGGGCTGCATTCCGAAGATCGACATGTGGATCGAGCTCGCGGCGTTCATCCCGCCGCCGGATCGCGCCACTTCCTCGAGCAGCAGCGTGGCCTCGGTGATGCCGAGACCGTGACCGCCGTACTCCTCCGGAATGGTGAGCCCCAGCCACCCGCCGTTCGCGACGGCGGCGTAGAACTCCTCGGGAAACCGGTGGTCCCGGTCCTTCTCCATCCAGTATCGGTCGTCGAAGTCGCGCAGGAGCCCGACGACTGCCTTGCGGATGGTTTCCTGATCTTCGGTCAGCTCAAAGTCCACGATGTCGGACCCCTCCGCAGCTTTGATATCTGCGAAACATAACAAAGGTCAGACCGTAAGTACAGTGCGGATGCGGCGGTCCTCTGTGAGCGTGTGCGACCTGTCCTAGCGGTCCGCGGCCGGGTTGCCCTCGACCCACTGGATGAGGAGCTGGCGTACGTACGGGTTGCCCTCCTGTGCGGAGTGCGCCAGGCGCTCCGCGCTCGCGCGTGCCGCCCGCCAGGCCACCGGGGTGTCCTCGGTGTGCGCGGTGTCGGCGGCGGCCAGCGCGTCGGCCGCCAGGCCCCGGAGATCCTCGGCGAGGTCGTCGTGCGCCGCGGCCCGGTACGCCTCCAGACGCAGCGCCGTCAGTTCCTCGGCGGTGGGCGCGGGCCGCGCCGGGGGCTGGGCGTAGCCGCTGACCGCTATCACCACGCAGAAGGTCGCCACGTCCCGGCGGCTCTCCCGCTGTCCCCGCGCGATGGCGGGCCCGAGCCAGGCGGCGGCCTTCCAGTGGGCCACGGTGGTGGCCGCGAGGAGGGAGACGGTGAGCGAGGTAAGAGGAATCCAGCCACCGAGGAAGTAGCCGATCGGGCCGAGCACGAGGAGGCAGGCCCCGCTGAGCATCCAGATGCGACGGCGGCCGATTCTGAGGTGTCGGGGCTCCATGCCCTTCAGTGTCGCAGGGGCGCGCAGGGAGCGGTGAGGCGGCGCGGGATTCACGAAGCGCGCCGCCCGGTGCCGGGGGAGCGGGGTCGGGCGGCCGGGTTGCCCACCCGGGCCGCACGCCGGCGCTAACGTGGCGGACATGCGCCGTGGGAACTGGCTCGGAACCGTCGTGACGGCAGCCGTGGTGGCCCTCACCGCGGGGTGCGGGGGTGCCTCGGGGCCACCCGCCGCGTCCGCGGCACCGACACCGGGCGCCTCGGGGGCGATCGCGGTGACGAGCCCGGCGTTCGGGGACGGCGGCACCGTCCCACGCCGTTTCACCTGCGACGGTGCGAACGTGTCCCCGCCGCTGCGTCTCTCCGGTGTGCCGGGTGGCGCGGCCGAGCTGGTCGTGCTGGCCGAGGACCCGGACGCCGCGTCCGGCACCTTCGTGCACTGGCTCATGTGGGGCGTCGACCCGCACGAGACGACGCTGGGTGCGGGCGCCGTCCCGAAGGGGGCCGTGCAGGGCCGCAACGGCTTCGGGCAGCGCCGCTACGGAGGTCCCTGCCCGCCCGCCGGCAAACCCCACCACTACGTCTTCTCGGTCCTCGCCGCCGACGAGAGGCTGCACCTTCCCGGGGACGCCACCGTCGACGCCGTACGGCGCGCGCTGGCCGGTCACACCGTGGGCTCCGGCACCCTCGTCGGGCGCTACGGGCGTACGGGCTGAATGGCCGGAGATCGCCCTGCCCAAGCGTGACGGGCGTACATACGATGCGGTCGATCCCGGCCTTCACAGCTCCTTCACAGGGCGGGGTCGCACAGACATGTGCTTGACATGTCCATGCTTCAACGAACCGCGCTTGATCCAACGCACTGGTCTGCGACGGCGCCGCACGTCCGCGTGAGGCGCCGCACCCCCCAATTCACGGCGGCACACGTTCCGTACCGCCGTAGACACCAACGCAACGGATTGGAGCACCATGGCTGGTGGGCTGCTTCTGGGTGGCGCGATAGCCGCCCTGTTCGCCACCGCACTACCGGGTCCGGACCCGTCCTCCGGGATCATCGACCCGCCCCCGGACAAGATCGTCATCAAGGTCGCCACCGTGAACGGCTCCGGCTGTCCGCAGGGAACCGCCGCCGTCGCGGTCTCCCCGGACAACACGGCCTTCACGGTCACCTACAGCGACTACCTCGCCCAGGTCGGAGGCAACTCCGACCCCACCGCCTTCCGCAAGAACTGTCAGCTCAACCTGATCGTCCACGTGCCGCAGGGCTTCACGTACGCCATCGCCAGCGCGGACTACCGCGGCTTCGCCGCACTCCAGTCGGGCGCGAGCAGCACCGAGAAGGCCTCGTACTACTTCCAGGGTTCGTCGAGCACGGCGGCCATCACCCACCCCTTCCGCGGCCCCTACAACGACAACTGGCAGTCCACGGACGTCACCGACTGGGCCCAACTGGTGTGGGCGCCCTGCGGTGTCCAGCGGAACTTCAACATCAACACCGAGCTGCGCGTCAACGCGGGCACGTCCACGCCCGGCAGCAGCAGTTTCATGACCATGGACTCCACGGACGGTGACATCAGCACCATCTACCACCTCGCCTGGAAGGAGTGCCCCGCCTCCTGACCTCCCGCTCCGTCCGCATGACCTTGACCGGCTCCGCCGCATCGGAGCCGGTCAAGTGGAGCCGGCGAACTGGGTGGCCGGGTAGTCGGGTAGTCGGGTAGTCGGGTAGTCGGGCGAGCTTCGGGTAGCCGGGCGAGCTAGGGAAGCAGTCGTTCGATGGCTGTGGGTCCGTCCTCCCGCAGCCTGCGCTCGGCCCAGGCGAGGTTCTTCGGACTGAGGTCGCGACCCGCGGCGAGCACCATGTCCTCGGCGGTCACGGGGCCTTCGGAGCCGGTGTGCAGCAGCGAGTCGGGGGTCGCCCTGTCGTCGGACGGTGAGGACGAATCGGGCTGGCTTGTTGGCATGATCTCTCCCTCTTCCACCTGACCTGTTCTCACGCTACGGGCATTCCGCACACCCCGCGCGACACGCCCCGTGCGGACGCTGTTCAGGGAGGGTTCGGGGTGCCCGCGCCCCATTCGGACGTACAACGATGTCGGTCGTCGGCCGCGGAGGTGATGGTGGAAGCACTCGCACCCCTGCGACTGATCGGAGCATGTAATGCGTATTCGTCTGATGGCTGCCGCCGGGCTGGCGGGCGTGGCCCTGCTGGCCACCGCCGGGACCGCCGCCGCCGACCCCACCCCGGTCGGTGTCGCCTCGAACAGTCCTGGTGTCCTGTCCGGCAACGTCATCCAGATCCCCCTCGACCTCGGCCTCAACCTCTGCGGCAACTCCCTCGACCTGCTGAGTCTGCTGAACCCGGCCACGGGGAACACCTGCACGAACAACTGAACCGGCTGACCGCCGAGCCGCGCCGGGCAGGTCTTCCCCTGCCCGGCGGACGGCCACCGTTTCCTGGCGGACGGCGATCGGCTTGGGCGGGTGGTCTTGTGCCCTGGCGGACGGCTACCAGTCATGGCGGATGGCCACCGGCTTCGGCGCACGGTCGTCGGTGATGGCGAACCGCTGCCGGATGCGCTGGTCGGCCATCGGTCCTGGCGGACGGCCACCGGCGTGGGCGCACGGTTGCCGGTCATCGGCGGACGGCTACCCGTTCTGGCGGACGGCTGCCGGTCCTGGCGGACGGTCGCCGTTTCCCGGCGGACGGCCACGTTTTCCTGGCGGACGGTGATCGGCTTGGGCGGGTGGTCTCGTGCTCTGGCGGACGGCTGCCGGTCTTGGCGGATGGCCACCGGCTTCGGCGCACGGTCGTCGGTGTTGGCGAACCGCTGTCGGACATGGTGGACGGCCACCGGCTTCGGCGCCGGGTCGCCGGTCCTGGCGGACGGCCACCGGTCCCGGCGGAGGGGGGATCTGTCCTGGCGGACTGCCACGGGTGTCGGCGGGCCGCTGCTCGTCCTGGCGGATGGCCGTCGATCCCGGCGGACTGCCACCCGGCCCGGCGGGTCGACACCCGTTCTGGCAGGTGGTCACCGGTCCCGGCGGGCTGCCACCCGCGGGTGGTCACCGGTCCCGGCGGGCGGCCACCCGCAGGCGGCCACCGGTAGCGGCGGGCCGCCACCCGCAGACAGCCACTGGTCCTGGCTGAGCGCTGCCAGGCCCGGCGATCTGCCATCCGAGCCGGGGTTCTGTCCCCCCGGCCCGGCAGTTTGCCCCCGACCCGGGGTTCTGTCTCCCGACCCCGGCAGTCCGCCCCCGACCCGGCGGGGCGCCGCCCGTCCCGGTGGGGGTCTGGATGTGGGGCGCTCGGTGGGTTACTCGTCCGTCCCGCTCAGCGGTTCGTTCGACGGGGGGATGATGCGGGCCGTGAGGTCCGGGTCGGGCATGTGCGGGTCGAAGGGGAACATGGGGCGGCGGATGCGGTGGTGGCCCAGCCGGACGAGGTCCTGGTCGACGCCGCCCGGGGTCAGCGCCATCTTCCAGCCGGCGGACATGGCGAACAGCTCCGGTTCCAGATAGCCGATCTTGACCACGACGACGTCGGCGCCGCGCGGGTCGAGCGCCAGGCCGGTGAAGTCGTGCTCGTAGTGGTAGGGCTTGCGGAGCCGCGTGATGATCACGTACACGCTTCCGACCCGCAGGACGACCTCCGTCCCGGCGTCCCGGTCCCCGTGCCGGACCGCGTGGACCACCCCGGTCATGGTGAGCGGCCCGGCGTGCCGGTCGTCCACCTCGGCACCGGCCGTGACCGTGACGGTCGCGCCGACGCCCGCCTTCTCCGCGGCCTCGACGGCGGCCGGCCCCGGCACGGACGCGTAGATGACCGTCGGCCCGGACGGTTCCTTGAACTCCGGCCGGGAGAGGACGCGTTCGAGCCCCCACGTGACATCGCCCGCCCCGCCCGCCGTCGGATTGTCGCCGGTGTCGCTGATGAAGAACGGCCGGGCGTCGGGGGAGGAGGCCAGCGCCTCGTCGAGACACTCGTCCAGTGACCCGGTCGGCGCGACGAACGCGAACGCGCCCCGCGCCTCCCAGAATCCGCGCGCCAGCCGCTCGGCGCCCTGCGCGACGGCGGCCTCGGACGGCCCGGCGACCACGACCGCGGCGCGGTTGCGCGGCTCGTCCGCCCACGCGTACCCGACCCAGATCGCGGCGTCGGTCACGCCGTCCGTCGCCTCCACCTCGTCGATGGCCGCGTACACGCTCCTGGCGGGCTCGATGCGCGTCGAGGTCTGCTCACCGGCCAGCAGCACGGGCACCGGGATCCAGGCCTTGACCGGCCGGGGCGCACCGGTGGCGAGCAGATCCACGAGATGACGGGCGGCCCGCTCCTTCGTCTCCATGTGGTCCTCGTGCGGAGCCATCCGGTAGCAGGTGATGAGGTCGCTCATGTGCGCGAGCTCGCGCGAGACGTTGCCGTGCAGGTCCATGGAGGTGGACACGATGACGTCGGCTCCGACGGTCTCGCGGATCCGGGCGAGCAGGACGGCCTCGGCGTCGTCGACACCCTCCACCGTCATGGCGCCGTGGATGTCGTACCAGAGCCCGTCGAGGCGCGGCAGCTCCCCGAGCCGCCGCAGGAGCTCCGCGGAGAGCTCCGCGAACGCGGCCGCGGTCACCGTACCCCCGGGCAGCGCCTTGCCGACGAGCGCGCCGCGCCAGGAGGCCGCGTCACGCAGGGGCGTCCCGGGCGCGAGGAAGGGATAGCGCGTGAGGACGTCCTCGCCGCGCTGCGGGTGGAAGGCGGGTGCCTCGGTCCGCGCCGGTGAGAACGTCGACGACTCGATGCCGAGTCCGGCGATGGCGATGACGGGCCGGGCGACGGCGGTACGGGGGTGCGTCATTGCTCCTCGATTCGTATGCGCTGGTCGGTACGCGGTCCCGTTCCTGCTCCCGCTCCGGTCACGGCCTGGAGTGCGTGGACCAGCGCCCGTTGGAGCGCGAACTGGCCCGCGCCGACCAGCCCCGCGTCCGCGCCGAGGCTCGCCCGCTCGATCACCAGGTGCTTGGTCACCAGCGGATGGCACCCCTCGTACAGCTGACTGCGGACGGCGGCGACGAACGGTTCGAGCGTGGAGAGGATGCCGCCGAGGTACACGGCGTCCGGGTTGAAGAAGTTGACGTTCGCGGCCAGCACCATGCCGAGGTAGCGGCCGGCCTGACGGACGGCGCGGGTCGCCTCCGGGTCGGCATCGGACGCGAACCGGACGACGTCCTCGATCGAGTCGACGTCGAGCCCCCGCTCACGCAGGACGCGCACCAGCGCCGCGCCCGACGCGACGGTCTCCAGACACCCGGTGTTGCCGCAGGAGCAGGGGATGTCGTGGCCCGCTTCGACCCGTACGTGGGTGATCTCGCCGGCGGCGCCGGTCCCGCCCCGGTAGAGCCGTCCGTCGGCGATGACGCCCGCGCCGATCGCCGAGCCCATCTTCACCATGATCGACTGGCGGCGCTCGGCCGGCTGGACACTGTGCTCGCCGACGGCCATGCAGTTGGCGTCGTTCTCGATCGCCGCAGGAACGCCGAAGCGGTCCTCCAGCCAGGCCCGGACGGGGAACCGGTTCCAGCCGGGCATGCGCGACGGCAGCGTCACCACTCCGGAGGCGACGTCGACCGGCCCCGGCAGCGAGAGGCCGACCCCCTTGAGCAGCTCCCGCCCATGCAGCTCGGCGAGGCCCTCCAGTGTCTCGGCGAGCCCGGGCAGCGCGGTCTCGGGCCCCTCCGCCGTCGGGAACGGCACCGTCGACACGTCCGTGAGCCCGCCGCCCGGCAGCACGACACCGACGTGCGCGTGTCTGCCCCCGAGTTCGGCCGCGACCGCGAACCCGTCGCTGCCGCCGAGCCGCAGGACCTTGCGCGGACGCCCTCCCGTGGAGGAGCGCGTGCCCTGCTCAGCCACCAGCCCGTGGGTGACGAGCTGACCGACCGTCAGGGAGATCGTCGAGGGCGCGGCCCCGAGCAGATCGGCGAGTTCGGTGCGCGTGGTCGCCTGCCCGGAGGCGAGGAGTTCGAGGACGCGTTCGGCCAGGGACGAGACGCCCGTGGCACCCCTGCGGTGTACCGCACTTTTTTCAGGCATGGACGAAGTAACTTCCGACGACGGGATCGGGATGCCGAGCGTACGTCCCTGAAGCCGCCTCTCCACTTTTTTCAGAACAGCAGAAACAGGCTTTTTACAGGAGGGTGTCTGTTTCTTCGAACAGTCGGGTCGTTGACTGGCTCCGCCACGCCCCTTGCCCCTTCGTTCACCCCTGTTCACCCCGAGGAGAGTCATGTCCCCTGCTCGCGCGACACTCGTCGCCGGTGCCGTCGTCTCGGCGGGCACGCTGCTGCTCGCGGGCTGCTCCGGGACGAGCGGCACGTCGTCCACGTCCCCCGACTCCATCAACTACGCGCTGCCCGCGAACTTCACCCCGAACTGGATCCTGCCGATCGGCACGGCGGCGCATCTCAACACCAACAACATCTCCATCGCCAACAGCCTCTGGGAGCCGCTCGTCGCGTACGACGGCTCGACTGGCAAGATCGCCTGGAACAAGAACGGGTCCATCGCCACCGCCGCCGCCTTCGCCCCCGACGGCAAGAGTGTCACCCTCACGCTCGGCGACCGCAGGTGGAGCGACGGCAAGCCGATCACCTCGCGTGACGTGGAGTTCTGGTTCAACCTCATCAAGGCGAACAAGGAACAGTGGGCGGGCTACAACCCCGGCAAGGCGCCGGACAACTGGACCTCGTTCAAGACCGTCGACGACCACCACTTCACGCTCACGTTCGACAAGGCCTACAACTCCGACTGGATGCTCGCCAACGAGCTGAGCGCGATCAACCCGCTCCCGCAGCACGCATGGGACAAGACGGCCGCATCGGCCGCGGTGTCGGACGCCGACCGGACGGCCGCCGGCGCCAAGCAGGTGTGGACGTACCTCAACACGGCCGCGAAGAACATCTCCGGCTACGAGAAGGACGCGCTGTGGAAGACCATCAGCGGTCCCTACGCGGTCAAGTCCTTCTCGACCGCGGGCAAGGTCGTGCTCACCGCCAACAAGAAGTACGACGGAGGTGAGAAGCCGGACATCGCCACCGTGAACCTCCTCCCGTTCACGACGGCGGACGCCGAGAAGAACGCACTGCGCTCGGGGAGCGTCGACTACGGCTACATCGAGGCGACCGACCTCGACCAGAAGGACCGGTTCACCGCCCAGGGGTACACGGTCAAGCCTTGGTCGGGCTGGGCGATCACCTACATGCCGTACAACTTCAACAACCCCTCCATGGGCGCCGTGTTCAAGCAGTTGTACGCCCGTCAGGCGGTCCAGCGGTCGATCGACCAGAGCAGCCTGGCGAAGGTCATCTTCAACGGCACCGCGGTTCCCGGCTACGGCCCGATCCCGCAGGCGCAGTCGAGCGACTTCCTCTCGCCCACGCAGAAGGGCAATCCGTACCCCTTCTCGACCTCGGCCGCCAAGTCCCTGCTGGCCGACCACGGTTGGACCGAACAGGGTGGAGTCATGGTGTGCACGGATCCGGGCGCGGGTGCCGCGCAGTGCGGTGACGGGGTCGCCAAGGGCACCAGGTTCCAGATGCAGGTGCTGTCGCAGTCCGGCTCGACCGTCACCGACAACATGATGAGCGCGATCCAGTCCTCGCTGGAGAAGACCGGGATCAAGTTCACGATCAAGACCGCGCCCGTGAACTCGGTGCTGTCCCAGACCCCGCCGTGCACCGCGAGCCAGTCGATCTGCGCGTGGCAGCTGTCGTTCTTCGGCACCGCCGGCAGCTGGTACTTCAACGCCTTCCCGACCGGCGACTCGCTCTTCCAGAGCAAGGGCGGCTCGAACTTCGGCAGCTACTCCAACCCGGAGATCGACCAGCTGATCACCGCCTCCACCACGTCCAACTCCGCGCAGGCCGTACGGGACTACAGCGCGGCCGTCGCCAAGGACCTCCCGGTCATCTGGCTGCCGGAGCCCGACTACCAGATCTCGGTCGTCAAGAACGGCCTCGGCGGCTTCTCACAGGACTCACTGGCCAACTTCCACCCGGCGCAGTGGAAGTGGAACCGCTGACCGCATGGACACCCTCCTCTATCTCACCCGGCGCTTCCTGCAGTCCCTCGCGGTGATCCTCATCGTGACGGTGGTGGTCTTCTGCCTGCTGCACGCGCTGCCCGGCGGACCCGCACGCGGGATCCTCGGCCCGCAGGCGACGGCCCAGCAGATCGCGCAGTTCGACCACGAGCAGGGCCTCGACCGCTCGCTCCCCGTCCAGTACCTCTACTACCTGCGCACCCTGCTGCACGGCGACCTCGGCACCTCGTACACCCTGAACGAGGCGGTCTCCCGGCTCATCGAACAGCGCCTCCCGAAGACCCTGGTCCTCACCGTGCTGTCCGCACTGACCGGGCTCGCGCTCGCGATCCCGCTCGGCATGTGGCAGGCGGTCCGACGCAACAAGCCGGTGGACTACGTCATCACGACGCTGAGCTTCGTCGCGTACTCGACCCCCGTGTACTTCCTCGGGCTCGTGCTGGTCCTGGTCTTCACGCAGCTGCTGCCCTGGTTCCCCTCGCAGGCGCCGCAGGGCGACACGCTCGGGCAGGTGCTCTCCCAGCCGAACGCGCTGGTCCTGCCGGTCGTCGCGGGAGCCGCGTCCATGGTCGCCGTCTTCAGCCGGTACATGCGCGCCGCGACCCTGGAGAACCTCTCCGAGGACTACGTACGCACCGCGCGGGCCGGCGGCTCCCGGCCCCGCGCGATCCTGTGGCGGCACGTGTTCCGCAACTCGCTGACCCCCGTCGTCGCGATGCTCGGCTACTACGTGCCCGTCCTCTTCGGCGGCGCCCTCGTCGTCGAGCAGCTCTTCAACTACCCGGGGATGGGGCTGCTGTTCTGGAGCGCCGCGCAGTCCTCCGACTATCCGGTGCTGCTCGGCTGCGTCCTCGTCATCTCCGTCGCGACGGTCGTCGGCACCCTGCTCGCCGACATCGTCCAGCGGATCGTCGATCCCCGAGTGAAGGCGGGCCGGTCATGAGCGCCGTTTTGCCGGTGACACCCACCGTGGAGGCGGCCGCCGGCCACCGCCTCGCCCTGCGCCGGTTCACGCGCAACAGGCTCGCGGTCGCGGGTCTGGCGGTCGTCGTCCTGTTCCTGCTCTTCTGCTTCGCCGGCCCGCTGCTCCACTCGACCGACCAGACCCACACCCACCTGACCCAGGTGAACCTGGCACCGAGCGGCGCGCACCTGCTCGGCACCGACGCCGTCGGACACGACGAGCTCGGGCGGCTCATGTACGGCGGGAAGGTGTCGCTGCTCGTCGGCCTCGCCTCCGGCCTGCTCGCGACCGTCATCGGCACGCTCTGGGGCGCGGTCGCGGGCTACGCGGGCGGCTGGATCGACGCCGTGATGATGCGGGTCGTGGACGCCGGAATCGCCATCCCGGCGCTCTTCATCCTCCTCGTCGTCTCCGCCATCACCACCCCGGACACCTGGGGGCTCGTCGTCATCCTCGGCCTGGTCTCCTGGCTGGTCCCCTCCCGTCTCGTCCGGGCCGAGACGCTCACCCTGAAGGGCCGGGACTACGTGCTGACACTGCGTGCCATCGGCGGTACGCACGGCCGGGCGATCGGCCGGCACATCCTGCCGAACTCCGTCTCGACGGTCGTGGTCGCCGCCACCTTCCAGGTCGCCGACGCGATCCTCCTCGTCGCCTACGTGTCCTATCTCGGCCTGGGCGTCCAACCCCCGTCGACCGACTGGGGCGGCATGCTCTCGGCCGGTCTGACAGCCGCGTACTCGGGACGCTGGTGGCTCATCGTGCCCCCCGGCCTCGCCATCATCCTCGTCGTCTGTGCCTTCAACGCCATCGGCGACGGACTGCGCGACGCCTTCGACGTGAGGGGACGCGGATGACCGCCGACATCCTGCGGATCGAGAACCTGGGCGTCACCTTCTCCGCGGAGACGGGTGAAGTGGCCGCGGTACGAGAGGTCTCGTTGCGGGTCCGGCCCGGTGAGACGCTCGCCCTCGTCGGCGAGTCGGGCTCCGGCAAGTCGACCGTCGCGCTCGCCGCGATGGGGCTGCTGCCGGGCACCGCCCGCGCCACGGGCCACGCCGTCGTCGGCGGCACCGACGTCATCGGCGCCACCGAGGCCGACCTCGCGGGTCTACGGGGTCGCACCGCGTCGATGGTGTTCCAGGAACCCGCGACCGCGCTCGACCCGCTCACCCGGATCGGCGCCCAGATCGCCGAGGTCATCCGCAACCACCGTCCCGTCACGGCCAAGGAGGCCGCCGGGGAGGCGGTCGAACTCCTGCGCCGCGTCGGTATCCCGGATCCGGGGACACGGGCGTCCGCGTTCCCGTTCCAGCTCTCCGGGGGACAGCGGCAGCGCGTGGTCATCGCCATGGCGATCGCCAACGCCCCGAGCCTGCTCATCGCCGACGAACCGACCACCGCGCTCGACGTGACCGTGCAGGCCGAGATCCTCGACCTGTTGCGGTCGCTCGCCGCCGACTTCGACACGGGGGTGCTGCTGGTCACGCACAACATGGGAGTGGTCGCCGACTTCGCGGATCGCGTCGCCGTCATGCTCCAGGGGGAGATCGTGGAGACGGGGCCGGTGGAGGAGGTGCTCCTGCGGCCCACGCACGAGTACACCAAGCGCCTGCTCGGGGCGGTGCCGCGGCTGGCCGTCGCCGAGCCGGGGGCCGACTCCCGGCGTACCGATGGGGATCGGCCCGCCGCGGACCCGGTGGTCGAACTGCGGGACGTGAGCGTGCGGTTCGGCCGCGGGCGCCGCGCCGTCCGCGCACTCGACGGCGTCTCGCTGACGGTCAGGGCCGGTGAGACCGTGGGTCTGGTGGGGGAGTCGGGCTCGGGCAAGTCGACCGCGGCGCGCGTCGCGCTGGGCCTCGTACCATCGTCGTCCGGCTCGGTGTCGCTGTTCGGCGCCGACCTCGGCAGGACCCGGGGGCGGGCCCGGCGCGCCCTGCTGGCCGGTGTCGGCGTGGTCCTGCAGGACCCGGTGGCCTCGCTCGACGCCCGCATGAGCGTGGCGGAGTGCGTCGCCGAGCCG
Source organism: Streptomyces sp. GbtcB7 (assembly GCF_019091445.1). Lineage (NCBI taxonomy): Bacteria > Bacillati > Actinomycetota > Actinomycetes > Kitasatosporales > Streptomycetaceae > Streptomyces > Streptomyces sp. GbtcB7. Next base: position 103,434 of record NZ_JAGXJM010000021.1, read on the forward strand.
CTGCGCGTGCACCGCCGGGGCATGTCGGCGGCCGAGCGCCGGACCCGGGTCGGGGACGCACTCGAACTTGTCCGTCTGCCGAGGGAGTTGGCCCATCGGGGTCCGCGCGAGTTGTCCGGTGGCCAGCGGCAGCGGGTGAGCCTCGCCCGGGCGCTGGTCCTCGAGCCGCGGCTGCTGGTCGCGGACGAACCGACGAGCGCGCTCGACGTGAGTGTGCAGCAATCTGTGCTGGAGGTGATCGCGGGGCTCCAGGGCGAGCTGGGGTTCGCCTGCCTGTTCGTGTCCCACGACCTCGCCGTCGTACAGCAATTCGCCCAGCACGTGGTCGTCCTGCGGGCCGGGCGCATCGAGGAGGAGGGCAGTACCGCGACCACGCTCCTGTACCCGCGCACGGACTACACGCGACGGCTCATCGCCGCCGTGCCCGTGCCCGACCCGGTGCTGCAACGCCGTCGGCGCGAGGAACGGCGGGCCGCCACGGGGGTCACGGCGTGACCGTATCCGGGGACCGCACCCCGACGCCCGAGGTGTACGCCGGTGTCGACATCGGCGGTACGACCACCCACGTCGTGCTCTGCGCGGCCGACCTCACCGTCCTCGACTCCGTGGAGGTGCCGACACCGGCGGCCGAGGGTGGACGGGCGATGGTCCGCGCCGCGCTCGCCGCTCTGGATCTGCTCCGCGAACGCGTGCCCTCGCGGCTGCTCGGCGTCGGCGTCGGTGCGGCAGGCGTCGTCGACAGCCGGGCCGGCCGCATCCTCGTGGCGAGCGACTCCTTCCACTCCTGGGCCGGGTTCCCGGTGACGGCGACGGTCGAGGAAGCGCTCGGCGTACCGGCCTTCCTCGACAACGACGTCAACGCCTTCCTGCGCGGCGAGGTCGCGAAGGGAGCCGTCGCGGGAGAGCCCGCCGCACTCGGGATGACGCTCGGCACCGGGGTCGGGGGCGCGCTGTGGCTGGACGGCGCGCTGTTCGAGGGGGTGCACGGGGCGGCGGGCGAGATCGGCCATCTCCCCGGTTTCGGTGACCTGCCGTGCACCTGCGGCGGCCGTGGTCACCTGGAGACGCTCGCCTCCGGCCGCTCCCTGGCGGCCCGCTACGGCGAGCGCACGGGGCGCTCCCTGACCGCCCGGGGCATCGCCGAGGCGGCGGTGGACGGAGACCCCGACGCGCTCGCCGTGTACGAGGCCGCGGGGGCCGGCGTCGCCCGGGCGATCCTGATCACGGCGGGCCTGGTGGACCTCACGACCTTCGTGATCGGCGGCGGGGTCAGCCGGGCCTGGGACCTCCTCGAACCGTCGATCGCCGCCGCGCTCGCCGCCGAGCCACCGGTCAGCGGACAGCCGATCCGGGTCGTACGGGCCCGGCTGGGGAGCCGTGCGGTGGCGATCGGCGCGGCGTCCCGGGCCCGGACGGAACTCGGGGTGGTGACAAGGGTGTAGGGGGCGGGGTGGGTAACTGCCGTTGGCCGGTGCGTGAGTTGACGGCCAACGCTCCTTCATTGGCCTGTACATGACCGCAGTTGACGGGTCAGACTGTGCGCCGAAACCGCACCCCCCACCGAGGAGCCCCTCATGCGCATGCCCGCCCGGCAACGTTGTCACGCGGTCCTGGCCGGACTCGTCACCCTCGCCACGGCCGCCGTGCTGTCCGTCTCCGTCACCACGCCCGCCTCGGCCGCCGACACCTGGACCGAGGTGGGCTCCGACCGTGCCGACCCGCTGACCGAGAGCCAGGGCCTGACCTCGGTCGAGGTCCCGGCCGGCAGCCCCAACCACTACACCGGGATCGGCACCATCCCGATCGGCGTCAGCAGCCGCGGCTGGAACCACGTCGGAGACCCGGACGCCTCCTACAACGGCTACTACGTCGAGCCGTACCAGGCCGACTCCGGCAGCGCCAAGATGTTCCGGGTGCAGGCACCCGGCGGTGCCTGGTCGGAGTATGTCCACGCGCTGAGCCCTGGCGAGGCGCTGAACAACTCCTTCGACACCATCTCCCCGGACGGCCAGTGGATGGTGTCGGGGGAGTGGGGCACGATGACCCGGCTGCTGGTGTTCCCGACCCCCGGCGTGAACCCGAGCACCTCTCCCTCGGCCAACCTCCCGCAGGCCTCCACCATCAACCTCGACCACGCCGTCCGTGACGTACAGGGCTGCGACTTCGTCACCGCGACCCAGTTGCTGTGCTCCTCCGACGACCCGGCGGGCACCCTCTTCGGCATCACCAAGCCGCTGCTCCAGATCGACCTGTCCGCCGCCCCCAGTGGCAGCGGCGACGTGACGGGCCATGTCACCGCCCTGCGTCAGCTCCCGCTGCGCAGCTCCTGCTCGGGCACCTTCGAGGCCGAGGGCATCGACTACGACCGGCGCACCGGCACACTGCGTGTGATCGTCGTGTCGCCCGGCTTCTGCGTCCTGACAGACAGCAAGACCTACCGGTTCACCAAGAGCTGAGCGTCCGTACCCGGGGCGTGACACGGGCGGCGACGGGAGCATAGGCGTTCGAGGTGGGGGAGGTCTAAGGTCGGAAGCAGAACCAGAGAAACGGGGAGGCGGCCGACAGTGGTGCAGGACGAGGCCGTGATCGGCTGTACCGGGGAGCTGCTCATCGGCACACGGGGAACCGCCGGTCCCGGCGAGATCCTTGTGCGGGTCAGAGGCGGATCCGAGACCTTCCTCGCCTGGTCGCAGGAGCCCCTGCCCGTGGGGGCTACTGTGCTCGTGGTCGAATCCCGGGGATGTCGTGAGGTCGACGTCATCCGCTGGGTCGATCCGCTGGACGCGTTGGACGGCGACTCCGTCGACGCCGGTTAAGGAGAAACAGGATGTTCGGTTACCGCGTTCCCGCTCCCGACGAGGCGATGCTGATCTCGGGAGGCAGGCGGGGACTGGGGGGCGCGCCGTTCCGAGTGGTGACGGGGCACGGAAAGTTCGTGCTCCCCGTCTTTCGCAAGACCCGCTTCCTCACCTTGTCGATGTGCGAGGCCGAGGTCACCGAGACCTGTGTGACCCGGCAGGGCATCGCGTTGCACGTCCGCGCCGTGATCGCGTTCAAGGTCGGCAACGACCACGAGAGCATCATCAACGCCGGTCAGCGGTTCCTCTCCGACCAGGACCAGATGTCGGTGCTGACGGGCCGGATCTTCGCCGGTCATCTGCGCGCCATCATCGGCTCGATGACCGTCGAGGAGATCGTCACCGAGCGGCAGAAGCTCGCCGCGGAGGTCCTGGACACCTCGAAGGTCGAGATGGCCAAGATCGGCCTGATCGTGGACTCGCTGCAGATCCAGTCGATCGACGACGGCGACGTCGGTTACATCGAGGCCATGTCCGCACCGCACAAGGCGGCCATCCAGCGCCAGGCCCAGATCGCGCAGGCCCAGGCCACCCAGGCCTCGGTCGAGGCGGAGCAGGTGGCCGCGCGCAACCAGGCCGAGTACGCCCGGCAGACCGCGGTCGTCAAGGCGGAGTACTCGGCCGAGGTGGACCGCGCGCAGGCGCAGGCCGCCCAGGCCGGACCGCTGGCGCAGGCGCACGCCCAGCAGGAGGTGCTCGCCGCGCAGACCGAACTGGCCCAGCGGGCGGCCCAGTTGCGTCAGCAGCAGCTCGTCGCCGAGATCGTCAAGCCCGCCGAGGCCGAGGCGGAGCGGATCAAGGTGCTTGCCATCGCGGATGCGGAACGCATGAAGATCCAGGCCGAGGCCGCCGCCTCGCACGACCGCGTGGCGCTCGACCGGATGCTGATCGACCAGCTCCCGCTGATCGTGAAGGAGGCCGCGGGCGGTCTCGCCGGCGCCAACGTCAACGTCCTGAACGGCGCGGACGGCCTGGGCGAGATCGCCGCCGGGCTGGTCGCCCAGGGCCTGACGATCCTGGACTCGGTCCGCCAGAACCTGAACGGCCAGAACACGGGCGACCAGAAGTCCGGAGGTCGTTCGGAGAAGACGGAAGGACTGCTGGAGCTCCAGAGCTACCGGCGGACCCCGGAACAGCAGGACAAGGACGGGAACGAGCCGGAGGGCGGTCCGTCCTCGACGACCTGACCCGAAGTTCCCGCACCGCAACGGCGCGGCGCCCGGCTCGGTGCGGCGACGGACGGGTGACGGAGTGAAGCGGCCGCCGTTCCCTGGGGACGGCGGCACGCTCCACCCGGGCGGCACACCGGAGTTGACGTACCGTCAGGAAAGCCAGCCGGTGGAGCTGTTCCCGGGAGGAAGAGACGGGGGCAGCGCGCGAGGGCCGGGGCCCGGAGCGCCGGGCGGTCTCGGGAGGAGACCGCCCGACGAGGGATCCCTGTTGAGGATCCATTCCAGTTCGCGCTGGATTCTGCGGGCCTCGTTGCGGACCTGCAGGGGTATGTCCCCTCGTTCGGAGATCAGTTGGGCGTAGATCGGTGCGTCGTGCACAGGTGGCGCTTCTCCTCGGGTCTGGTGCCTTCCCTCTACGGTAAGGCCGCGGCGGTACCGCGGGACTCATCCTCCCAGTTCGGCCAGAACCGGAAGCACCCGACCAAGGAATGGCACCTTCCCCACGAGCCGTCGGTGTTCCTACGAGTCGTTGGCGCTCGACGGACCGAACAACTCGATCTCGGCTATGGAGACCTGCTTGTCCTGGGCGGTGCCATAGGCCGAGCGGATGATGAAACGGACCGCCGTGACATCGCCCACGCGGAACTTGCGCTGCTGACCGCCCGCAACCTGGTCGAGGGTGAGGAAGCGGGTGCTCGTCTTGCCGTTCGCCGTGGTGATCCGGGCCTCGATACGGTGCGGCAGCGCCGACTTCGTGAGCTGGTCCGGGCGGGCGGAGGTGCCCGAGGTGATGATCACGTCCAGCAGCCGGGTGGGCTGCTCGAAGCGGGCCTCGAGCCACTCGCCGTCCCCGGACTGCGAGACGCCGGGTCCCCACCAGGTGTTGTTGAGCTTGTCGAAGGCGAGCCCCGCGCCGTGGCCGGCGAAGGAACGGGACGCCTTCACGTGGTCCGGGCCGACCGGGACCCGCTTGGCGAAGTGGTCCTTCACCGCCTGCACGGCCGTACCGGTGTTCGTCACGGCGAACACCAGCAGGCCGAGCACCACCGCGCCGACCACCCAGTTCATGACGCGTCCGAAGCCCCGCCGCAGTCGGGGCCGGTCCCCGGCCCACGGCACCTCTCCGTTGCGGGAGTTGAGCACCCGACGCCACCAGGGCAGCCGGCCCGGCGCCTGCCGTTCCCCGGCCATGGACAGCGCGCAACGCCCGCAGAAGTGCCGGTCCGGCCGGTTGGGAGTGGCACACCAGGGACAGGGCACACCCCCGTCCGCACCGGGCTCCGCGACCGGGGTACGGACCTGTGGGCGGCTCGCCGCGGGGCGGCCGGGCAGTACGGGTGACACCGACGGCGCGACCCGCGGTTCCGGGTCTGCCACCGGCACCAGCAGGGACCTGGCCCGCTCGGCCGCGGAGTCCCGGTCGGGGGCGGCGGAGGGCAGGGGCTCGGTGGCCGCGGTCTCGTCCGGCCGCGCGGGAGCGGCCGGTACGGAGCCGTGGGCGGCGACGGGGGCCGGGTGGGGACGCGCGGTGTCGTCGCTCATCGGGCTCGGATCCGCCGCGTCACCGAACACCGGCGCACCGGATACCGGCGTACTGGGGGTCGACGCGTCCGGTGCGCCGCCGACGGCATCGTCCTCGTGCGGGTCGCGTGGGGGTCGCGCGGTGCCCGCCCTGTCGGCGCTCACGGTGTCCGCGTCCGCGATGGAGCCCGCCGTGTCGTGCGCCGTACGAGCCGTTCCCGTACCGGCGCCCGGTCGCGCGAACGCGTCCCAGCCCGGCTCGCCCTCGGCCGACCCGGCGGATCCCGCCGCCCGGGAGCCCTGGTCGCCGGCCGTCGGCGCCGCCTCGTCGGCGGCAGCCGCGGGACGACGGGTCCGGGCCGCGACCCCCGCCGGAGCCGGGTCCCCGGCCCAGTCGAGCACCGCGCCGCAGGCGTCGCAGAAGGACTGGCCGGGCTCCGCCCGGGTGCCGCACTCGGCGCAGGCCGGGGCGCGCCCGGGGCCGGTGCCTGGGGTCTGGGTGGTCATTTCTCGGGGATCCTTTCGGCGGCGGTCACCTGGACCGTGTAGGGCATGTGGGCGGGACGGGCGGCCGCCACGAGGTTCTCCAGCCGGTACTCGTCCGCCGGGGTCGGCTCGGGCAGCCGGAGCGTGACGTGCAGCCGGGGGCGGCGGTCGCCGGGGACCGGGCCGAGCGGACGCGGGTCCCAGGCGGCGGCGCCGCTCTCGGTGATCTCCGGCTCGACACCGAAGGCGAGGCGTACCGCTTCGGACAGACCGCGGCGGGTGCCTCGTACGCGATGCAGGTACGCGGCGGCGGCGACGGCCGCGCGCAGCCGCGCGTCCGGTTCCGTGCCGTCGACCTCGGCGCCGACCCAGGTGCCCAGCCAGCGGGCGAAGTCGGCCGGTGCGAGCGCCGGGTCGAAGTAGGTGTGCAGACAGTCGAGGGCCAGCAGGATCGGCGCGACCACCTCGTCAAGGCCCGCGACGAAGCGCAGCGCCAGGTCGTCGTCGGCGAAGACCGCGGGGAGCATGCCGCCGATCGGCGCCGAGGACTCCAGGCCGTCGATGGAGCCCCTCATGAGCCGTCTCCGATGACGCGGACCCGGTGGTCGAAGGAGAACACCAGCGAAGGGGCCTCCAGGTCGATCCGGTCGGTCGGGTCGCCGCGCTTGCCGGTCAGCGGGTCGGCGGGGTGGAGCTGCACCGCGTCGACGAGTTCGACGCCGGGCACACGTTGCAGCACCGCGAAGACCTCGCCCGCCTGCACGGGCCGGCCGAACGGCCAGCCGGTGCCGTCCGTGCCGCCGGTGAGCGGGTCCAGATGGCGGTAGAGCGCGTCGTGGGTCTGGCGCCGCACCCGGTCGGTGTCGACCCCGCGGAAGGCGTGCACGGTGGCGACGACGGTGACGCCCTGGTAAAAGGGCGGCCCGACCGCGAGGCGGGTGCCGATCAGCCGGCGCTCGTCGAGGTGGCGGGTGATGCGCTGCAACAGGGCGTCGCCGGGGACGAGTTGCTCGAAGCGCAGGCGTCCGCCGGGGTCGGGCACGGCCTGCGGGACGACCAGGACACGGACCGCGTAGGCGCCGTGCTCGCCCTCCTCGCCCTCCAGGCAGGTGATACGGGCCGTCTCGGGGGCGGCGCGCCGGGCCAGTTCCTCGTAGTCGCGCAGGGTCACGGCCCGCTCCTGGGCGCGCAGCGTGATCGGCGCCCGGGTCTTCGCCTCCTCGACCGTCTCGCCCTCGACGCCGCCCCGGGCGGCCTCCCGGTTGACGACGTCGGCCACGTACGGCACCGAGCTGCGCAGCACCTGGACTGCGCCCCGGGCGACGTTCCCGGCCCGGCCGCCACCGGTGCGGTAGCGGCGGGCGCGGATCACGGCCCCCTTGGGCGCCGCCGTCCCGTACTGGCGCATCGTGCCGTCGGCTTCGCGGACGGCGGGCCCGAAGGCGATCTCGCCGGTCGCCGCGTCCAGGGTGATGTGCCGGTCGGTGGGACCGGACGCGGCGAAGTGCGGGACGACGTCCCAGTCGACCCATCCGTCGCGCTCGGCGGTCTGCAACAGCACCGGCGGGGTGTCCCCCACGACGGGGAAGTGGGCGAGCCGCAGCCGCTGCCCGGGCAGACCGGTGGACTCGCCGAGCGCCTCGTCCTGGACGGTCTCCGCGTGGATGGCAGAGGTGGTCCCGCCGAGGGTGAACGCGTCGGCGGACCGGATGGTCGGGGACGTGGTGTAGAAGGGCTGGTCGGACAGCGGTTCGGTGACCCGGCAGCGCAGCCAGCCCGCCTCCTGCCCGCCGGTGCGCGACAGGGTGTGGCCGCCCGGGACGTGCAGGACCACCTCACCGGGCCGGTTCAGACCACCGGTGCCGTCCCGGTCCACCTCGCAGGCCGCCCAGCCGTCCTCGGTCCACGCCTCCCAGACCAGCGGCGGCTGCCGCGGATCGACACCGACACCGTCGACCCGGCTGTCGAGCTCCAGGCCCAGCGCGCAGTGCGGTACGGCGGAGGTGAGGCCGAGGAGCATGCAGTCACCGGGGTTCGGTGACTCGGCGAAACACAGTACGTCCTTGCCCTCGGCGAGATCGGCGGTCCGGTCGGTGACCGCGTCACCGTTCTGCTGCACGACGAGACGACGCAACGAGCAGGGAACCACGGTCAGTTCGCGCTCGGTCGCGAAGACGACCGCCTCCTCGTTCTCGGTGCGCACGGTGGCGGCCTCGGTGCCCACGGGCAGCACGATGGGCTCCTCGTGCGGCGCGGACAGCCAGAACGTGAGATCCGTACGGGCGGCCGAGGGCGGGAACAGCGTGATGCCGACGAGGTCGAGGAACGCCAGATGGTTCTTCTCGGGGACGCGGTTGAGCCGGTAGACGATCTGGTCGGCCATGTGGGCGACCGTTTCCACGAGGGTGACGCCGGGGTCCGACACGTTGTGGTCGGTCCATTCGGGGGCGCGCTGCTGGATGTAGCGCTTGGCGTCGTCGACGAACTGCTGGAAGCGGCGGTCGTCGAGGTTCGGGGAGGGCAGTGCCATCAGCGGTCGCTTTCAAGGGAGTTGCCCACGCCGGGGGCGTCGGGCTCCTCGTGGGATGGGATGACGTAGAACGGAAAGACCAGGCTGCGCGGGTTGTTGGTGCCGCGGATCGAATAGCGCACGTCGATGAAGAGCACGCCCTGGTCGGGCCCCGCCGTCACCTCGACGTCGTTGACCTCGATCCGTGGCTCCCAGCGGTCGAGGGTGGTGTACACCTCGTGCTGGATCCGGCCCGCCGTCGCCTCGTTGACCGGCGCGAACACCAGGTCGTGGATGGCACAGCCGAACTCGGGCCGCATCGGCCGCTCGCCCGGCGCGGTGGCCAGCACCAACCGGATGGCCTCCTCGATCTCGCGCTCCCCGCTGACCAGGGCGATGCCACCGGTGGGACCGATGCGCATGGGGAACGCCCAGCCGGATCCAACGAACTGCTCGGCCATCAGAGGGCCACCCGCCTACTCCTGAAGAACGTCCCGGCCGTCACGGCAGCGGATACGGCTTGTTGTTGACCAGCACCACACCCTGCAGGGCGAGTGTGATGGCCCGAATGCCCACATTCGCGATGGTGTTGACCTGCACGCTGCCGCCGGCCGTGAGCGTCGCGGCGCCCACCGCCTTGAGGCTGAGCGCCCCCATCGCGTCGACGGTGACGGCACCGCCGAGCGACTTCAGGTTGACCAGCCCGCGGCCCTCGATGTCGAGCGGGCCGCCGCTCTTGATGGTCAGACGCCGGCGCGCGCTCAGGGTGAGATCGGTGCCGGCCTCGACCGACACCGACCGGGTGCCCTTGATGGTGACGGACCCCTTGCTGTCCACGGTGATCTCGGTCTTCGTGCGATCGAGATTGATGATCAGCTTGTCGTTGCCGGAGGCGATCCGCACCCCTTGCTTGCGGCCACCGGTCTGCTGGCTGAGCAGGTCCACCCGGTTGCCCTTCCGGTCGGACAGGGTGTGCCGGATCGCCTGCTTCTTCAGCCCGTCGTGCAGCGGTACGTCACTGACCACGGTCGGTTTGTCCTTGCCGTTGTAGAGGCCGCCGATGACGAACGGGTGGTCCAGGGCACCGCGGTCGAAGGCCACCAGTACCTCGTCGTCGACGTCGAACGGGAACACCCCGCCGCCGCCCTTCCCACCGAGCTGCACGGTCCGCGTCCAGTCGCTCTCGTAGGCGTCGTCCAGCCAGGGGAACTGGAGTTTGACCCGGCCCTGCTTCAGCGGGTCCTGCACATTCGTCACCAGGGCGTTGGCCACGCTCGGCAGCTTCGGCGCGGTGGCCGTACCCCCGCCGGACGTGAGGCCGTACAGGGAGCGCCACTGGCGGCCGCTGACGGTGATCCAGGTCTGGTAGTGCTCGTCGTAGCCGAAGACGTGCCGCACGGACGTCACCGTGTACTTGCCCTCGAACGGCTTGCCCACGTCGGTCAGCGTGACCGGAACACCGGGCCGCAGCTTGGGGTTGCCGAACACCATGACCTCCAACTCGGCGAAGGAGGAGGTCACGTCATCGGCGAGGGCCTTGGCGGCGACCTTCACCTCGGCCAGGCGGTCGAAGGGCGTGTCGGTCTCGACCAGCTTGGCCGTCTTGAACTTCTTCGCCGTCTTCTGCGGGGTGGTGCCGATCGCGAAGCCGTCGTTGGAGGTGGCGGGCGACATGGCGGTGAGCTTCTTCTTCGTCGTGACGTTCCAGCCGCGCGCCTCGGTCTTGGCGACCTGGTCGGCGGAGGTCACCGCGGCCCGGCAGCGCAGCACGTCGACGCCGCCCTGCAGCACGAAGGGGCTCTTGTCGCCGGGGGTGCTGGTCGGCGGCGCGGTGGAGGCCGGGTCGGACTTGGCGAACTGGAACTTCCCCTCGGAGTCCAGCGACATGACCACGTCGTTCTCGTCGGCGAGCCGGGCGAGGAAGTCCCAGTCGGTCACGTTGGCCTGACTGATGAACTCGTAGACCGTCGTGGTGGGCTTGATGCCGCCCTTCCCCTTGCCGATCGGAATGCCGTTCATCGTGGCCAGCTTCTTCGCGATGTCCGCGGCCGTCTGGTTGCGGTACGCGGCCACCCTGCGCTGGCGCATCAGACGGTGGCCCATGTCGTAGCCGCGGATGACGGTGAAGGTGCCGGTGCCGTCGTAGTCGGTCTCCATGCCGGTCACCTCGCCGGTCAGCAGCGGGGAGCCCGCGCCCTGGCCGTCCGCGACCGGCGCGAGCGTCACCGGGGTGCCGCACTGGATGCCGAGTTCACCGAGCACCAGCCGGTCCGGGTCGCGGAAGGTCAGCCGGAACGCGGCCGGCACCCCCGCCCCGAGGTCGACCCAGCAGCCGACGAGGTCGGAGGCGATCTTCTCCGGGACCGGACTGCCGTCCACGGTCACGTGGACGACGTTTGAGTACGAAGGCTGGACCATCAGAAACCCACCTCTTCGGCGGCGGGCAGCACGAGCTCGCTGCCGTTCGACAGCCGGTTCGGGTCGTCGATGCCGTTCGCCTCGGCGATCGCCCGCCAGGCCGCCGCGTCCCCGTACTCCCGCCACGCCAGCGACTGCAGCGAGTCGCCCGCGACGACCCGGTGCACACGCTGCGCGGTGAGCGCGCCCGACGTCGGGTTCTGCCCCTTGGTCTTGCTGGGGATCTCGTGCAGATGCACCTGACAGGTGGCGCGGATCGGCACACCCGTCGTGCCGAACAGGGAGTAACTGGCGTCCACGGAGCTGACGTACGCCGTGAACCGCGCGGTCGAGAACGACCCCCACTGGAACACCACCCACGGCGTGGACGGCTGCTTCGCCGCGATGCTCTTCGTCGTCACCTCGCAGCAGGAGAACAGCGCCTCGACCTTCTTCAGCACCGAATTGCTGGTCGGGTCGTCGGACGAATCGAGGAAGATCTCGACGGTCATCTCGCGGGGCTCGGGACCCATGAACTCCGGGAGGGAACCGTCCCGCACGGCCGCGGTCGGGGTGGTCTTCCACCGGGCGCGTCGGCTCAGCGAGAGCGTCGAGGGGTTGAAGTCGAAGTTGAACGTCTTGATCAACCCGCCCGGAGTGGTGCTGCGGCCGATGGGCGGCTCGTGAATGGCCAGCGTGGCCCTCACGAGACTCTTGCCCGCGCCGCCCTTTCCTGACTTGCCTGCCATGTTCTTCGCCGTTCCCTAGTCCGTGAACCCGTGGTGGGTGATTTCCAGCACCTCCGTGGCCACGGCCGGGCTGGCCGGGTCCAGGGAGGGCCCCTGCCAACTGACCGGGAGCACGTCGAGCAGACCCCAGCGGGCCACCTCCGAGCCGTCCGCCCGCAGCGCCGCGATCTGCGCCGTCGGCCGCTTGACCCCCGTGGTCACGGAGGACACCCAGGCCGCGACCTTCGCGGTGTCCGGTGTCAGGGGGCGGGTCAGCCGGATGTTGGAGAAGGTCACGCGGGACGGAAGCTGCCACACGAACCCGTTGTTGCCGCCCTCCTGGCGCTGCTCGATCTCCACCTGCGACGAGAGTCCTTCACACCCGTTGAAGTAACCGAGGCTCTCGCCGTCGATGGTGAGGGTGAAGAAGATGGTGGAGCCCGGGTCTCGATCGGTGGCCATCGGGGATCGGCCTTTCTTGGGGTGGCGTGTCGTACGGGGTGATGGAGGTCAGCGACGGGGATCGCGCAACTTGCCGATCCGCTCCCGTTCGAGGCGAAGTTCGGTCCGCAGCAAGCGGGTGATCGGCCCGGCCAACTTGTGTGTCAGCTCGTCGATCTGACCCTGGGTCAGGGACCGGGGATCGAAATCGACGGCGGTGTACGTGGGCGGGGCCTCTTCGCGCTCGGCGTGCGAGGGCAGTGGCCGACGGGGCGGCTCGGTCGCGGAGTACGGGGGCGGGGGGCCGCTCGGAGGCGGCGGTGGTGGTGGCGTCGGCGGAGGCGAGGCGGGCGAGTACGCGGGAGGGGACATCGGGTTGACGACCCGCTGGACCGAGGGGAGGGCTGGGGGCACGGCGGGGGCGGCGGGTGTGGTGATGGTGGTGGTGGGTGCGGTGCCGGTGGTGGTGGGTGCGGGAAGTACGGGGGGTGCGGGAGGTACGGGAGGTACGGCCGAGGAGCGCTGTACCGGCAGGGCTACGGGTGGGGCGACGGGGGTTGTGTTGAGGGGGACGGCCGCTCGGGGGGTGGGGCTCGCGGAACTCGTCGGGGGCGCTGGGGGTGCTGGGGGCGTTGGCTGCGCTGGGGCCGTCGACTTCATGGGCTGAATCGGTGGCGCCGGTCGCGTCGGTCGCGCTGTGTCTGTCGGGTCTGTCGGAAGGGGGAGTCCGTCCGACGGGCGAGGCATGGGCGCGCTCGGAGTGGAGGAACGCTGTACGACGGGAGTGGCGCCGTGCGTCGCCGGGGGCGTGAGACCGGGGGAAACGCCTTCGGCGGGCAGCGGGTGCGCAGGGGTGTGGCGAGCCGTCGAGCGCTGAACGGCGGGCGTGCCGGGTGCCTGCCGCGGCGGAGCGGGCTCGGAGGCGACTCGCTGGACGACAGGGGCACCGAGGCCGAGACGGTGTGGGGTCGTGGCAGCGGGGCGAGGAGCGCGGTGCGGCTTCGCGGACACCTGGGGTTGGGGTGCGGGTGTCGAGGTCTCGGGCTGCCGAACTGCCGAGCGCTGCACGGGGGGCATGGCGGGCCCGGCGACATTCGTACGGGCGATGCCGGGATGCGCTGGAGCTGGAGCTGGAGCTGGAGTCGGCACAGATGCGCGAGGGGCTAGTGGTCCTGTGGCACCGGTGGGTGTTGCCGGTGACGCACTCGCACGGGGCAGCGGTGCCGAGGGAGTCGTGGAAGTCGAGGAAGTCGACGAGGCAACGCGCTGGACTGCAGGCGCAGTTGTCGTCGGCGAGCTCGGCGTCGACGGCTTCGTAGGGCCTGCGGAGGCCGAGCTGCGTCGCGCCGATGGGCCGCTCGCAACGGTGCCGGGTTGAGCAAGGGGGACGGTGGCAAGGCGCCGGAGGACCGGAGCACCGGCGCCGGGAGCCTCGGGGCCGCGCGCTGCCGGACCGCCGTGGGTACCGGCGACGGGCCTGCCGACCGACGGTTGCGACACTGCTCGCTGCACCACGGCACCGGTGCCACCGGGCAGCCCAGGCGCCCTGGTCGACGAAGGTGCCGTTCCCGGTGCCTCAGGCGATCGGCGTATCGGACGGAGTACCAGACTGCCGCCAGGCCCGGGACGGGCCCCGGCTGCCGAGGAACGCTGTACGGCCGGGGTCGAGGTCGGGGCCGTTGCGGCTATGGCCCCACCGGGGGCGATGGACGTGCCCCCTGTCGGACCGGCTGCTCCTGCAGACCCGGCCCCGTCGGCACGCCGCGCCGACAGCCCACTCGCAGAGCCGCCGCCGGAGCCGCCGGAACGGGACCCGCTCCGGCCGTTGTCGGCTGTTGTGGCGCGCCGCAGCGGTACAGCCGAGGGAGCGGTACGGCGCTGTACGGCGGCGGCAGGAGGCGTGGAGGGCAGCAGCGAGGTCAGTGCGCGTGCGGGAGCGAGCGGGCGCACCGGTGGACGCGGCGACGGGGGGGAGGTGGGAGCGACCGGTTCCGCGCCACCGTCCCCACTGCCCGCCGGGCTCTGCGCCGTGCCCTCCACCGCACTCGTACGTTCCTGAGCGCGAGGTTCCGCCACGACGGCCCGCCGTACGACAGGGCTGCCCACCGTGGCCGTCTCTGACGCGGCGGAACCTGCCGGAGCCGGAGCCGGGGTCGATAGCGCACGCTGAACGGGCAGGTCTCCGGACGGGGCTCCCGCCTCGGGAATCTCCAGTCGAGACGGTGCCGCACCTGATGACGACGATCTCGAAGGTGGCATCCCTGGCTCTGGGGACGACGTCCTGGGAGACGTGGTCGCGGAGGGAGCGGGGGGAGTCGTCGCACCGCTGTGTGCGGCCGGTTGTCCCGTTGGGGTGCCCGTCGCACGCTGCACCGGACGTCGTACCGGCGTCGCGTTCGAAGGCGGAGTGGACAAGGGCGCACCCAGCCCCGAGCGTCGACGCGGCGGCCCCGCAGTCGGGCTGCCGCCCCGAGTCACCGGAGTCACCGGAGCGGTCGGTGCCGCCGGAAGGGGGAACGCCGGTACGGATGCCCCGGCCGACGGCTCGTCCCCAACGGACGGCGCCCCCAGCCCCGTACGTCCGGAACCGCCCGACGTACTCCGCTGGACCGGAAGATCGGCCCCGGCGGCGGAACCGTCGCGCGATCGCGACACGGAGACGTGAGGCGCGACCGGGCCGACGGAGGCAGCCGGTGTCCCGGAACCCGGGAGCGTGGCGGCGGGAGCCGAAGCCCGGGGAGCAGTGCCCGATGTCCGGGAAGCACTTACCGAAGTGGCAGAACCACCCGACGTTCTGCCACTGCCGCTACCACCACCACCGTCACCGTCACTGCCGCCGCCACCGGTAGCGGTAGCGGTAGCCGGGACGGTGACGTCGGGCGTCGACGGCGGCTGCGGTACGGACTGCTGCGATACGGACGGCTTCACCGCCGGCAGAGCCCGTCGCTGTACCGCGGGCCTGGCCGGTGCCTTGGTCAGCGAGGTCGGCCGCGTGGCCCGGGGAGCGGCGGGCGTCACCCGTGGGCCGGCCGTGCCGAGGGCCACCACCGGGGAACTCATGCGCTGCACGGGCAACGCACCGGTCTCCTCGCCCGACTCCACGGGCGAGGCCACCGGCAGGGAGAGCGAGGGGAGTTCGAGCCCGGAGGCAGGTCCCACCGGGGCGGCGAGCAGACCCTTGACCAGTCCGCCGGGCGCGCCGTCGAGGACGGCGTGCGACAGCGTGCCGGTGAAGGAGGGGTTCTGCCAGGTCGTCAGCCGGCCGCCGAACCCGGCGTCGGCGACGGAGCCCGGCCGGTCCGTGGCCCGCTGGATCGGCGGCAGCGCGGGCCAGGCGGCAGGCCGGACCACACGCGCTCCGGCTCCCCGCCCCGCACCGCCCGCCGTGGACGTATCGCTCACCCCGGCATCCGTACCGCCGCCCGGAGCCGAAGCGCCCGCCGGTCCGGAAGCGGACGCGGCGGCGGAACCGCTGCCGGATCCCCGCTCGCCCCCGCCGCCCCGCAGCCGATCAAAAAGCCCCACGCCGTGTCACCCTTCTCCGGCGCCGCGGTTGACGAGTGCCGCGATCTGTTCCGTGTAGCCGCGCCGGTCGCGGTGTTCGAGATCCAGGATGGTCTCCAGGCTCCAGTGGAAGTGATAGGCGATGTACGCGATCTCCTCCTGGATGCGGTCGGTCGCGTACGTCACGATTCCCCCAGGCGGCTCCCGCCGAGTTCGACCTCGAACGGCTCCTCGCAGTGCGGGCAGGTCACGGCGGCACGGGTGTGGCCCTCCGCGTTGACCTGACGGTAGAAGTCCTGCAGGAAGGCCAGGTCCGAGGCGAACATGTTCTCCACCACCCCGTCGTGCACCAGCGGAAGCGTGCCGAGCCGGGTGATGACCCGGCCGAGCAGCACGACCGACAGGTACGCCGGGTTCTCCTGCACGCGCATGTCCCGCAAGGGGACCAGCTCGTCGCGAGCGGTGGCGAGCCGCATCACGCCGTGCCGGTGCACGGTGCCGGAGTCGTCCACGTATCCGCGCGGCAGCTCGAACTCGAACTCGGTGCGCAGCGGTTGCGCGGCTGCAGCCGGGGCCGGGGCCGAAGCCGGAGCAGCGGTCTGCTCCGGCTCCGGTTCGGCGACGGCCGCGGCCGCCGCCCTGGGAGCCGAACGGCGCATTACTCGATGACCAGTTCTTCGAAGGTGATCGTCACGGTCTCGGTGAGCGCGGACGCCTCGCCGGCCTTCACGGTGCTGGTGTCGATCTTGCTGCACCAGGCGTTGCGCATGTTGTACCGCTTGACCGGGTTGTTCATGTAGTCCATCACCATGATGGTGGCGTTCTTGCGGGCGGTGCTCATCTGACCGGCGACGGACTCGGTGATCCACTGGTTGAAGGCCGCCGACTGCGTCATACCGCGGACGACCGTGCAGGTGCCGGCCTTCTTCACACCCGGCAGCTTCTTCGTGACGGGGATGCCCTGAGAGGAGACCTGCTGGTACTCGATGACGTCCTGCTCGATGCTGAGGCCGCTGACCTCCGCGAGGTACTCGACCATCACACCGTCGATCTGGAGGCCGAAATTGTGTGAAGTAAGGGCGTCACCCGGCTGGAGACTCATCTGTTCTCTGTCCTTCTAGGGTTTCTTGGGCGTACGGGGCGGAGCTGGTGGCCGAGAGGGTGGTACTACTCCTCCAACTCGCCGCTGCCGCTGGAGAACTGGGCCAGCCGGAAGATCACGAACTCGGCGGGCTTGACCGGCGCGATGCCGATCTCGCAGATGACGCGGCCGAGGTCGACCGACTCCGGCGGGTTGGTCTCCTCGTCACACTTGACGTAGTACGCCTCCTCCGGCCGCGAGCCGAAGAGGGCGCCGTTGCGCCACTCGTTGACCAGGAAGGCGGAGACATTGCGCCGGATCCGGGCCCACAGAGCGTGGTCGTTCGGCTCGAACACCACCCACTGGGTGCCGATCAGGATCGACTCCTCCAGGTAGTTGAAGTACCGGCGGATGTTGAGGTAGCGCCAGGCCGGGTCGGAGGACATGGTGCGGGCACCCCAGACGCGGATGCCGCGGCCGGGGAAGGCGCGGATGCAGTTGACGCCGATGGGGTTGAGCAGGTCCTGCTCGCCGCGGGTGATCTGGAGCTCCAGGTCCACCGCTCCTCGTACGACCTCGTTCGCGGGCGCCTTGTGCACCCCGCGCTCGGAGTCGTTGCGGGCCCAGATGCCGGCGACGTGGCCGCTCGGCGGGATCAGCCGGGACTGGCCGGTGGCCGGGTCGAAGGCCTTGACCCAGGGGTAGTAGAGGGCGGCGTACTTGGAGTCGTAGCCGGCCGTCTCCTGGCGCCACACCCGGATCTGGCGGGCGTTGAGGCCCGGCGGCGGGTCGATGACGGCGACCCGGTCGCCCATCAGCTCGCAGTGCGCGATCAGACCGAGCTGGACGGCCTTGACGGCCTCCAGGTCGATGGCGCCGCGCTGGTAGGCGGCCATCAGGTCGGGGACGGCGACCATCGAGACCTCGTCCACGGCCTCCAGGCCGCCGAAGCCGGTGCGGTCGGCGGAGTCGCCGAGGTACTGGGCGGGGCCGGGGTGACCGCCGTCCGTGGTGGCCGGGACGGCGGGGGCGGAAGCGGACGGGGCCGCGAGCGCCACCGTCTGGTTGTCGGGGCGGGCCAGCTGGGCGGCGGGCGCGGCCTCCTGCACGGCGATGAGCTTCGAGCGCTCCTTCACCTGGGTGACCACGTAGTTGCGACCGCCCTTCTTGGCGGTCACGTCGAAGGTCTCGGCGACCTTGTCGCCGTCCTTGACGATCAGCTTGAACCGCTCGGCCGGGCCCTCGCCCTCGGGGTCGGCGACCTCGACGCTCAGCGAGCCGCCCGCGACGGCGCTCACCGAGAACGTGCCGAGCTGCTTCGGCTCGCCCGGCGGCAGCGCGGCCTGCGCGCCGGAGCCGGTCACCGCGGCGGGGGCCGCGGAGTCGCCCGAGGCGCCGCCGGGCGTTCCGCCGACCCGGACGACATAGGCGGCGCTGCCGCCGTTGTTGAAGAATCCGTAGACGGAGTGCGCGAGGTAGTACCCGTCGGTGAACTCACCGAAGGCCGCCACGTACTGCGTCCAGTTGGTCACCAGTGTCGGCTCGTGCAGGGGGCCGATCGGGGCGAGACCGACGAAGGCCGCCACCGAGGTGCCCACGCCCTCGATCGGACGCGAGCCGCTGGCCACCTCCTCGACGTAGACGCCCGGCGACAGGTAGGACGGCATGCTCTGCTCTCCTCGGGGTACGAGATGGGACGTCACTCACCCTCACGCGCGAAGCGCGCGCGCCGAAACGTCTTTACGTACCCGGTAGGGGGCAGCTTTGTTGCCCGCAGGGGCACATGGCGCGGACGATGAGGGACGCTGCCCCCAGGACTGCCCTTGAGTGCGTTCCCCATGACGGCGCCGTCCGGTACACCTTGCAGATTGGTGCACCCGCGTTCGAATGGAGTCCTAGTGCACGCGCAGGGCAAGGAGACCGACAAGACCCGTGGCCGGACGGGCGAGGGCCGGCCGTCCGGCCGCGCCCCCGCGCCCGGGCCCGCCGCGGGGATCCTGGCGCTGCAACGCGCCGCGGGCAACGCGGCGGTGGCCCGTGCCGTCGAAGAGCAGCGTCACGAGCACGACGCGAACTGCGGCCACGGGCCCTCGGTCCAGCGCTCCGCGGTGCACGAGGTGCTGCGGTCCCCGGGTCGGCCGCTCGACGCTCCGCTGCAGACCGAGATGGAAGGCCGGTACGGCGGCGAGGACTTCAGCGGTGTACGCGTCCACACCGACGCGGCGGCCCAGCGGGCGGCGGCGCAGATCGGTGCGAAGGCGTTCACCTCCGGAACCGACGTGGTCTGGGACGGTCAGGACAAGCACGTCCTCGCCCACGAGCTGGATCACTACCGTCAGCAGATCCGGGGCCCCGTTCCTGGCACCGACAACGGCTCCGGGCTGATGATGTCCGATCGCGGGGACTGGGCCGAGGTCCAGGCGGAGGAGAACGCCCGGCGGGTGATGAGCGGGGCGCCGCCGGTGCAGCGCGCCGTCGACCACACGGCGGAGCGGAGCGGGTCGGGGACGGCGGAGGCGGGAGCGCCGGCGATCCAGCGCACGGTCTGGACGTACAACGCCAGTACCCAGACCCGCGTCGCCATGGGAATGCCGGCATCGGGCGTCTGGCAGGACGAGACCAACCCCGCCCAGACCGCCACCTCCGCGCAGTTGGGCGTCGGGGCCGACGGTCTGCGCCACGGGGACAAGTACGACGACGTCACCAGGCGTCACTTCGGAAGTGGGAACGTCGAGTTCTCGCAGCGTGGCACGATCCCCGACACCCCACAGGCGCACCGGAACGGCACCGCGTACAAGGAACGCGAGGCCAAGGTCCGCAACGCGCTGGTCGACGCCAAGAGGAAGATGGCGGAGACCATCGCCATGCTGGGGGCGAGCGGACCTCCCGGCGGCCGGCTCCTCGATGCGCTCAGGTCCGGCTTTCCGGCCTTCCAGCGGGCCACACCGCAGCAGATCGAACCGTTGCTGTCGCATGTCGTGGAGGTTCTCACCCGGGTCCAGACGGGCCTGAACGCGTCGGGCGCGCAGATCGCGCTGGCGGGGGAGACGCCGTGGTACGACCTGGGCGCGTTGGGGTCCGACCAGGCCAACGTGGCCGGTTGGGTCGCCCCCACCATGGGCGAGCGGCTCAGGCCCCACGACATGAAGAGCGAAGAGCTGCCGACGATGGACGCCGGACGCGAGGGCCCGATCAACCTGCGGACACCCGGCGAGAACGTCTGGTACATCATCCACGAGGCCACCCACCGGTTCGCCGGCACGCTCGACTTCCAGTACAGCCCCTACGAGCACGAACTCAGCGAGGACCGGGCCGACGTGGGCATGGCACAGGACCTGGGCTGGAGTCAGCAGCAGCTGGCGCAGCACTCCGCGGACAGGCTGGGCAAACGTGTCGCCCGCGACCCGGACCAGTACACCGGCCAGGACGAACCGGCCCACCCCGCCAAGCAGTTGAACTGGTACGCCATGGGCAGGCGGGCCCTGATGAACGCGGACTCCTACGCGCAGTTCGTCGTCGTGGCCACCGGAGGGACGCTGCCCCGGCGCTGACAGGGTCGGGCCGGGTGCCGCTGCCGCAGGGCCGAGAGGGCACCGCGCCCTACCTGTTCGTGCAGGGGCCTTACCCCTGAGGCCGCTGCCCCGGGAGCGGACCCGCGGCTAACGTCCCCGCGTGAGCCTTTGGACTTCGCTGGAGCCTGCCTCCAGCACTGTGGATCCCGGTGGTAGCACCAAGGTGCGGTTGCGGTTGCGCAACACCGGTGACGTGGTGGATGAGTACCGGTTCGAGCCGGTGGGTGATGTGGCGCCCTGGACGACCGTGGAGCCGCAGACGCTGCGGCTCTATCCCGGGACGACGGGGACGGTGGAGTTGACGTTCTCGCCACCCCGTTCTCCCGACGCGGTGGCGGGTCCGAATCCGTTCGCGGTGCGGATCACGCCGACGGAGCATCCGGAGGCCACGACGGTTCCCGAGGGGAATCTGACGATCACGCCGTTCACGGAGGTGCGGGCGGAGTTGGTGCCGCCGACGGTGAAGGGGCGTTTTCGG
Organism: Streptomyces sp. GbtcB7; assembly: GCF_019091445.1. Taxonomy (NCBI): domain Bacteria; kingdom Bacillati; phylum Actinomycetota; class Actinomycetes; order Kitasatosporales; family Streptomycetaceae; genus Streptomyces; species Streptomyces sp. GbtcB7. Next base: position 124,181 of record NZ_JAGXJM010000021.1, read on the forward strand.
GGGCGGCCGAAGCTCGCGGTCGACAATCTGGGTAATACGAGGCTGACGGCGTCGATCAGTGGCAGTGACAACGGCGATCATCTGTCGTACGACATCCATCCCAGCAATGTTCAGATCGAGCCGGGTCGTGCGGCGTTCGTGAAGGCGACGTTGAAGCCGCGGCAGATCATCTGGTTCGGGTCGAAGGAGCAGCGGCCGTACACGCTGGCGATTCAGCGTTCGGGTACGGGGCCGCAGCCGGTGGAGGGTACGTATGTGCAGCGCGGGTTCCTGCCGCGTTGGCTCGCCACGTTTTTGGGTGTGTTCATGGCGCTCGCGATCACGTTCGTGATGCTGTGGATCGCGTACAAGCCCCAGGTGCGCACGTCCGCCACGGAGAAGCTCCAGGAAGCCGGCATCAGCACGCTCCCGGCACCCACCCCGTCCTTGTCGCAGGCGCCGAGCTCCGTGCCGGCTGACGTCCCGGCGGCTCCGTCCCAGCCACAGCAGACTCCCGAGAGCGGTGGTGGAGGGGGCGGCGGCGGAGCGGTGGCCAGTCCCAAGGCGACGAAGAAGACGGCGACCGGGCCGCTGCCCGCGAGCAACATCGTGCTCAGGAACCCCACGACCAAGAAGTGCGCCGACATCCCGGGCTACGACAAGGGTTCGGTGAACGGCCCGGTCAGGGAGTTCACCTGCGACGGCACCACCCATGACAACCAGCTCTGGAACCTCGAAGTGCGCGAGAAGGGCGGCGGTCCCGAGAAGTCGGACCTCTTCCAGATCCGCAACGTCAAGGACCAGTTGTGCATGGACCTGCCCGACTACGGCGCCAAGCCCGCGCAGACCGGGGTGTTCGAGTTCCAGTGTGACGGCACGACCGCCGACAACCAGCTGTGGTGGCTCGACAAGCAGGACGACGGCCACTACTGGATCCGCAACTACTCCAGCAACCACCTGTGCCTGGATGTCGCCGGCTTCAGCACCGGCGGCAACGACACCCCGCTCACGATCTACTACTGCAGCAACACCGACGACCAGGAGTGGGACATCGTCCACCCGTCCTGACCCACAAAGGGCAGTGCGCCGCAGCTCTTTGGGCAGCCGTCATGCCCCGACGCTTGCTGACGGGAGCGAGGTCCCGGCCATAGCGTCGACGGGGTGAGCCTTTGGACTTCGCTGGAGCCTGCCTCCAGCACTGTGGATCCCGGTGGTAGCACCAAGGTGCGGTTGCGGTTGCGCAACACCGGTGACGTGGTGGATGAGTACCGGTTCGAGCCGGTGGGTGATGTGGCGCCCTGGACGACCGTGGAGCCGCAGACGCTGCGGCTCTATCCCGGGACGACGGGGACGGTGGAGTTGACCTTCGCGCCACCCCGTTCTCCCGACGCGGTGGCGGGTCCGAATCCGTTCGCGGTGCGGATCACGCCGACGGAGCATCCGGAGGCCACGACGGTTCCCGAGGGGAATCTGACGATCACGCCGTTCACGGAGGTGCGGGCGGAGTTGGTGCCGCCGACGGTGAAGGGGCGTTTTCGGGGGCGGCCGAAGCTCGCGGTCGACAATCTGGGTAATACGAGGCTGACGGCGTCGATCAGTGGCAGTGACAACGGCGATCATCTGTCGTACGACGTCCATCCCAGCAATGTTCAGATCGAGCCGGGTCGTGCGGCGTTCGTGAAGGCGACGTTGAAGCCGCGGCAGATCATCTGGTTCGGGTCGAAGGAGCAGCGGCCGTACACGCTGGCGATTCAGCGTTCGGGTACGGGGCCGCAGCCGGTGGAGGGTACGTATGTGCAGCGCGGGTTCCTGCCGCGTTGGCTCGCCACGTTTTTGGGTGTGTTCATGGCACTGGCGATCACGTTCGTGATGCTGTGGATCGCGTACAAGCCCCAGGTGCGCACGTCCGCCACGGAGAAGCTCCAGGAAGCCGGCATCAGCACGCTGCCGCCGAGCCCCTCGACCTCCGCCGCGCCACCCACGCCTCCCTCGCCCAGCGCCGAGGCCCCGGTCGTGCCCTCGGCGCCCGAGACACAGGCCGCGAGCGGTTCCGGAGGGGGCGGCGGAGGTTCCTCCGACACCAAGCCGAAGGAGTCGGCCAAACCGCAGGAGGACACGGCGGCGACCGCCGTCGTGCAACTGGCCGCGCAGGACCCCGGACGGCACATCTGCTACCGGGCCTATCTGACGGACAAGGGCTGGACCAAACCGGTGTGCGACGGCGCCATGGCAGGCACCGTGGGACAGAACCGCCCGATCAAGTCCCTCAATCTCGCCACGTCCGACACCGACGGCACCGCTGCCACCGCCTTCGTCTACGACTCCCAGTCGACCAACGGCAACGGGCACTATTTCGGGCCGTGGAAGGGCGTGGTCGACGGTGCCGACCTCTACATCGGCAGCACCAAGAAGGACGACCCGTACATGCTGGGCTTCGCCATGAACGTCGGCCAGAGCAAGAGCGTCGTCTGCCAGACCGCGCACGTCCACAACGAGGGCTGGAAAGGCCTGGGCTGCGACGAACCCGGCGGGGACAACTACATCTTCGGCGGGACCCTGAGCAACCTGCTCTGGCTCGAGGCCGTCAAGTTCACCGTGTGAAGCGCCCCTGCCCGGCCGACAACCGTCGGCCGGGCAGGGGCGTTTGCGCGAGCACCCGGGCGAGGAGCTACCAGGTGCCCTCGCCCGGCACCAGCCGGCCCGCCTTGCGGTACTCGCGGCGCGCGCCCTCCAGGAGGTCGGCCGTGTCGACCTGCGCACCGCGGCCGGCGGCGCCGTAGGCGGCCGTGACCACGGCGCTGCGGATCGAACCACCGGCCAGCTCGAAGTCACGGGCGACGGCCCGCGGATCGGTGTCCTCGGCGCACGGTACGTGGGTCAGGGCGTGCCGCCACAGGGCCAGCCGCTGGTCGGCGTCCGGGAACGGGAAGTCGATCACGAGGTCGAGACGGCGGGTGAACGCCTCGTCGATGTTGGCGCGCAGATTGGTCGTGAGCAGCGCGATGCCGTCGAAGGACTCCAGCCGCTGGAGCAGATAGGAGCTCTCCATGTTGGCGTACCTGTCGTGCGAGTCCTTGACCTCGGACCGCTTGCCGAACACGGAGTCCGCCTCGTCGAAGAGGAGCACGGCGTCGGTGCGGTCCGCCTCCGTGAAGATGCGCTCCAGGTTCTTCTCTGTCTCGCCGACGTACTTGTCGACGATCGAGGAGAGCTGCACGACGTAGAGATCGAGGCCGAGTTCGGCGGCCACGACCTCCGCGGACAGGGTCTTGCCGGTGCCGGAATCACCCGCGAAGAGGCCGAGGACGCCCCGGCCACGCCCGCCGCCCGCGCTCAGCCGCCAGTCGCCGAGCACCTGGTCACGGTGGCGGGCGCGCAACGCCAACTCGTGCAGTTGCACCAGCGGTTTGTCGGGCAGGACGAGATCCTCCCAGCCGACGTCCGGACGGATCCGGCGGGCGTGCCGCTCCAGCCCGGAGGCGGACTGCTGCCGGGCGGCCAGCCGCAGATGAGCGGGGGTCAGCGCGGTACCTTCGAACACGGCGAGGCGCTGCGCGGCACGGGCGGCGCGCAGGATCCGGTCGCCACCGAGCCGGTACGGCGCGACCACCGGAGCGAGGTCGAAGCCGGGGGCGGGTTCCGGTACGAGGGCGACATGAGCGGAAGCCTCGGTGTCGACCCCGGTGGCGAGCGCCACCGCCCACGCGTCCACCGCTCCGGAGCGCAGCCGGGGCGCGTCCAGGACCAGCGGATCGCGATGATCGCACCAGTGCGGATCGTACGGACGCGGATCGGTGAACAGCACGGACACGTCGTCCACCGCCAGCGCCCGCATCAACGGGGCGGGATCCTCCGGCAGCGGCGACACGACGATCGCGCAGTCACGCAGCCGGGCCTCGCGGAGCAGCTCGGCGATCGGCTCCTGCCCGGCGGTCCTGTCCGGAGCGAAGTGGAGCGCCTCCTGCCCCGAAGCGTCGCGCAGCGCGCCCGCGGCACAGGCGAGACCGTCTCCCGCCCGGTGTTCGCGCAGATAGACGGTGAGCGGGGCGGCCGCCAGCCGGCCGGCGAGCCTGCGCAGGAAGACCTCGTCGTACTGCTCGCCCCGCACCGGCGCCCGGAGCCGGTGGACATGGCCGGTCAGTGCCGCGTCCAGGGTGTCGTCGCCCAGCAGGTGCGCGATCAGCCGGTCGGGTACGCGCAACGACCTGCTCAGAAAGGGGCGTTCGGGCTCCTCGACCACTGCCAGGCCCAGCGCGGCCAGCGGAGCCGAGGGATGGAACCTGGCCCGCGCCTCGGCACGGTGTGCCGGAAGTCCGCACAGGTCGAGCGCGAGCCCGGTGGTGGCCCGGCGGCGGCTGACGTCGTCGTTGAGGTAGCCGTACAGCGGCTCGAAGGTGCGGTCGAGGTCCGGGGCCAGCGCGATGAGCAGGATCCGGACGTCCAGCTCGGTCAGCCCGAGCCGTCCGGCCAGCAGATCCAGCCGGTCGCCCCGCTCGGAGTCCCAGCTCTCGGAGGCGGGGTCCTGACCGGCCGGCTCCAGCAGATGCCGTACCGCGTCCTCGGACAGATACAGACCGCGCAGCGGATCGGCCGCGGTGGGATCGGTCGCGCTGCGGTGTTCGACCAGCAGCGCCACATGCTCGCGGAGCCGGGACACCCGGACCAGGAGCGCGTCGGCCGACCCCTCGAAGGCGATGGCGGGTGAAGTGTCGCCGGTGGACGACGAGGTGTCGGTGGCGGCCGACGCCGGGACGTGCGGGGTCACTTCGCTCGCTTCTCTCCGTTTCGATCCTCCGCGACCGGGTGGTCCCCGGCCGGGAGCTCCGTGCCCGCCGCCGTGTCGGCCGCGGTCGTGGACGCCAAGTGCCGTGCCCGGTGCCGCCGTTCGGGCGAGCCCTCCAGGGTTCCGTCCATCCCGCGTACGCGCACGCCGGCACCCTCCGTGACCGGCGGCCCGGCGTCGTACTCCGGGAACGACGGGAACGGCGCGGTCACCACCAGATCCAGCGACGGCTTCAGCTCGCCGCCGAGCGCGGACCAGATCTCCGCGAGGGACCGGGACTCGGTGTGCAGATTCGCCACCGAGAGCGGCACGGACAGCCCCAGTGCGGCCAGCGCGTCGGGCAGAGCGTGCGGGGGCAGGATCTCGTGGGGGAGCAGTGTCGCCAACACCGCGGACAGCAGCCGGTGTTCGTCCTGCGGCTGCTTGGTCCAGGCCGTCACGAGATACGACAGCCGGAACCAGCGGGGCGGCTGGCGGCGGCGCAGCACGATGCCGCGTTCGTCCCGCACGGCCATGGCGCCGCGCTCACGGCGCCGCACGTCCTCGCGGATGTCGTACAAGTAGGCGTTGATGGCGGGCGCGTTGCGGCGGGCGGCCCACTCGCGGCTCGGCGCGTCGAAGGCGACCTCGATACCGGAACCGGCCAGCGCACCGCTCCTGAGCAGCCCTTTGAGGACCTCGTCCACCTCGTGAATCACCGTCGTGCTCCCGCCGTGCCGTCACGTCCTGCCGCGTACCAGCCGTGGGCCGGCTGAGTACCCGCTGTGTACCCGTCTGCTGTGATCCGCTCGGTACCCCGCTCGACAGGCCCCGTGCGAACGATCGCCTGCCTCAGATGTAGCCTTCCCTGAGCGCATAGGCCACGGCGTGGGCGCGATTGCGCAGATGGAGCCGGGTGGTCAGACCGTGCATCACGTTCTTGACGGTACGTTCGGAGTAGGAGAGCTTGCTCGCTATCTCCCCGGTGTCCAGCCCCTCGGCGACGAGCCTCAGCACATCGATCTCGCGCGGCACCAGGCCGGAGAGCGGCACACCGGTCTGGCCGGAAGCGGTGCGCTGGAGCGATCCCACCTGAGTGATGAGGCGTCCCAGCAGATCCGCCGGCAGATCCCCGTCGCCCCGCGCGGCCGCGAGCACGGCCTGTACCAACCGGTGCGCACTGGCCTCGTGGCGCCAGACGATGGCCCCGACACCGCACTCGATGACGTCGAGCAGCTCGGCCTCGCGGATCGCGTTCACCACCAGCACGGCACGCGCCCCGTCGCTGCGTACGAGTCGGCGCAGCCGGGACAGCGTGGTCTCGTCCGGTCCCTCGTTGACCAGGACGGCCACGGTGCCGGGCCCGGCCTCCGCGCTGTCGAGGAGGTTGATCACCGGGTGCTGCGCCAACTGGCTGCGCACCCCGGCCCGGGAGATCGGGTCGGGTGCCTGGACCACCACCGGTATGCGGTTTCCGGAATCCACCGCACCGGTGTCGGCGGGCCGCTGTGACACGCCTGCGTCAGTGGTCCGTAATGAACTGCGCAACCGCTTCTCCCAAATCCACGTGCTGGTCGCCCCTGTGTCGCCAGTGGCCGAAGGGCTTGTCCCAGACTTCTGTGCTCGGCGTGCCTCGCGCAATCGTGGAGGACCACGAGACGTACCACGAGATGGATCATGAAACGTCCCCGACAGGAGACATCGATGGGCGAGACCGAGGCGCTGCGTGAACGACGGGAGGCACTCGAGCTGGTGGCCGCCGAGGCGGACCGCGCCTGCGCCGGGTCCGGCCGTCTGGTGCTGCTCAAAGGGGCCACCGGCACGGGGCGCACCGCCCTCCTGGAGGCCGTCACTGAGCGGGCGGCGGCCCGTGGCATGCGGGTGCTGCGGACCCGCTGCTCGCCCGACGGCGAGGCCGGGGAGTTCGCGGCGGTTCTCCAACTTCTGTCATCGGGTGGCGAATTCGATGCCGGAACCAAGCTGTTTCCGGACGTTTTCGACGACGACCCGCACCACTGGTCGTACGCCGAACACCTGTGGAGGCGACTGCGTTCGCACGCCGCCGACGCCCCGCTGCTGCTGGCCGTGGACGACGTCCACTGCGCCGACGAACCCTCGCGCCGCTGGCTCGTCGACGCCGCCCGGCGGATCGACGCACTGCCCGTCCTCCTGGTGGTGACCGAGCGCAGCCAGTACGACATCGACCCGCCGTCCGCCGGTCTGGCGCACGCGCTCTCGCCCACCCTGGTGCGCACCCACACCCTCGCCCCGCTGAGCGCGAACGCGGCGGCCCGGCTGGTCCGTTCGGACATCGACGCCGCCACGGCCGCCTGGGTGGACGACTGCGTCCGGGCCGGCGCGGGCAGCCCCCTGCTGCTGCGCGCCCTGCTCGACGACCTCCGCGCACAGGAACCGGACGGCGCGCCCCCGAGGCCCGTGCCGGACACCTGTGCCGCCCTCTACCCGGGTGCCTATCCGGCCGCCGTCTCCTGGTGGCTGGACAGCGCCGGAGAGGCGACGGCGAGGGTGGCCCGCGCCCTCGCGGCGCTGGACGCGGACGTGTGGGAGGAGGGCCACGCGGAGGAGTTCACCGAACTGCTCGCCGAGACGGCCGGCGCGGACCCCGCCCGGGTACCCGGCTGGCTGACCGCCATGACCCGCCTCGGCCTGCTGCGGCCCGATCCCGACGGGCGACCGCGCTTCGCCCATCCGCTGCTGCGGGACGCGGTGCTCAGCGGCTGGCCCACCGTCCGGCGGCAGGCGGCCCACCGTACGGCGGCCGAAGTGATGCTGGGCCGTGGCGACCGCGCCGAAGCGGTGGCCGGACAACTGCTGCGGACCCCGGCCGTGGGCGCGGCCTGGGCCACCGTGGTGCTGCAGGACGCCGCGTCCGTGGCGGTGCGGGACGACAGGCCCGACGACGCCGTGTCGTATCTGCGTCGTGCGCTGGACGAACCACTGACGCCCGCCCGCCGGACCATGGTCCTCACCGAGCTGGGCTCCCTGGAGTTCGCCGCCGCCCGCTCCTCGGCCGGGATACCCCGGCTGACCGAGGCGACCCGGCTGCCGGGCATGCCGCAGGACCGGGTACGGGCGGCCGTGGCCCTGGGCACCGTACTGGCCCGGCGCGGCAAGGCGCGCGCCGCGATGGACGTCCTGCGCGACCTGGACGAGCAACTGACCGGCCATCCGGACCTGACACGGCTGCTGGGGACCGCCTCGGCGCTGCTGTCGGACCACGACCAGGGCATCCGTCAGGAGGCGTACCGCTGGCTGCACGGTGCCGCCGAGCGGTCCCCGGACCTGGTCGGAACGGCAGGTCAGGCCCTTCTGGTCCGCTACGACGCGACGGCCGGACTGATCCCCGCCGCCACGGCCATGAAGCGGATCCACGCCCTGCTGGACGAACCGATCGACGCGCTAGCCGAACCTTTCCTGCTGGGTACGGCCGCCGCCGTCGCGCAGTGGGCCGACGAACTGGCGGAGGCCGAGGGGCTGGTACGCCGGGGACTGGACCGGCAGAGCCCGTCCCTGTTGCACCCCATGCACCTGGCGCTGCTCAACGTACGGGCGGACATCGCCGCGACGCGCGGACAGTACGCCGATCTGCTCGCCGAACCGGCGGCCTGGCAGGTCACCGAAGCCACCCGGCACCGGCCCGACCCGGCCAACGCGCACGGACACGCCGTGATCGCCCTGGTCGAGACGGGCCGCACCGAAGAGGCGGCCCGCCTCGCGGACAGCTTCGCCCTGGGCGACGCGCACGACTCCTGGGAACTCAACCGATTCCTCTACGCGCGGGGCGTGTTGCGGTCCGCGCAGGGGGATCACGCCGGCGCGCTGGACGACTTCCTGGAATGCGGCCGTCGGCAGACGGCACGGGACGTGGTGAGCCCCGTGGTCACCCCCTGGCGGACCGCGGCGGCCGAGTGCCGCAGCGCGCTGGGCCGTCCGCAGGAGGCCCTCACGCTGGCCCGTGAAGAACTGCGGCTCGCCCAGGTGTGGGACACCCCCCGGCTGGTGGGGCGGGCGCTGCGCGGACTCGCCACCGCGACCGGGGGCCGTCGCGGTCTGGAACTCGCCGACCGTGCCGTACGCATCCTGCGGGACGCCTCCGCGCAGACCGAGCTGATCCCCGCGCTGATCGGACAGGGGCGTCAGCTCGTCGCGGCGGGGGACCGGAGCCGGGCCCGCGACGCGCTGCGCGAGGCGGCGGAGCACGCCGAACGGCTGGGCGCGGTACGGATGCGGGCGCTGGCCGAGGAGGTTCTCCCCGAAGGCCGCTCCCGTGGCTCGGCGACCGCGCTCACCGGATGGGAGGCGCTGACCGGCAGTGAACGCCGGATCGCCGCCCTCGCGGCCGACGGGCGGACGAACGCCGAGATAGCCGAACTCCTGCACCTGGCCCGACGCACCGTCGAGACCCATCTGACCAGTGCCTACCGCAAGCTGGGCATCCGCCGCAGGACGGAGCTCACCGCGGTCATCGGCGAGCGGCCGGCGGATCCGGCGGAGCCGGTGGAGGAGCCGGGCGGCTGACACGCCCCCGCATCAGGACGTGAGGCGGCCGTCCGGGTCGTGCAGCTTGGTGTGGTTGGACGGGTCCTGGAGCATACGGCGGGCCACGGGCGCCGGGATCCGCACGACCACCGGAGTGGGGACGGTGAAGTCCCGCACGGCGACGGAGGGGGCGCCGGAGCGGCCCCGGTTGCTCACCCGGGCCACCACCCGCACGTCCAGGGTGAACTGCACCAGCGTCGCCTCGAACTTGGGCTTGTGCAGAGGCATCGAGCCGGACCCGTGGGCCGAGGTGTCGGTGGCGCCGCCGACCTGGTCGGCGTTGCCGAGGAGCTGGTTCATCCGGAACTCGTCCGCGTTGAGCACACCGGCGCCGCCCAGCCCCCGTACCGACTTGTTGTGCTCCACCGCCTGCTGGTGGTCCGTGCCTGTGGGCCGGGGCGCGTCCAGGGCGCTCTGCGCCACCGTCTCGAAGGTCATCTTGTCACCGACACCCAGCACCCGGCCGGCGCGCAGCCGGGCGTGCAGCGAGGTCCGCAGATCCTGCCCCCGTGCGCCGGAGGCGTGCACGACCGGGAGGTCGACCCCGGCCGCGGTGAGCAGTGGCAGTGCGGAGATCAGCCACTCGGTGGACACCGCCTCGCGCTGCGCGTACGCCGCCGTGTCACCCGTCCTGCGGTAGCGCTCGCCGCCGTGCGCCGCCCGCACCGCGTCGTCGATCACCCGGCGGATCTCGGGAGCACCGCGGAACCCGTTGACCTGCGCCTCCAACGGCAGGCTCACCCCGCGGCCGTGCCAGGGCCCCAGTCGGCTCGCTTCGGCGTCGTCCTGCCGCAGGAACGCCTGTCCCGCCTCCGCGCGCGGCACCGGCCGCAGCCGGGACAGTGCCTCGAGGTCCTTGACCAGAATGCGGTGGACCAGGGACTGGCCGCCGAGGGTGGCGAGGCCCACCCGCCCACGGGACGAGTGCAGTTCGAGGGTCGCCTCGATCGGCACCCGCATTCTGACGGAACGGGCGGAGGCCTCGGCGACGGTCTTCATGCCGAGCTGACCGCGCCCCACGGTGGCCGACTTCGTGACGTCGCTGACGCCGACGCCGAGCCCGCCGGAGCCGCCGACGCTCTTGAGCGGACCACCGCCGCCCTCCGGCTTGCCCGCACCGGCCACGACCCCCTCGACGGTCCGCGTGTCGCTCGTCTCGCGGGTGTCCGCCCGCTGCGTGGCGGCCGAGGTGATGTACTCCATGTCGCGGCCGTCCTTCGCCTCGCCCTCGGACGTGCCCTGCCGGGTGCGGCGTACGCGGAACACGGCCCAGTACGGTGTGTCGCGCCCGCGGAAGAGTTCGACGGGCACCCCGCCGTCCATGGCCCCGGAGAGCAGTCCGGCCGACCCGTCCCGGTCCAGGACGCGCAGCAGCCGCTGCATGTTGTCGTGCGGATCGGCCAGTTGCCGCTTCGGCAGCAGTTCTTCGGCGAGAGACCGGTCACGCCGCCCGACGTCGGCGCGCAACCGCTCGAGCAGGGGAACGAAGTCGGGCAGTTCCTCGATCATGCCGAAGCCGAGCGGCAGCTCCTGGGCGAGGGCGGGCGCCGCCGGGGCGGTCGCGTTCGACGACTCCCCGCTCCGGGACGCCTCGGTCTGCTCCTGGGTGGCCTTCCCCTTGCCCTTGGACTCTTCGCCCTTGGATTCCGGGCCCTTGGCCTCCGCGCCCAGGCGTGCGGACTCCCCCGGCGAGGACGTCTGCCCGGCGGCCCCGGGAACGCGCAGGCCCGCCGCCGCCAACTGCTCCTGGGTGAGCCAGACGGCGGCCGCGGCGGGCACTGTGCGCTCGCCCTTCGCGACGTACGGGCCGCCTCCCGTGACCTTGACCTCGCTGACCATCCGGACCACCAGGTCGCAGTGGACCAGGTAGAGGGGCCGGGTACGCGGGGTGTGGGCGTTGCGTTCGACGGTGCCGCTCAGCGTCGTCGCCGTCGCCGCGCTCCGGCCCAGGCTCCGCCCCGCCGACACGCCCTCGCCCAGCCGCCAGCCGGGGCCGTTCTCCGATCCGAGGGCGCCGCCCTGCACGGTCGTGGAGGTACCGCTGCCCTCCTGCCCGGTCATCTGGTGGCCGCCCAGCAGGAACGTCTCGGTACCCGCCCCGGTGCCCTCCGCCACCACCTCCGGGTTGGTGAGGGCGAACCGGGTACCGATCGCGCCGTTGAGCGCGTGGAGCCTGCGGGGGTACTGCAGGTTCTTCACCACCCACCCGGAGGACACCGCCTGGCGCAGCGCCGAGGTGATGGCCTGCGGACTGAAGCGCTCCTCGATCGCCAGCCGCGGCGCGAGGCCCTCCGTCTGCAGCGCGAGGTCCTCCCGCAGTTCCCGGTTGCGGCTCGCGGCCCGCGACAGGAGCTCGAAGGCGAGGTCCCGGACCGGTCCGCCGCCTCCGACGGTCTCCACCAGCGTCCAGTCCCGGACCGCCCGGCCCGCGATCGAGCGCGGCGCCATGGTCGACAGATCGCCGATGCCCGACGCGTTGAACTGCCGCTGCGGCGGCGCCAGTCCGGCGGTGCGCCTGCGGGTCCTGGCCGTCAGCCGGTCCTTCCCGGCGGTGTCCAGGGTGAACGCGGTCGGGGTGAGCAGCCGTACGTCCTGCTCGGCCAGGTCGAGCGCCTCGGTGTCCGCGGTCGAGGCGATGTGCACGGCGTCGGGTGCGTCCCGCCCCGGCATGCCCGGGGTGAGGGCACGTTTGGCGGTCCGCTCCCGTGTCGTCATGGTGACGTCCACGTCCAGGCGCAGGGCGCCGCCGAACGCGCTGGTGTTCTCACCGCCGTTGGTGAGCACGTCGGAGCGTGTCGCCGGACCCGCCTGGTTGCGCCGGGTGCTCTGCCGGGTCCGCTCGCCGCGCACCGTGGCGGACAGGGCACCGGGGACCAGCCGGAACTGGCCGAGCGCCAGTCCGCCGATCGACCGTGAACTGGACCGCCCGCTCTGCGAGTTGCTGGTGACGCCGCTGTGGCTGCGCACCAGCCAGTCCTTCGTCTCGCCCTGGTAGCCCGTCTCGCGCAGGGCGCCGACGACCTTGATCTGCACGTCGTGCGCGTGCCATCGGCTCTTGCGCCGCATCCGGACCCGGATCCCGGAGGAGAGCAACTGGTCCTTGTTGACCCGCAGGTTGGTCTCCGAGAGTACGGTGATCAGCTCGCGGTAGTTGCGCCGCCGCACCTCGCCCTCCTCGCGGCTCACCTCGGTCCCCGCCCCCGCGCCGAACGCGGGCAGATAGCCCGCGAGTCGCTGATCGGTGGCGAAGAGCCGCTCGATGCCGGAGAGCAGGGGAGCGGTGTCCAGCTGGCTGATCGCCACGCTCGACCCCATGGCCCCGAACGGCAGATGGCGCCCGGTGTCCGGACCGGCCGACGACCCGGCCCCGTCCCGTGCCTCTTCCCCTTGCCGCCGGTCGAACTTCTTCCCGTCCGCGTCCGTTCCCGGCTCCCTGATCATGGAGCCCGCCGTGACGCCTTCGGGCAGTTCGAGGCCCAGCGACCGGGCCTCGTCGGCGCGCAAACTGACCCACACATCCATCGAGTGCCGGGCCGTGCGGGCCCCGGAGCGCACCTTCATGGCGGGGGAGAGCGGTCCGGTGCCCTCGACGCTGAACCGGACCTTGCCGAGGTAGAGCACCTTGTCGCCCCTGACCTCGGCGCCCTGACGGCTCGAAACCGTCTGCTCGGCCACCGTGAACCGCGCTTTGCGCGCGCCGGCCGTGGGCATGACCGTCGCGCGCACCGCGGCGGCGTTGCCCAGCACGCCGAAACCCGCCGCCGGGCCCGCGCCGAAGGTCCCCCCTCGGCCCTTGGCCGCCGTGTGGGACACCGAGTGCTGTGCCTGCTGGTGCGTGCGCAGTTGGGTCTTGCCGGTCGTCCAGGTGGGCGACAGGGCGGTGAGGTCGGCGCGCATCCGGTAGGTGCCCGTGGCACTGCCGTCCTTGGAGACGAGATCCTCCCCGATTATCCAGCCGCTCAGCAGCCGGGGCAGGTCCTCCAGGACGGTCGTGGCGGAGGTGGCGTCGTGGAGCCGGGCCCGCCCGGGCGCACCGCGGGAGGTCAGGGAGGGGTGCAGCACGGAGCGGACCGCGTCGAACAGGCCGCCGCCGCCCGGATGGGGGGCCGCGGCGTCGTCCAGGGCGACCGGGGCCAGCGAGTCCGCGAGCCGTACGCTCCGGGCGGTCCCCGTGCTGAGGGGGCGCGGCCGCGCGGGCGCCTCGGCGGTGACCGGCACCAGGTGTTCGGTGGGCACCCGCATCATGAGGGACCCGGTGCCGCTGAACGTCTGCGCCCGGCCGCCCCGCCCCTCGTCCTGGGGCTGGACCCGTACGCCGTAGCGCACCTGGCGCCGCATCTCGACGGACCCCTTGTCGCTGCGCAGCACCCGCGGTTCGGACATGGCCTTCAGCACACGGGAGTCGGTGGAGGACTGGAACGGCTGCGCGTTGGCCATGACCGCCCCGCCGAGCCAGACGCCCGGGACGACCGGCGCCAGCCCGAACGCCATGAAGTTGACACCCTTGCTGGACGAACCGCCCGAGGAGTGGCTCACCACGCCCGAGGTGTTGTGCTGGGTGTCCACCTTGCTGTTGGCGCCCTCGGCCATCCGCGCGTCCTGGGCGGCCTGCCGGGGGGCGACCTCGGTGCCGGTGCCGGTGCCGCCGTCGTGATCGTCGGCTCGCGCCTTCCCCTTCCCCTTGCCCATGGCGGCCTCCGACTCGGCCAGCAACGCGGCCATGGCCTTGGCCTGTTTCACGGCCGCGGCCTGAGCCTTCACGGCCTCCGGGGAGACGAAGGTCTCGGGCAGGTCGGTGCCGTCCCGGGAGATGGTGACGGTGACGTTGTACCAGCCCTTGCCCTCCGGGCCCTCGACGGCGAAGGAGCGGCCCTGGCCGTAGAACGTCTCCGGCCGCCCGGCCAGCTCCTCGCGTATCTCGGCCACCGTCCCGTCGGACCGTCCGACGACCGTCCCGAGGGCGGTGGACACGAACTCGTGCCCGGTGAGCCCGTACGCCGTGGAGAGCCCCGCCGCCCGTAACTCCCGCAGGTACGGCGGCAGTCCGAGCGGCGGATGGGAGGAGCCGGACCCGCTGCCGGTCGGCCGGGGGACCGGCCGACGTGTGCCCGCCCGCCGGGGGCGTGTCGTGGTGGCGGCGCGCGGCCGGGCGTTCTCCACGCCTTCCTCGGACTCCTCCGCCACCTCGTCGATCGCGGGAAGCACCGCGGGCAGTCGGGTGGCGGCGCTGCTCTCGGGCAGTTCCTCAAGGGTGGGCAGTACGGCAGGGGCGGGCCTCGGCGCACGCGTAGCGCCCGCCACGCCCTCGGCGGCCGGGAGCCGTCCACGCAGGGCGCGCGTGGTCGCCGCGTTGCCCGCGTCCCGCTGCAGGGCCAGCAGCGCCTGCGGGGTCATCCCCGGGCCGGTCGTCGGGAACGCCGAGTGCGGCGCCGTGACCTCCGCGCCGTTCCTGGCGGCCGAGGCCGTGTCCCGGCCGACGGCTCCCCGGCCGTGGTCCCCGGTCCTGCCGTTCGCGCCCGATGCCTGCCGCTGCCTACGCACAGTGAGCCATTCCCGTCATGAGGACCGCCGTCCCGCCCCCATCGGATCCGTCCGCTGGGGAGCGTAACCACTGCGTAGGCCCCACAGGGAGCAAGATCATGGACTCGGACATATGGACGCCCGCCGACCACCGAAGGGTCAACGGCAGTACACCCGCGCTCCATCTTCCGCGGCCGTGCGCTCACTTCGAACACCGTTGAATGGCATTGCCGCCGTGCTCCCTCGGCGCCCACTGTGGCGGTGGTCGAAAGCGAAACACCACACACAGGGGGAATGCCTCATGCGCCGTATTCCGGCCGTCATCACCACGTGCGCCGCGACGCTCGCCTTCCTCGTCCCGGCCGGCCTGGCCGCCGCCGCGCCTGCCGCGCCCGCCTCGCCCGCCGAGCAGTCGTACACCGTCGTGCCCTACGAGAACGTCAAGGTCCGCAAGCTGCCGACAAAGGACAGCGCCTACCTGGCCACCCTGACCGCCGGTCAGTCCTACACCGCGTACTGCTGGACCCACGGGCAGACCATCACGGACCACGGCTACACGAACGACATCTGGATCGGATTCGCCGACGGATTCAGCAGCGCCGTCTATTTCAAGGGCGACCAGTACGCGAATCTGCCGGCCTCCGCCCAGTGCTGAAGGCAGCGGAACTCACCGGAATTCACCGCGATCGTCCCTCCGTGCCAAGGAGTTCATCCATGAGCATCCGACGCAAGGCCGCCGCCGTCCTCGCCGGAGCCGTGCTCGCGTGCGGCCTGCTGAGCGCGGGAACCGCCTCGGCCGCGGCGCCGACCGGCCTCACGCGGCAGGCCGCCTTCGAGACGTACACCGTCGTGCCCATCGTCGACGCGCCCATCCGTTCCGGCCCGGGCAACGGCCACCCCGCGATCGGCAGGCTGCGCGCCGGGTACACCTACTCCGCCTTCTGCTGGCTCTCCGGCGAGACGGTCGTCGACCACGGTTCCACCAGCCACATCTGGATCCAACTCTCCGGCGGCCCCGGCATCGGCAACGGCTGGGTCAGCGCCCTGTACCTCCGCGGTGACGAGCGGGCCGGTCTTCCGGCCTCGGCGCAGTGCTGACCCGCTCGGACGGACCAGTCAGATGACTGAAGCTTCCTCGAGCCGCCGCTTCGCACAATGGACGAGGCCCCGCCCGACCGCCTCACGAAGCGAAGGATCAGCATGCACGTGGACGCCCATGACGATGAGATCTGGGCCGTACTCGAAGGTGAGATCACCTTCTTCGTCGGAGAGCAGCGCTACGACCTGGGCCCGGGCGACGTCGCTTTCGGTCCGCGCGGCGTCCCGCGCCGCCATGTCGTGCGCAGCCCGGAATCCCGCCTGCTCGTGACCTCGGTGCCCACCGGGGTCGCGGAATGGTTCACCCGCAACGGCAGGCCGGTGGCCTTTGCTGGTGAACTGCCCCCGTCCCTCGGCCTCGACGCCACTGTCGGCCTGGTGGGCGCCTACGACCTTCATGTCGTCGGCCCGCCGGCCACGGGCGAGTGACGCGGGCACGCCGGGCCGAGGCAGGACGATCCGGCCGCCGCGGGGGAGTCGAAGGTCAGCCCTGATAGGCCCGCAGTGCGGCGAGGGCCCGGTCCGCGTGGGCGCTCATCCGCAGTTCGCTGCGCACCACTTCCAGGACGGTGCGGTCCTGCGCGATGACGAAGGTGACCCGCTTCGTGGGTGTCAGGGAGAAGCCGCGCTTCACTCCGAACCGCTCGCGGACCGTGCCGTCGACATCGGACAGCAGCGGGTACCCGAGCGTGTGACGCCCGGCGAACTCCTGCTGCTTGTCGACCGCGTCACCACTGATGCCGACCGGCCGCCCGCCGGCGGCGGTGAACTCGGCGGCCAGATCACGGAAGTGGCACGCCTCGGTGGTGCAGCCGGGGGAGAGGGCGGCGGGGTAGAAGAACAGCACGACCGGTCCCTCGCCGAGCAGCTCGGTCAGCTTGCGCTCCGTGCCGGTCTCGTCGGGCAGGGCGAAGTCCTCGACCTTGTCGCCCACATCCACACCACGTGTCATGACTGACCCTTCCCACCATTGGCAACGCTGCGTGCCCACAGTACAAGGGGCACCTGCAAGGGGAGTCGCGCGATCGCCGCGGCCTTCTGCGGAGCGGGACGCCGACGCCAGTCCACGGCCATCTGGACGTTGGCGGGGAACACCCCGACGAAGAAGGCCGCGGTGGCCAGCGCGGCCACCCGTCGGGTACGGGGCACCGCCACCCCGGCGGCCAGCGCCAGTTCGGCGACACCGCTCGCGTACGTCCAGGTCCGGGGTGCCCCCGGCAGCGCCCGCGGAATGGTCGCGTCGAACTGCCGTGGCGAAACGAAGTGACCGACACCCGCGGTGGCCAGCAGGCCGGCGAGCAACAGGGCTGAGCGTTCCGACCGTGGCACGGTTCCTCCTCCAGGGGACTGCCGCGAGATATTACTGGAGGGTAAGTGCGAAGCGGGCGACGGGGCTCACGAAGGGGCACGGGTCCCCTCCTGCCCCGGGCCGATGTCAGCGCGCGGCGCGGACGCCGTCCAGCGCGACCGTGAGGACCCGGTCGCGCTGGGTGTCGTCGAGGAAGTTCGTCGAGGTGATCCCGGCGACCATGCGCAGCAGGTCGTCGAAGTCCATGTCCGCGCGCGCCTCGCCGGCCTTCTGTGCCCGCTCGAACAGCGGGCCGCCCGCCTGGTACATCGAGTCCCGGCAGGTCAGGAAGATCTCCGACTCGTTGTCGAGCGCCTCACGGATGGCCCGTTTGGTCACGGTGTAGTCCACGAACCGCCGCAGCCATGAGGTCAGCGCCTCCCAGGGCTCCCGCTCGGCGACTTCCAGGGCCACCTGGCACAGGGCGTCCACCTCGTCCGCGTACACGCTCTCGAAGAGGTGGCGGCGGGTGGGGAAGTTCCGGTACAGGGTGCCGATGCCCACGCCCGCGCGCCGGGCGATGTCCTCCAGGGACGCCTCCGCGCCGTGCTCCGCGAAGGCCTCGCGTGCGGCGGTCAGCAGAGCGTCGTAGTTGCGTGCGGCGTCTTTGCGGTGCGGGCGCCGGGACGCCACGATCCCGCTGACGGGGAACGGCTGAGCCGTCACTTGGTGCCTCCCGGCCGAGAAGAAGTTGAAGCGGAGGTAAGCCTCCGTTACAGTGGAGGCGTGCCTCCACTTTAGCAGTCGGGGGTGCGTTCCCCATGGTGGCGTGCGCCCGTACGCACCGTCGACGCGCTCGTACCCCCTGTGACCTCGATCGGGCCGTACGCAGCCCGCCCCCGCTCCTTGAGTGGCCGTTCCGCTTGCTCTGTTTCGTTCTCTGTTCTGTTCCGATCCGCTCCGTTCGGAGAGGCTTTTCATGCCCACGAAGTCCACCCGCCTCACCTTCGCGGTCCTCGCGACCGGTGCGGGCGTGTTCTCCATGCTCCAGTCGCTGATCGCGCCGGCCCTGCCGACCGTTCAGCACGCCCTGAACACCTCGCAGTCCACCGTGACCTGGGTGATGACGGCCTACCTGCTGTCCGCCTCGGTCTTCACCCCGATCCTCGGCCGGGTCGGCGACCTGATCGGCAAGAAGCGCACCCTCGTCGCCGTCCTCGTGACCGTGACACTCGGCTGTCTGCTCGCCGCGCTCGCGCCGAACATCGGCGTGCTGATCGTCGCCCGGGTCGTCCAGGGCATAGGCGGTGCGCTGTTCCCGCTCTCCTTCGGCATCATCCGGGACGAGTTCACCGCGGCCGAGGTGGGCCCCAGCATCAGCAACCTGTCCGCCGTGATCGCCGCGGGCGGCGGCGTCGGACTGGTGGCGGCCGGTCCCATCGTGTCCGCGCTCGACTACCGCTGGCTGTTCTGGCTGCCCGTCGGCGTCGTCGCGGTCACCACGCTGATCGCCCTGCGCTACGTCCCCGAATCCCCGAGCCGGGCCGAGGGACGCGTCAGCTGGCTCGGTGCCGTCCTGCTGTCGGGCTGGCTGGTCGCGCTGCTGCTCCCGCTCAGCCAGGCGGGCCAGTGGGGCTGGGGATCGGCCCGGGTGATCGGGCTGTTCGCCGCCGCCGTCCTGCTCTTCGCGCTGTGGCTGCTGGCCGAGGCGCGCTCCCGCACCCCGCTGATCGACCTGCGCGTCATGCGGCTGCCCGCGGTGTGGACCACCAACACCGCAGCGCTTCTGTTCGGCGCGGGCATGTACGCGATCTGGTCCTTCCTCCCCGGCTTCGTGCAGACCCCGAGCTCCGCCGGATACGGCTTCGGCGCCAGTGTCACCGCGGCCGGACTGCTCATGCTGCCGATGCTGCTCGCCATGTTCTGCTCGGGTGTGCTCAGTGGTCGGCTGGAGCCCGTCCTCGGCGCCAAGAAGCTGCTCACGACCGGTGCCGCGCTCGGTGCGGTCGCCTGCGGCTTCCTCGCCCTGTGGCACGACCAGCAGTGGCAAGTGGCCTTCGCCGCGGGCATCTTCGGCCTCGGTATCGGACTCGCCTTCGCCTCGATGGCCAACCTGATCGTCGGCAGCGTGCCGCCCGAGCAGACCGGCGCCGCGACCGGGATGAACGCCAACATCCGCACCATCGGCGGGTCCATCGGCGCGGCCGTGACCAGCGTTCTGGTGACCGGCCGGCTCCAGTCCTCGGGCCTTCCCTACGGCTCGGGATACACCCACGGGTTCACCCTGCTCGCCCTGCTCTGCCTGGCCGCGGCGCTGGCCGCCCTCCTCGTGCCGGTCCAGCGCGCCGGCCGGCTCTCCGCCGCGGCCCGCGCGGACGCCGACTCCCCGCGTACGGAACCGGAGGCGGCCGTCGCTCCCGGCGCGCGGAGCTGACCCGGTCCACGCTCGGCGTGACCATGCTCGGCGCGACCGCGTCGATGCGTGAAGTCGATGGGTGAAGATGCTTGTCGGACAGGAGCATGGCTCCGAACGGGCGGCGCGTTCACCCGACTCGGTGAGCGGTACCACGGGCGCGTACCACTGGCGCACGCACCGCCGTTGCTCCGACATGGACAGCACTCACACGGCCCAGCGGCGCCGTCCGGAGCAGGGCCTCGTGGGTCGGCCCTACGCCGAGCTGACGGACGGGCGTCTGGGCCACCCGCCGATTTACGCCCAACTGCCGGCGGAGTGGCGGGTCAAGGGCCGGGTGGTTCCGGAGCACCGCGAGGTGGTCGCGGTGCTGTGGGCCTCCTTCGCCGCCTCCAGCCCCTTCGAGAGCGCGGCGTGGCCGGTCGACTCCTGGGCGGAGAGGCGGGACGAGAAGACCGCCGGACCGGTACCCGCCGAACCCGGGACCGTGTCCGCCGGCTCCGTACCCGCCGTACCCGCCGTACCCGCCGTACCCGCCGTCCCCGTACCCCGTGGCCTGCTGGGCTGGTGAACCTCTCGGCGCGCTGCCGCGGAGTACCGGTCACCCTCCGGGCGGGGGTGCCAGGACGGCGAGCGTCCCGTTGGCTCGCTGCAACGCCAGTTCCAGGGGGACCGCGGCATGCAGGGCTCCGGTCCCGTCGGGCGGGATGAGCCATTCCAGGAACCGCGCGGCGCGGTACGGCGGTGGTACGGCGACCCACGAGCCCTTGCCCGCGTGACGGAGCCCGGAGCCGACCCAGCGGCTGGCCGGGTCGGGTGGCAGGAAGAAGCCCACTCTCCTGGACGCGGTGTCCACCAGGGTGGGGCCGGGGGCGCGCAGCGGGTCGTTCCACAGGATGTCCAGGGCGAGCAGCCCGAGTTGCTCGGGAACGCTGAGTACGTCCCAGAACCGCCCGGCCTCCATGAGCACGGTCCCCGCCCCCTGATCCCACTCGCGCTTGCAGGCCCGGGGGTCCGAGGCGGCAGCCGCGAGCCACTCGACACCTTGCATCCACATCACATCCGGCATGACCAACTCCAGGACACTCGCAGGCCGTCTGACCAGGCGTGGAGCGGCGCACTCGGATGCGCAACCCGCACCTGGGCGCCGACCCGGCGTGTTCATGCTGGTAGATATCTCTATGTGGCGGAAGGGGTGGCGCGGTCTGGCGTTTTCGCCGAAACGTTCTTCTGGGGACGTCCGTTGCCCGGATTTCCGTCAGGTCCGTGAAGTGTCCGTCAACTTCGTGCAGCCACAATGCCGAGCACGTTGGCCGCGACGACGGCGCCGATGCCCGTCCACTCCGTCCAGTCCAGGCTCTGACCGAGGACGATCCACCCGACCAGACCGGCCAGGACGGGATTGACGCTCATGAACAGACCGAAGGCCGAGGCCGGGACGCGGCGCAGGGTGAACAGGTCCGCGAGGCAGGGCACCGCGGAGGACAGCACGCCGGCGGCCACGGCGCAGCCGACCGCCGTCGGCGTCGGAGGATGCCGGACCGCGACGGCGACGCCGACCGGCAGGAACAGTACGGCGGAGAGCCCGGCGGCGGCAGCGGACCCCGCCGCCCCGGGGATGCGGCGGCCGACGGTGCGGTTGAGCAGGATGTACGACGCCCAGCAGCCGGCGGCCAGCAGCCCGAGGCCCATTCCGAGGAAGTCGGCGGAGGGGCGCGGACGCATCAGCGTGACGACACCCGCCGCGGCGATCACCGCACAGCACGCGTCCACGCGGCGGCGGGAGGCGGCCAGGGCGATGCTGAGCGGGCCCAGGAATTCGAGGGTCACCGCCAGCCCCAGTCCGATGCGGTCGATCGCCGTATAGAGGGACAGGTTCATGGTCCCGAACACCAGCGCCAGCAGCACGACCGGCCACCACTGCGCCCAGGTGAACGTCCGCAGCCGGGGGCGGCCCACTGCCAGCAGGACGACCGCGGCGACGTACTGACGCACCGCGACCACACCGACGGGGCCGAGGACAGGGAAGGCCAGGGAGCCGATCGCGGCACCGGTCTGGTTGGACAGGCCACTGCCGACCATGGTGACCACGCCGGCCAGGCGCGTGCCGTCCGGCTTCGGGGCCGTGGGCGCCGGGGGAGTGCGACGCGCGGGTGTTGCCGGGCGTGCGGAGGCTGCGTGCATGTCTCGATGCTGGGAGGCCGGGGCTCTTGCGCAAAATGCATCAGCCGATCCATCTATACGCTTGAGTCATGGATCCTTCAGCCGAGGAGGCTTCCGGCAAGGACGCTTCCGTCGAGGACGCATCCGTCAGGGACGCCTATATCAAGCACGCCTCCGTCATGAATGTGGAGCTGCGGCAGTTGCGCTGTCTCGTCGCGATCGTCGACGAGGGCACCTTTACCGACGCCGCCATCGCGCTCGGGGTCTCCCAGGCCGCCGTGTCCCGCACACTGGCCTCGCTCGAGCGCGTCCTCGGGGTGCGGCTGCTGCGGCGCACCTCCCGCGAGGTCACCCCGACGGCGACGGGACTGCGGGTGCTGGCGCATGCCCGGCGGGTACTAGGCGAGGTGGCCGACCTGGTCCAGGAGGCCACGTCGGGTCGCGCCTCGCTGCGGATCGGGTACGCCTGGTCCGCGCTCGGCCGTCACACCCTGGCCTTTCAGCGCGACTGGGCGCGGGCGCACCCCGAGACGGAGCTGCGGCTCGTGCGTGTCAACTCCGCCACCGCCGGCCTCGCCGAGGGAACCTGCGACGCGGCCGTGGTGCGCAGGCCCCTGGACGACCGGCGGTTCGACTCCGCGATCGTGGGGCTGGAACGGCGGCTGTGCGCCCTGGCCGCCGACGATCCGCTGGCCGGACGCCGCTCGGTGCGACTCGCCGACCTCGGCGGGCGCGTCCTGCTGATCGACCGCAGGACCGGCACCACGACGACGGAGCTGTTCCCGCCCGACTCCCGCCCGGTGACCAGGGAGACCCACGATGTCGACGAGTGGCTCACCGCGATCTCCACGGGGCGCTGTGTGGGCATGACGGCCGAGTCCACCGCGCACCAGTACCCGCGCCCCGGCGTCGTCTACCGGCCGGTGCGCGACGCCGAGCCCATCGCGGTGCGGCTCGCCTGGTGGCGGGACGACCCGCACCCCGCCGCCCCCGCCGCCATCGAACTCCTGACGGAGCTGTATCGCCGAGCCGCGTAGTCGACGTCGGGGCGCATCGGGTGCGCCGCGCTGTCCGCCGGTGTCAGGCCGAGTCGCGCGCGATGATCCGCCCGGGCTCGGGGCTGAGCCCGGCGAGATCGAGGCCGAGCGCGGCGCGGGCGGCGAGGCGGCCGTGGACTTCGGCGTCGATGCGGACGGTGGTCAGCGCGGGTGTGACGAGGGCGCCGTACTCCGTGTCGTCGAAGCCGATCACGGCCAGGTCGTCGGGTGCGGCAAGTCCCAGGTCGTGCAGGGCGGTCAGGGTGCGCAGGGCGATGTCGTCGTCGAAGGCCGCGGCCGCCGTCACGGTCCCGTGCGCGGCGAGGAAGGCCTTGACGGCGCTGGTGCCGGCCGCCCTCGGGCGGGGCACGACGAAGGAGGTCAGCGGGGCGAGCCCCAGCGTGCTCACGGTCTCCCGGGCGAGGCGCAGCCGCACTTCCAACAGCGGGGAGTCCTGGTCGGGCAACGCCATCGCGAGGTGCGTGTGGCCGCGGTCGGCGAGATGTCGGATCTGCAGGGCGGCGTTCGCGGCGAACCCCGCCCGCCAGTCGCCCACAGCCCCGGGCTCGTGGCCGGTGAGATGCGCGGCGAACCGCAGCACGGCCCGGGGAGCGATCGTGTCGAGGACCTGCTGCGTCGAGTGCGGGGCGCAATGGCCGTGCCGGACGAGCAGCACATGGTCGTGCGCGGCGAGTTCGTCGTCGAGGCCCCGGATGTAACTGCGCGAGTAGTTGCCCTCGAGTCCCCAGTCGACGTTGAGGACGACGATGCGGGAGGAGCCCTCGCGCAGCGCCCGTGCGATGCCGTGCGGTACGTACCCGAGGTCGCGGGCGGCCTGGCGTACGCGTTCGCTCGTGGTCGGCGAGATGGTCTGGTTCGGATCGTTGTTGAGGACGAAGCTCACGGTCGCCCGCGAGACGCCGCTCGCCGCGGCGACGTCGCTCAGCGTCACGCGCCGTGCACCGGCCATCATCGCGCCCCCGATCGGTTCTGTCGCGGCGGTACCGGGACCGTGGACGACCGCCAGTGTAGGTCGTACGGCCGCACGCCGAACGGTCCCGTGTCGCTGGCGCGACACGGGACCGTTCGGACAAGACCAGTCGTCTTTGGCGAGATGACGGGCCGTCAATCTTCAGATGTCAGTCACGACCACTGGGGTCAGTGTCCGCCACCGCCACCACCGCCGTGGCCGCCCCCGCCGCCACCGCCGTGGCCGCCGCCACCGCCGCCGTGTCCGCCACCGCCGCCGCCGTGGTCTCCACCGCCGCCGTGGTCTCCGCCACCGCCGCCATGGTCTCCGCCGCCGCCGTGGTCGCCACCACCGTGGTCACCGCCGCCGTAGCCGCCGTGGTCACCGCCGCCGTAGCCGCCGTCGTCTCCGTGGTCTCCGTGGCCTCCGTCGTCGTTCCAGTTGTTGCTGTAGGAGTAATCGGAGGAGTGATCCGAGTGGGAACTGGTCGCGCTGGCGATGCCGGCTGTGCCGAACGCCAGGGCCAGAGCGGCGAACAGGCTGGCGACCAGCCGGAACGTCCTTGAAGTGATGATCCGCATGGTGCTTTCCCTTCCCGGGAGCGTAGACAGGTGCCGGCTCTGCACGGCCGCGGTGACGTCGGCACCATGGAGGCACTGAGACGTTCGCGATAAGGGTCCGGTACATCGGCGTTGAGAGTGACGGGACTTGCCGTCGCCGACTCGCGCGTGATCGCGCGTGATCGGGCCCACCCAGGCTGCTGAAGTGCAGCAAACCCCGCGGCGGGGCGCCCGTCCGTCAGTTAACCGACGACCGGGTTGTCGTCGGTCGGGATGTAGTCGGTCGGGATGCTGAGATTGTTTGTCTTCTCACCAGGCAAAACGTCTGTTTTCTGTTCAACCCATACCCAAACTACGCATATCGGGACAATGAAGTCAAGCGGAGCAGGTGGACCCCTGGGGTGCGGGAAGTGGGTCGTGGTGCCGTGGATAACTCCCTTTACTTTCTCTTGGTGTTGAGCGGCTGACGCCCGCCCAGATCGGGGCTGGTCAGGGCGGTCCCGGCCGTCACCCTCGGCCCGTACGGCACATGGCGCGCGCCCGGCCCGACCCGCCCAAGGAAACGGATCTGGCGTCGAGTTGGCATTCCCCGCGACGGACCCTCGACGGTCGTGCCCTCAGGCCACCGACACCGCCTGTGTCCGCTGGGTGAACCGCACCCTTGCCCGGCCCGGGAGATGGGGCGGTGACGTCCCGCTGTCGAGCGGCCGTGGGACGCTTGGCGCCGGTCAGCGCCCTGTGGTGGCGTGTGACCGGACCGCCGACGGAGCATGTCGGCAACATAGGGAACAAAATTGTTGACAATCTTGTTGGACTGGATTTAGGTTCGACAGGCACTCACTCAGGGAGGGCGCGATGCCGAAGGAAGCCCGTCCAGGCACCGGCGAGCAGGCCAAGCAGCACGCACTGGTGCACCTGCGGCAGGCGATCCTGCACGGCGACATGGCACCGGCCCAGCGGCTGGTCGAGAACGAACTCGCCGAGCAGTTCGGTGTCACGCGGGCCAGCGTCCGAGCGGCGCTGATCGAGCTGGAGTCGGAGGGACTGGTCGAGCGGATCCGCAACCGCGGCTCGCGGGTGCGGGTGGTGACGGTCGAGGAAGCGGTGGCCATCACCGAGTGCCGCATGGTCCTGGAGGGCCTCTGCGCGGCCAAGGCGGCCGTCGAGGCGAGCGAGGACCAGCTGGACCAGCTGACCGACCTGGGCACGGCGATGTCCAAGGCGGTCGCGGACGGCGAGCCACTGGTCTACTCCCGGCTCAACCACGAACTGCACGACCGGATCAGGGAGTTCTCCGGCCAGCAGGTCGCCGTGGGGCTGCTGGAGCGGCTCAACGGGCAGCTGGTGCGCCACCGTTTCCAGCTCGCGCTGAGACCGGGGCGCCCCCAGCAGTCACTGAGTGAGCACCTGGCCATGATCGATTCGATCAGGGCCCGGGACCCGCAGGCGGCCGAAGCGGCCGTCCGTACCCACCTCGCGGGAGTCATCGACGCGCTGCGCCAATGACGTCGCTGAGGTGGGGCATCCGGCCTGTCCACCAAGGAGATGTGAGCAATGACGCACGGCAAGGCGCCCACCACCCCACGATCGACACTTGTCATCACCGCGCATGCCGGGGACTTCGTCTGGCGGGCCGGGGGAGCCATCGCCCTGGCCGCCTCCCGTGGAGAGAAGGTGACCATCGCGTGCCTCACCTACGGGGAGCGCGGTGAGTCCGCCAAAGCCTGGCGCGAGGGCAAGTCGCTGGAGGAGATAAAGGAGATCCGCCGTGCCGAGGCCGAGGCGGCGGCCTCGACCCTGGGCGCCGGGGTGCGCTTCCTCGACGCCGGCGACTACCCCCTGCTCGTCACTCAGGAGCTGACCGACCAGCTCGTACGCATCTACCGCGACACCCAGCCCGACGTGGTCCTGACCCACCCCCTGGACGATCCCTACAACGGTGACCACCCGGCGGCCGCCCGCATGGCCCTGGACGCCCGTGTCCTCGCCCAGGCCATCGGCTATCCCACCGAGGGCGAGATCATCGGAGCCCCGCCGGTGTTCTTCTTCGAGCCGCACCAGCCGGAGATGTGCGGCTTCCAGCCCGAGGTCCTCCTCGACATCACCCCGGTCTGGGAGACCAAGCGCAAGGCCATGGAGTGCCTCGCCGCCCAGCAGCACCTGTGGGACTACTACACGGACCTGGGCAAGCGGCGCGGCGTACAGCTCAAGCGCAACGCGGGCCCCAACCTCGGCCTGCCCCACGCCACCTACGGAGAGGCCTACATGCGTCCCTACCCGCAGGTCACGGAGGAGCTGGCATGAGCGGCCTGATCGTCACCAACCCGCCGCGCGCCCATGCCGAGGACGTCGAGGCACTCGGCGGCTACGGCGTGGCCACCGTCCACGAGGGCATGGGCCGAACCGGCAGTCTCGGTCCCGGGTTCCGGCCGGTCCAGCAGGACGTGCGCATCGCGGGCACCGCGGTCACCGCCCTGTGCTGGCCCGGCGACAACCTCATGATCCACGCTGCGGTCGAGCAGTGCCGCGAGGGCGACATCCTCGTCGTGACCACCACCTCGCCCTCCACCGACGGCATGTTCGGCGACCTCTTCGCCACCGCGCTCCAGTACCGCGGGGTGCGCGGCCTGATCATCGACGCCGGGGTGCGCGACACCGCCGACCTGCGTGCCATGGGCTTCCCCGTCTGGTCGAGGGCGGTCTGCGCCCAGGGCACGGTCAAGGCCACGGCCGGCTCGGTGAACGTACCCGTCGTGCTCGGAGGGCAGGTCGTCCGCCCCGGTGACGTCATCGTCGCCGACGACGACGGCGTGGTGTGCGTACCCCGCGAGCGGGCCGGTACGGCCGTCAAGGCGGCCGAGGCGCGCACCGCCAAGGAGGACGCCTCCCGGGCCGCCTTCGCCGAGGGCCAGTTGGGCCTGGACCGCTACGGCCTGCGCGAGACCCTCGTACGGCTCGGGGTGCGGTACCAGGCCTACGACGAGTACGAACGCAACGGTTCCCCGTCATGAGCACCGGCGAGGAGCTGCGCTGCATGCTGATGCGCGGTGGGACCTCGAAGGGCGCCTACTTCCTGGCCGAGGACCTGCCGGCCGACGCCGGGGCGCGCGACGACCTGCTGCTGCGGGTCATGGGCAGCCCCGACCCCCGGCAGATCGACGGACTCGGCGGAGCGCACCCGCTCACCAGCAAGGTCGCGGTGGTCTCCCGCTCCCAGAGCCCCGACGCGGAGGTCGACTACCTCTTCCTCCAGGTGGGAGTGGATCGGGCCGAGGTCTCCGACCGGCAGAACTGCGGCAACCTCCTTGCGGGGGTCGGCCCGTTCGCCGTCGAACGCGGTCTGGTCGCCGCCCGGGACGGGCACACCTCGGTACGGATCCGGATGGTCAACAGCGGTGACCACGCCACCGCCACCTTTCCCACGCCGGACCGGCGCGTCTCCTACGCGGGGCCGGCCGAGATCTCGGGCGTGCCGGGCACCGCCGCACCCGTGGTGATCGAGTTCGAGCGGGGCAGCAACCCCCTGCTGCCCACCGGGCACGCCCGGGACATCGTCGCGGGCACGCCGGTGACCTGCGTGGACAACGGCATGCCGACCGTGCTGATCGCCGCCTCCTCCCTGCAGGTCACCGGCTACGAAAGGCCGCGGGACCTGGAGGAGGACCTGACCCTGCACGACCGGCTCCAGCGGATCCGCCTGGAGGCGGGCCTGCTGATGGGTCTGGGCGACGTCAGCGAGACGACCGTGCCCAAGCTCAGCCTGCTGGCACCGCCCACGAACGGCGGCGCGGTCATGACCCGCACCTTCATCCCGGTCCGCTGCCACACCGCCATCGGCGTCCTGGGAGCCGCCAGCGTCGCCGCCGGGCTGCGCGTCCACGGCGGCGTCGGCCAGGACGTCGCCCGTCTGCCCGACAACGGCGGACGGCTGCGCATCGAGCATCCCACCGGATTCCTCGACATCGAGAGCGAGATCGACGACGGCACCTCGGGGGCCGCCCCCGTGGCCCGCCGTACCGCCGTCGTCCGCACCGCACGCAAGATCTTCGACGGTACGGTCTTCCCCCGGCCGGCCGGAGCCGCACTTCACCCTTAAGGAGGCCTGCATGGCCCCGCCCCTCGGCGACATCGCCCATCTCGGGCACGTCGAACTGCTCACCCCGGACCTGGACGGGAGTCTGCGGTTCTTCACCGACTACCTCGGTCTGACGGTCAACGGCCGCAGCGGTGACTCGGTCTACCTGCGGACCTGGGACGACTACGAGCACCACAGCCTCGTCCTCACCGCGCACCAGACCTCCGGTCTGCGCCGCACTGCCCTGCGCGCCTCCAGCGAGGAGGCTCTGCAGCGGAGGGTCAAGGAACTGGAGGCCGCCGGTCACCAGGGCCGCTGGACCGAGGACGAGCCGGGCCTCGGCCCGCTGTACGTCACCACCGACCCCGACGACCACGAACTGGCCCTGTACTGGGAGTCCGAGTGGTACCAGGCCCCGGACGAACTGAAGCCGGGGCTGAAGAACCAGCCCCAGGCCAAGCCCGGTCGCGGGGTGGGCGTACGCCGCCTGGACCATGTGAACTACCTGGCCGCCGACGTCGCCGCCAACGCCGACTTCCACCAGCACCTCCTGGGTGCCCGGCCGACCGAGCAGATCCAGCTCGACGGCGGCCGGATCGCCGCGAAGTGGCTGACGTTCACGAACAAGTCGTACGACGTCGTCTACACCGAGGACTGGACGGGCTCGCGCGGGCGGCTGCACCACATCGCGTTCGCGACCGACACCCGCGAGGACATCC
Source organism: Streptomyces sp. GbtcB7 (assembly GCF_019091445.1). Taxonomy (NCBI): domain Bacteria; kingdom Bacillati; phylum Actinomycetota; class Actinomycetes; order Kitasatosporales; family Streptomycetaceae; genus Streptomyces; species Streptomyces sp. GbtcB7. The sequence continues at coordinate 153,325 of NZ_JAGXJM010000021.1, forward strand.
TGCGCGCCGCCGACCTCGCCCTCGACACCGGTGTGTTCATCGAGACGGGCCCGCACAAGCACGCCATCCAGCAGACGTTCTTCCTCTACGTCTACGAGCCGGGCGGCAACCGTATCGAGCTGTGCAACCCGCTCACCCGTCTCGTACTGGCCCCCGACTGGCCCCTGATCACATGGACCCAGGCCGAGCGTGCCAAGGGGCAGGCGTGGGGTCTGAAGACCATCGAGTCCTTCCACACCCATGGCACGCCGCCGCTGGACCCGGCCGCGGACCACTGAGAACAAGCCAGCGAAACAGGGAGGGCGGCACACGGCTGTGTGCCGCCCATGGCCGTTTCACCTGCTGTTTCTCTCCCGCTGTAGCCTCTCGGAACCGTTGGCTGGATTGTTCCTGAGATTGTTGACAAAAGCGTTGACACTTAGGGAACCGGAACCCTAGCGTCGTGCGCACCATCGGGTCAGGCCGCTCGAGCCGCACCGACCCGCCTCACTCATCCCCTCCAGGGACACTTCTCCCGGACGAGAGGAAACAATGATGTCTCCCTCCCCAGACCTGCGCGCCCGTGGGACCGGACTGGCCACGCTGGTCGTCGGCCTGTGCTGGCTGGTCGTGCTCTTCGACGGCCTCGACATGTTCGTCTACGGCTCCGTGCTGCCCAACATGCTCGCCGAGCACGCCCTGGGGCTCCAGCCGTCCCAGGCCGGCGACCTGGGCAGTTACGCCACCTTCGGCATGCTGATCGGCGCGCTGTCCGCGGGCACGGTCACCGACTGGATCGGCCGCAAGAAGGTGATCATCACCTGCACGGCGGTCTTCTCACTCGCGTCCGCCCTCTGCGCCGTCGCCCCCAGCCTCGGTGTCTTCGGACTCGGCCGGTTCATCGCGGGTCTCGGACTCGGCGGTCTGCTCCCCACCACGATCACGATGGTCGCCGAGTACGCCCCACGTGGCCGCCGCGCTCTGATAGTCGGCACGCTGATGACCGCCCACCAGGCCGGCGGCATCCTGGCGGGCTTCGTCGGCCTGTGGACCACCGGCGCCGGCCAGTGGCGCGTCGCCTACTGGATCTGCGTGGTCCCGCTGCTCATCGGCGTCCCGCTGATCGCCAAGTACCTCCCCGAGTCGCTGAACTTCCTGGTCGCCAAGGGACGCACACGGGAAGCCCGCGAGCTCGCCGAGCGCTACGACGTCGAACTGCCCGCCCCCGCGGCGGAGCGCCCCGCGGCCGGGGACCGCTGGAGCGCCGTCGTCGCCCTGTTCCGCGGCGGCCTGTGGCGCACCACGCTGCTGTTCTGGCTGGCCTCGTTCTGCGGCCTGCTGCTCGTCTACGGCGTCAGCAACTGGCTGCCCACCATGATGCGCGGCGCGGGCTACGAGCTCGGCTCCTCGCTGTCCTTCGTCATCGTCATCAACCTCGGCGGCATCGCGGGCATGCTGATCGCCGGCCGCTTCTCCGACCACTTCGGCGGTGCGCGCGTCGCCACCGTCTGGTTCGCGGCCACCGCCCTCGGCGTCTATCTGCTCGGCATCCACATGGCGCTGCCGCTCACCTACGTCGTGGTGTTCCTGACCGGCCTGTTCCTCTTCAGCGCCCAGGCCATGATCTACGCGACGGTCGCAGGCCGCTCCAGCGACGACAACCGCGCCACCGCCGTGGGCTGGGTCTCCGGCATCGGCCGCTTCGGCGCCGTGTTCGGGCCGTGGCTCGGCGGCCAACTCGTCGCGGCCAAGTCCGAGAGCTGGGGCTTCACGGCGTTCGCCATCGCCGCCGTGCTCGCCACGGTCTTCGTCGCCCTCACCGGCCTGCGCGGCCCCCAGCAGACCCCGCAGCGCGACGCCGCCCAGCAGCTGACCACCACCGGCTGACCGCGACGACATGCCTGAGGCCGGGACCTGGCGGGGCCCGGCCTCAGGCATGTCCGGATCAGATACGACCAGCGGCACCCATGGCCCTGTTCAGCCCATCTGGTCCTGCGCCGACAGGTGTTCCACCGTCACCCCGGTCTCGGTGAACGTACGCGTGACCGTGCCCGACGTGTACACCCACAGGATGCGCAGCGGGCGGTCGCCGATGTTGCGGAACAGATGGGGGACGGTCGACGGGACGTACGTGGTGTCGAACCGCTCCAGCTTCGTCACCTCACCGTCGACCACCACCTCCGCCTCGCCCTCGAGGATCGTCACGTGCTCGTCGCAGTTGTGCGAGTGCAACGGAGCCCCGGAGCCGACCGGATAGACACTCATGCCGCTGGTGATGCGGTTCTCCCCGGCTGCCGAGGGCGTGGTGATCAGCGGCGTCGTCACGACGGCACCACCACGGTCGAGCGGCGGCACGGACGCGACTTTGATGATCGTGGTCATCCGGAGTTCCTCTCCCATCAACGCTGTTGCGTCGATCGACGTTAGGTCGCGTTTCCATGAATGGGTGCCCTCCGGCGTGCAGTTTTACCTTGCATTCCGGGAGGGGTGAGCTTCCCGAACTCGGCTGTACCTTCGGCTGGCACCGCACGGCTTCCCCGTACGTGCCGGAAACACGCCGGAAAGAGAAGGCAGGTATCGGCCCCATGAGGCTCCCCGTTCTCACCGATGAGGAAATGAATCCCCGCCAGCAGGAACTGGCCGCCCGCATCGCCGGCCGGCGCGGCGCCGTCCGTGGCCCCTTCCGCGTCTGGCTGCACAGCCCGGAGATGTGCGAACGCGCCGAATCCCTCGGCGCCTTCGCCCGCTTCGACTGCGACCTCCCCAGGCATCTGCGCGAACTCACACTGCTGATGGCCGCCCGGAACTGGGACGCGCAGTACTCCTGGAACGCGCATGTGCACCAGGCGATCGAGGCCGGCATTCCGGAGTCCGCCGTCAAGGCCGTCGCCGAGAAGCGCGAGGCGGTCTTCGACGACGAGGCGGACCAGGCCTTCTACCGGTTCTGCCGCGAGGTCCTCGAGAACCACTTCGTGTCCGACGAGACCTTCGCCCGCGCACTCCAACACTTCGGCCCCAAGGGCCTGGTCGACACCATCGGCGCGCTCGGCAACTTCACCATGCTCGGCATGTGCCTGAACACCTTCCAGGTGGACCTCCAGGCCGATCGTGAGCCCCCCTTCCCCGACATCCGCGGCTACGAGCGTGTCGTCCCCGACGGGGACGGACCGCGGCCGTGACGGCCCTCCCGGCCGTGGTGCGCGTACGGGGCGTCACCAAGAGCTTCGGCGGGGCGGCCGCGCTCAAGGGGGTGGACCTCGATCTGTACCCCGGCGAAGTGCACGCGCTGATGGGCATGAACGGAGCGGGCAAGTCGACGCTGGTGCAGATCCTCTCGGGGGTCCACCAGCCCGACGGCGGCACGATCCAGGTCAACGGTGGCACGTACTCCGGGCTGACCGTGCGCAGGGCCCGACGGCTCGGCATCGCGTCGGTTCCCCAGCGCCGCGAACTGGCGATGGGCCTGACCGTGGCCGAGAACGTCATGCTGGGCGATCTGCCCACCCGACGCGGCACGGTCCACTGGAAAGCCGTCAACTCCGAGGCGATGAAGGCGCTGTCCGGCCTCGGCATCGACATCGACGTGGAGCGCACCGCGCGTTCGCTCACCGTCGCCGAACAGACCATGGTCGAGGTGGCGCGTGAGGTCCGCCGCGGCGGCCGGATCCTGATCCTCGACGAGCCGACCGCCTGCCTGAGCGCGGAGGCGGCGCACCAGATCAGGGACCTGGTGCGCACCCTGCGCGACGAGGGCGTCGCCGTCGTCTACATCTCGCACTACATCGACGAGGTCATGGCCGTCGCCGACCGCCTCACGGTCCTGCGGGACGGCGACGTCGTACGCAGCGCGCCGGCCGGCGACCTCGACCCGGCGGGGCTCGTGCGCAGCATGGTCGGCAGGGACGTGGTCTCCCGGCGCGTCGAACGCGCCGCCCCCAAGGACGACATCGGCCTCGCGGTGCACGGTCTGAGCGACGGCCGGACCATCCGGGACTTCACCGTCGAGGTGCGCAAGGGCGAGATCGTCGCGGTGCTGGGACCGGCCGGGGACGCACAGTCACGCCTCTTCGACCTGCTGTCCGGCCGCCGCCGCCCCGACCTCGGCACCGTGCTCGTCGACGGCGCCCCCGTGCCCCTCGGTCGGGTCCGCGCCTCGCTCGCCAGCGGCCTGCGTTGCGTCACCGGAGACCGCAGGGCGCTGGGCCTGGTCCCCGAACTCTCCCTGGACGAGAACCTGATGCTGGCCGACGACCGCTTCGCACGCCGCCGCGTCCACCGGCGCGGCGCGCTCACCCGCCGCGCGGCCCCGCTGCGCAGGAGCTACGGAGTGGTCTCCCTCACCGGGAACCCGCCGGTGAGCGCGCTGTCCGGAGGCAATCAGCAGAAGGTGCTGCTGGCCAAATGGCTCCAGACCGAGCCGGTCGCCTGCTTCCTGGAGGACCCCACCAACGGTGTGGACATCGCGGCCATGGCCGACATCCACACCCTCGTCGACGACCTCGCCTCACGGGGCACGGCCGTACTGCTCGCCTCCTCCTCCGCCGAGGAGGTCATGCGGCTGGCCGACCGCGTCGTGGTCGTCAGCGCCGGCCGCGCGGTCGCCGAACACGACATCACCGCCATCACCCACGACGAACTCGTCGCCACCGCTCTCGGAGGTCAACCGCAGTGAGCGCCAAGACACTTGCCGATGCGCCGGGCGTCAGCGACCCGCCCGAGGAGCCCCGGCCCCGGTTCACCTTCGGCGCCCTGCGCCGTGCGCCGCACACCGGTCTGATCGCGGTCCTGATCGTCGTGGTGGTCGCCACCGCGCTGCGGACCGACTCGTTCGCCACCACCACGAACCTGATCAACGTGCTCCGTCAGGTGAGCGTCACCGCGGTGATCGCCGCCGGCCTCACCCTGCTGATGACCGCGGGCGGCATGGACTTCTCCATGGGCAGCAACGTCTCCGTCACCACCGCCGTCGGCGCGCAGTTGCTCTCCCACGGCCACTCCACCGCGTTCACCGTGATCGCCTCGGTGCTGCTGGCCACGGCCATCGGGCTGGTCAACGGACTGGTGGTGACGTTCACCAACGTGGCCCCCTTCGTCGCGACCCTGGCGACGGCCACCCTGCTCGACGGCGTCGCGCTCCTGGTCCAGGGCGGCCTCAGCGTCTCCATCGGCACCAGGATGTTCTCCCTGGGCAACGACAAGGTCCTCGGGGTGCCGTACCTGCTGATCGTGGCGGTCCTCGTGCTGCTGGCGACCGCCCTGGTCATGCGGTTCACCGTGTTCGGGCGGGACGCCTTCGCCATCGGCGGCAACGAGCATGTCGCCCGGCTCAGCGGCATCAACGTCACCGCGCGCAAGCTCACGTTGTACGCCGTCACCGGCGCCCTCTCGGGTCTCGCGGGCGTGATGCTGCTGTCCCGGCTGGGTGCCAGCAGCCCCGGCACCGGCGGCCTCACCCTCCAACTCACCGCCGTCGCCGCCGTGGTGATCGGCGGCACCTCACTCGCCGGCGGCCACGGAACCGTCGTGGGAACGGCGCTCGGGGTCCTGCTGCTCGGCGTGGTGGCCAACGCCCTCAACCTCGTGCAGGTCTCCAGCTACTTCCAGCAGGTCTCCGTGGGCGGCGTGCTCCTCGTCGCGGCCATCGCCAACGAGCTCCACAAGGCCCGCTCCGCGCGGCACTGACCCCCCTCCTCTTCTCTCCACCGCCCGTCATGAAAGGCGTACGACCATGAGACTCTCCGCCCGCTCCCGCCGAGCGATGCTCGCCGCCGTCGCCGGCACCACCCTGGTGCTGAGCGGCTGCGGCAAGGACACCGGCAGTGGGTCCGGCTCCGTGTCCCTCGGGTTCGTCAACGGCGCCGACACCGAATTCCACACCTGTTTGCAGAAAGCCCTGGAACAGACGGCGAAGTCGGAAGGGGCGAAGGTCTACACGGCCAACTCCCACCAGAATTCCGGCACCGAACTGTCCAATATCGAGGACATGATCTCCCGTAATGTCAGCGCGCTCATCGTGCAGACCGTCAACGTCGACGCGCTCAAGGGCGACATAGCCAAGGCCAAGGCCTCCAACATTCCGATCTACCTGACGTCCGTGGCCACCAGCGACGTGAACGACATCCTCGGCGCGGCGGTCGTCGACCTGGGCAAGGTCGGTGCCCTGGACGCCGGCTGGGTCGCGCAGGACGCGGGCGGCAAGGACGTACAGGTCGGGGTCATCGCGGGTGCGCCCGGTGCCGCCTCCGATCTGCTGGTGGGCGGTTTCACCAAGGCGCTGCCCGGCAACGCCAAGGTGGTCGCGAACCAGCCAGGCATGTTCAACGCCGCCAAGGCGCAGGACGTCGCCGAGAACATGATCCAGGCCCACCCGGACCTCGCCTACGCCTTCGTCGCCAACGAGGAGATGGGCCTCGCGGCGCGCAAGGCGTTCGACGCGGCCGGCGCCAAGAACGTCAAGATCGTGACCACCAACGGTACCGACGAGGGCCTGGCCGCCGTGAAGGACGGCCGCTTCTCCGCCACCGTGGCCAACTCGGCGATGACGATCGGCCAGACCGCGGCCAAGAACGCGATCGGGCTTCTGGACAACAAGAAGGTTGACAAGATTGCCAACATTCCTCTTCTCTTGGTCACCAAGGACAACCTGAGCAAGGCACCCCAGTACTGCCCCAAGTAACCGAACCCGCACCGCGAAGCGGTGTCCGTCGCGAAGGCGTCCTGAGCCGCCCGTCCACCGCGTCGCCGGAATGTCCGACACAGCCGTCATGAGGACATTCCGGCGCGGTACGCCCGCACACCCGTACGACCGGCACCGCCGCCGGGGCCCACCCCTGGCAGTCGTGGGCCTCCGGAGGAAACATGGATCGCTTGCTCCTCATGCACAGCTTCGTCACCGTCGCGCAATCCGGCAGTTTCAGCGGAGCCGCCAAGAAGCTGGGCTCCTCGGGCTCGCTGGTGTCACGACACGTCGCCGAGCTGGAACGGCAGGTGGGCGTCCGCCTGGTCAACCGCACGGCCCGTTCGGTGAGCCTCACCGAACCCGGGCAGCGCTACGCGGAGTTCGCCGCGCGCATCCTGGACGAGATCGAGGCCGAGGACGCCGGCATCGCCCACCTCCACGACCGCGCCGAAGGGACGCTCAGCATCATCTGCCCCAAATGGATAGGGAGCCTGGACCTCGGGGACGCCATCGCCGCCTTTTCCGCCGCACACCCGAAAATCCAGGTGCGATTCGAACTCGGCGGCATGTCCGACCGGACCTACGATTTCCTGGACGGCGGATTCGACGTGGCATTCCACACCCGCGACCTCCGGGACTCCAGCGTCCGCCTCAAGAAGATCGCCTCGCTCCCGTTCGTGCTGTGCGCCGCCAAGGAATACCTGAACCGGAACGGGCCACTGACCGAACCGAACGGCCTCGCGCACCACGACTGCCTCGTGCACGTCAACGACCCGGTCTGGCGCATCGGCCACGGACACGCGTCCACCCTGCACAAGATCCGCAACATCGCGTTCTCGTCCAACTCCTACATCGCCCTGCAGAAAGCGGCCGTGCACGGGCGCGGTCTCGCCCTGCTCCCGCAGCGACCGGCCTACGACGACCTGGTCTCCGGCGCCCTACAGGTCCTGCTGCCCGAACTCGCGGTGCCCGACCGGCCGCTGTACGCCATCTACGGCCCCGGGCAGGACACCCCGCGCAAGATCAGCGTCTTCCTCGACTTTCTGACGGACTGGTTCTCGCAGAATCCCATTCCGGCGATCCGGCCGTAACCGCAAGAAACGATTGCACAGTCCGTCGGCCCCGAGCGTTGAGACGCCGCCACCCGAAATCTACGCTCACCAGGCGACCCGTGAAACGAGGAGACCATGGGAATCCAGAGAATCGAATCGGTCACCTACGGCATCGGCGACCTCGACGAATGCGCCCGTTTCTTCGACGACTTCGGACTGTTCCTGGTGGAACGGACCGACGAGTACGCGGTGTTCGAGACGCTCACCGGGCAGACCCTCCACCTCGACACCGACCCCGGGTCGCTGCTGCCGCCGCCGGTGGAAGCGGGTCCCACCCTGCGCGAGGTGGTGTGGGGCGTCGACACGGCGAAGCAGCTGAAGCGGCTCGTCACGGCCGTCGGCCGGGACCGGGCGGTCCTGGAGGACGCCGCCGGAGTGTTCCACACCGTGGACGAGACCGGATTCGGAGTCGGTCTGACCCTGGCCCGGCCTAGGCCCGCGCCCCTCACCCCCCGGCCCGCCAACTCCCTGGGCAGCGTCGAACGCTGGAACACCGCCCTGGAGCCGATCACCCGCGTCCACCCCCTGCGGATGTGCCATGTGGCCCTCAACATCCTCAAGGAGGGCCGCGAGGAGGCCGTCGCGTTCTACGTGGAACTGCTCGGCTTCCGGCCCACCGACGTGGTGAAACCCATGGGCGTCTTCATGCAGGCCCCGGGCGACCAGGACCAGCACACCATGCTGCTGTGCCACCGCCCCGACAAGGCCGGCGTCAACCACATCGCCTACGAGGTGCCCGGCTTCGACGACGTCATCGAGGGCGGCAACCACATGATCGACCACGGCTGGCGCGAGGCCCGCAGACTCGGCCGCCACACCGTCGGTTCGAACGTCTTCCGGTTCGTGCACGCACCCTGCGGCGGACGGGTCGAGTACGCCGCCGACATGGACCGCGTCGACGACCGCTACGAGACCCGGGTCCACGAGACCACCCCGCCCCACCACATCTGGGCGCTGCGCACCAACCGCGACCAGCAGGACGCCCCCGCCTCCTGACCATCCGCCGCCTTCGGCCGGGGAAACCCGCGCCCTTGGGCCGGGAAACCCCCATTCGCTTCGCTCGCCAGCCTGAGAGGGCACCCACTCATGACCTCCGACCACGGCTACCCCGCCGTCCGCATGTACATAGCGGGCGAATGGTGCCACGGCGGCACCGGACGGACCGCCCCGATCGTGAACCCCGCCACCGAGGAGGTGATCGGAGAAGTACCGCTCGCCACCACCGACGACCTGGACCGCGCCCTGGCCGGTGCCGCCGAGGGCTTCAGGGCCTGGCGCGACACACCCGTCGCACGACGCACCGCCCTCCTGCACGCCGCCGCCGACCTGCTCACCGAGCGCAGCGCCGAAGTCGGCCGGATCATGACCCTGGAGCAGGGCAAGCCCCTCGCCGAAGCCACCGGGGAGGCCCGCCGCGTCGCGGACACCCTGCGCTGGCACGCCGACGACGCCCGCCGCGCCTACGGTCGCATCATCCCCTCGGCCCCCGGCACCCTGCTGTCCGTACGACGTGAACCCATCGGTCCCGTGGCCGCGTTCGTCCCCTGGAACTTCCCGGCGGGCGGGCCGATGCGGAAGATCTCCTCCGCGCTCTCCGCGGGCTGCTCCATCATCATCAAGGCCTCGGAGGAGACGCCCGCCACCGCCGCCGCCCTCGTCGGCTGCTTCGTGGACGCGGGCCTGCCGGCCGGTGCGCTCAACCTCGTCTTCGGCGAACCCGCCGAGGTCTCCGCGCACCTCATCGCCTCCCCGGTCCCCCGTCTGATCGCCTTCACCGGCTCGGTCTCCGTGGGCAAGCTGCTCGCCGCCGCGGCCGGCGAGGTCATGAAGCCCTCCCTGATGGAGCTGGGCGGCCACGCCCCGGTGATCGTGTGCGCGGACGCCGACCCGGCCAGGGCCGCGCGCCGCGCCGCCCAGGCGAAGTTCGCCAACGCCGGTCAGGTGTGCACCTCGCCGAGCCGGTTCCTGGTCCACGAGGGCCTCGTCGAGGACTTCACCGCGGAGTTCGTGAAGGCCGCCGAAGCGGTCGTCGTCGGCGACGGCCTGGCCGAGGGCACCACCATGGGGCCGCTCGCCAACGAGCGTCGGCTCCTGGCCGTTCAGCGTCTGACCACCGATGCCGTCAGCCGGGGAGCGACCGTCCGCACGGGCGGCGAACGCCTGGACCGCGCCGGGTACTTCTTCGCGCCGACCGTCCTGACCGACGTACCGGCGGACGCGGATCTCCTGCACGAGGAACCCTTCGGACCCCTCGCGCCGATCGTCCCCTTCGCCGACCTCGACGAGGCGCTCACGACCGCGAACGCGCTGCCGTACGGCCTCGCCGCCTACGGCTTCACCGAGTCCGCCGCCACCGCCGAGCACCTGGTGCGTGAACTGGAGGCCGGCATCCTCTCCGTCAACCACTGCGGCGGCTCCGTCAGCGAGGCCCCCTCCGGTGGTGTCAAGGAGAGCGGCTACGGCAGGGAGGGCGGGCCCGAGGCCCTCGACGCCTACCTGATCACCAAGCGCGTCTCCCATCTGCTGGCGGGCTGAACGTCATGCGATACACCCGTGTCCGGGTCGGCGGACGTGCGGTGTGGGGCCGGGTGGGGGAGGAGGACATCGAGCTGTTGTCCGAGTCCCCCCTCGACGCCACGCGGCGGCAGCACAGCGAACGCGGCCCCACCGTGATCGGCACGGTGCCGCGCGCCGGCGCGACCTGGCTGCCCGTCGTCGCCCCGCCCGTGTTCTACGCGGTCGGCATGAACTACCCGCGGCACATCGAGCACGCCCGCGCCGAGGTCCCCACCCGTCCCGAGGTGGGCTACCGTGCCAACAACGCGCTCACCGGGCACGGTTCGCCCATCGTCAAGCCGGCCGACGTCGAGGGCCGGTTCGAGGCGGAGCCCGAACTCGTCGCGGTCATCGGCCGGACGCTGCGGCACGCCACGTACAACGAGGCCCGGGAAGCCGTCTTCGGCTGGACCATCGGCAACGACGTCAGCGCCCGCACCTGGCAGCACCAGGACCGCACGTTCTGGCGCAGCAAGAACAGCGACACGTTCAAGCCCATGGGCCCCTGGATCGAGACCGACGTCGACGCCCTGGCACAGACGACCACGCTCCGCGTCAACGGGGAGGTCCGGGCGTCGTTCGCGACCGGCGACATGGTCTTCGACCCCTTCGACTTCATCGTCGAGATCACCCGGCACAGCACCCTGCAGCCGGGAGACGTGCTGTGGATGGGCGCCGAGTCCACCTGCCAACTGGAGCCCGGGGACACCGTGGACATCGAGATCAGCGGCATCGGTGTCCTGTCCAACCCCGTACACGGCGAAGGGAATCCGTCATGAGCACCGCACCCCGCTACATCCACCACGTCAACTTCCCCACCACCGACCCCGACCGCACCGCCGACTGGTACACGAAAGTCTTCGGGATGAAGCGGATCATGCCCAAGTCCAACACCCGCGTGGTGCTGATGACCCGCGGCAACTTCGACCTGCACTTCACCCCGGTCGAGGAGATGGAGCGCATGGCGCCCTATCACTTCGCCGTCGAGGTCGACGACTGGGACGAGTTCCTCACCCACCTGAAGGAGCTGGGCATCCGGCACACCCGCCCGATCGAGCGGCCGGAGAACCAGTCCAAGTTCTGCTACATCCACGACCCCGACCACACCATGATCGAGCTGGTCTTCCACGGCAAGCGTCCCAACTGACCGCGTCCGGCTAGGAGTTCACTGACATGCCCATCGCCGACTCCGACGGCACCTCCATCTACTACGAGCGCCACGGCAGCGGTCCGGCGATCCTGTTCGTGCACGGCAGCGGCGGCCACCACGCCGCCTGGTGGCAGCAAGTGGCCGCACTGCGCGAGGAGTTCACGGTCGTCACCATGGACCTGCGCGGCTTCGGGAAGTCCGACGCCCCGGCCCGTCCGCACGCATCGAAGTCCGAGTTCGACGGACAGGACTTCCCCGGCGACGTCGTCGCCGTACTCGACCAGGAGGACCTGACCGACGTCATGCTCGTCGGCCAGTCCATCGGCTCCGTCGCCGCCCTGCGCGCCGCCCTCCTGCGCCCCGAGCGCGTTTCCGCGGTCGCCCTCGGCCACTCCCTCGGCGGCATCAGCCACCCCGAGCTGAAGGAACTCGCCGCCGCCGACCGCGCCGAGGCCGTCAAGCTCCCCGTCATCGACCGCCTGCTCACCCGGCGGTTCCAGCAGGAGCGACCCGACCTCACCTTCCTCTTCCAGCAGATGGGCACCTTCAACATCGCCAAGATGGCCGACCTGCGCAACCTCGACACCAACGGCCCCTCGCTGGAGGAGATCCAGAACTCGGGCGTCAAGGTCGCCTTCCTGGCCGCGGAGAAGGACGCGGTACTCAGCGTGAAGACCGTGACCCGCGCCCACGAACTGCTGCCCGGCTCACATCTGGAGATCGTCCCGGACGCCCCGCACTCCATGTACTGGGAGGCGCCCGAGCAGTACAACGTGGCCGTCGCCCAGCTGCGCCGCACCCTCACCGCACAGAAGGAAGCCGCATGAGCAGCCTCACCCTCGATGCAGCCGAAGAGATCGTCGACGCCGCCCTGAAGCGCGCCCAGGCGCTCGGGAAGGCGGTGAGCGTCGCCGTGGTGGACGCGGGAGGCTTCGTCGTCAGCGTCCGCCGCTCGGACGGGGCGCGCCCGCTCACCCCGGACATCGCCCGCGCCAAGGCGTACACCGCGGCCGTGATGCAGCGGCCCGGCAAGATGCTGAAGAAGTGGCAGGAGAGCCAGCCGGTGTTCTTCTCCCAGCTCTCCCAGCTGCCCGGCGCCGCCCAGCCGATCATGGCCACCGAGGGCAGCGTCACCATCAAGAAGGACGGCGAGATCATAGGCGGCCTCGGCATCGCCGGCGGCACCGCGGACGAGGACCAGCAGGTCGCCGACGACGTCCTCGAATCCCTCGGCTACGAGCTGGAGTTCGCCGCCTGGGGCGTCGCGGGCAAGCCGGTTCCGGACGCCGAGCAGACCGAGCAGACCGAGAAGGAGGCCTGAGCCATGGCGGACACGTTCAACTACCGCATCGACCACCACGGCAGCCTGGTCCGCCCCGGCACTCTCCTGACCGCGCGGGCCGAGGGCGACCCCGAGATCATGCTGAAGGCGGAACTCGAGGCGGTCGAGGAGGCGGTGGCCTTCCAGCGGAAGCTGCGTACCACGGTCGTCACGGACGGGGACTTCCCCCGGGAGGACTTCCGCAGCGCGGTCTTCGACGCCGTCTCCGGCTTCCGTCGCACGGACACGGAAACCCCCGACGGACTGCCGCGCTGGGTGGCGGAAACGCTGCCCAAGGCGAACGGTCCGCTGCTCGCCGACTGGGCAGGGCGACTCACCGGGCTGACGGTGATCGCCCCCAAGGCCTCGCTGCCCTCCCCGGCCTATCTGGCCGCCACCACCTTCGCACCCGAACTCGCCGCATCGGGCGGGCCCTCCTCGGCCCGTGAACTCGGGGAGGCCCTCGCGGAGATCATCCAGGCGGAGATCGCGCTGCTGGTCTCCCGGGGCGTCCGGCTCGTCCAGCTCAACAACCCGCTCCTGATCGGCCACGTCGCCACCGAGCCGGCCGCCCCCGGCGCGCTGTCCTTCGAGGACGCGCTGGCCGTCGACGCCCTGGCGGTACGGCTGGAAGAGCGCCCGGAGGGAGTCAGGATCGGCGTCTGCCCCGGCTGGGAGGCACCCGCCGCGGTGGACCGGGCCAGGATCGAGCGCCTGTACGGCGGGATCCCGGCCGACCGCTGGATCCTGCCGTACGACAAGGGCACCGACGCCGAACTCGACCTGGTCAAGGCCCTGCCGGAGGACCGCGACGCGTGCCTGGGCGTGGTGGACGCGACCGTGTCCGCACTCGAGGACATCGACACGGTGATGGCCCGCATCGACGCCGCCGCCGAGGTCAAGGACCTCGAGGACATGGCCGTATCGCCGTCCCGCGGCTTCGCCGACACGGCGACCCGTCCGCTGCTGAGCGCCGAGAACCAGCGCCGCAAGCTGGTACTGGTGGAGACCGTCGCCCGCTACTGCTGGGGCAACGAGTTCTGACCTGCGGCCCAGGGGCCGGGAAGCGCGCCCGCGCTTCCCGGCAGGCCCTCAGAGAACCTCGGCGAAGGTCACCGTGCGCTCGGTCAGCAGCGGCCACACCGTCTCCACGATCAGCTCGGTGAAGTGGTCGGCGACCTTGTGCGCGTCGAAGCCGGCGCGGTCGGCGTACTGCTCGTACAGCACGAAACCGCCCGGCCGGTCCACCTCGGCGTGCACCTCGTACGCCAGGTTCGCCGGCTCGGCACGGGTGTGCTCGCGCACCTTCAACAGCGCGGCGCGCACCGTGTCCTCGTCGGCGGGCTCGCAGCGGTAGTGGGCGACAACTGCGTAGGCCATGTCTGTCTCTCCTTAGCGGGATTCCGGCTCCCGGCGGCGTCGTACACACCGTCCGGCCTGCAGATTCCAGCACGGATCAGTCGCCCGCCGACCTGCGCGCGGCGCAAGCAATGACTGCCTGTGCGGGTCTGGTGGCACCGCCCCGACATGGTGTGTTGTCGCATCCGGCCCCCTGCGGCCGCTCCCTGTGCAGACCGCGGATCCCGCACCGCGGCGGACGAAGGAAGTGATCTCCATGCGAACCCTGGAAACCCTCTCCGGCGGAGAGTGGGTGGTGACCGGTGAGTGGATCCACGTCCACGACCCCTCCGATCTGCGGACCCCCGTCGCCCGAGTCCCCGCGCTGAGCGCCGCCGACGTCACCCGCTCCTACGACCACGCCGAGCGGGGCTTCGCCGTCTGGAAGCGCACCAGCCCCTTCGAGCGCGCCCGGATCATGACCGACGCCGCCCGGCTGCTGCGCGAGCGCCTCGCGGAGATCGCCGAGGACCTGGCGACCGAGATGGGCAAGACGCGGGCCGAGGCGACCGGTGAGACGATCAAGGCCGCGGACTTCCTGGAGTACTACGCGGGTCTCGCCCGGCAGGGGTACGGCACCCTCGTGCACGACGTCCGCCCGGACACCCGTACCCACCACCAGCGCGAGCCGCTCGGCATTGTGCTCGCGATCACCCCGTGGAACGACCCGCTGATCACCCCGGCCCGCAAGCTGGCGCCCTGCCTCGCGGCGGGCAACGCGGCCCTCCTCAAACCGGCCACCGACACCCCACAGGCGGCTCTGCACTTCGCCCGCGCCCTCCACGACGCGGGTCTGCCCGCGGGCGTTCTCAACGTGGTCACGGGGCGCGGCGCGGAGGTCTCCGAGGCGCTGATCTCCGACCCGCGCCTGGGCGCGCTCACCTTCACCGGCAGCAACGAGGTCGGCGAGGCCCTGCGCGGCCGGCTCGCCGACAGCAACATCCGCTTCCAGGGCGAACTCGGCGGCAAGAACGCCACCGTCGTACTCGCCGACGCCGACCTCACCGCCGCCGCGAAAGCTGTCGCCGCCGCGGGCTTCGCCCAGGCCGGGCAGCGCTGCACCGCTACCAGCCGGGTGATCGTCGAGCGGCCCGTGTACGAGGAGTTCACCGCGCTGCTGCTCGCCGAGGCGACCGCGCTGCGCGTCGGTCCGGGCCTCGCCGAGGGCACCACGATGGGCCCGCTGGTGAGCGCCCGTCAGCGCGACGGCGTCCTGTCCGACATCGAGCGCGCGGTCAAACAGGGCGCGACGGTCCTCGTCGGCGGCGACCAGCCGGGGGACGAGGCACTGAGCCACGGCTGCTACGTCAATCCCACCGTGCTGGGAGACATGACCCCGGAGCTGGACATCTGGCGCGAGGAGGTGTTCGGGCCCGTCGTCGCCCTGCTCCCGGTGGACTCCTTCGAGGAGGCGGTCGAGGCCGTCAACGACTCCGTCTTCGGCCTCGCCGCCGCCGTGTTCACCCAGAACCTGGGCGCCGCGTACCGCTTCGTCGACGAGGCCGAGTGCGGCCAGATCGCGGTGAACACCACCACCTCCGGCTGGGACGTCCACCATCCCTTCGGCGGCTTCCGCGACTCCGGGTCGCCGTTCAAGGAGCAGGGCGAGGAGGCCCTGCGCTTCTACACCCGGGTCAAGACGGTCGCCGTCCACTTCGGTGCCTGACGGCCTCGGCGAGAATCAGGAGGGAAGCCGATGGCTGACGAGACGATCGGCATCGTCGGAGCCGGCATCGTGGGCCTGGCCACGGGGCGTGAGATCGCCCTGCGCCGCCCCGGCACACGGGTCGTGGTGCTGGAGAAGGAGCGGGCGGTCGCCGTCCACCAGACCGGCCACAACTCGGGCGTCGTGCACGCCGGCATCTACTACGCGCCGGGCAGCCTCAAGGCGGACCTGTGCGTGCGGGGCGTGTCCGTCCTGCGCGAGTACTGCCAGGACCGGGGCCTGCCGTACGCGGAGATCGGCAAGCTCGTCATGGCGGTGCGCGAGGACGAGCTGGGCCGGATGGAGAACCTCTACGAACGGGCCAGGAACAACCATGTGCCCGAGCTGAGGAAGGTCTCCAAGGAGGAGATCAGGGAGCTGGAGCCCCACGCCGGGGGCATCGCGGCCCTGCACTCCCCGCGCACCGCGATCACCGACTACCCGGCGATCGCCCGGGAGTTCGCCAAGGACATCGAGGCCTCGGGCGGCGAGGTACGGCTCGGATTCCCGGTCACCTCGATCACCGACGTGCCGGGCGGCATCGAGGTGGCCTCCGGGCAGGAGCGTGTCCGCGTCGACCGGCTGATCCTCTGCGCGGGCCTCCACTCGGACTCCGTCGCCCGGCTCGCCCAGGACAAGAAGGAGCCGAGGATCGTCCCGTTCCGGGGCGAGTACATGCTGCTCAGGCCGGAGCGGACGGACCTGGTGCGCGGGCTGATCTACCCGGTCCCGGACCCGCGTTACCCCTTCCTCGGCGTGCACTTCACCCCCCGCGTCGACGGCTCCGTCGAGGTCGGTCCGAACGCCGTCCTGGCCCTGGCCAGGGAGGGCTACACGCTCGGCAGGATCTCACCGAAGGACCTCGCCGGACTCGCGGCCTACCCCGGCTCCTGGAGGATGGCCGCCCAGCACTGGAGGACCGGCATCAGGGAGTACCGCGGCTCGCTGTCCAGGGCGGCGTTCATGAAGGACGCCCAGCTGTACGTCCCCGGCGTCGGCGTCTCGGACGTGGTCCGCGGCGGAGCCGGCGTACGCGCCCAGGCCCTGGACCCGGACGGCACGCTCGTGGACGACTTCCGCATCCACCAGGTGGGCCGGATCACCGCCGTCCGCAACGCGCCCTCCCCGGCCGCCACGGCCTCCATGGCGATCGCCGAGCACCTCGTGGACGCCGTGCTCGGCAACGCTTCCGCAATCTGAAAATGCCCTGCGTACGGGGGACTTTCGCGCAAGTAGTGCTTGCATCCCGGGGACTCGGCAACGCCCCACCACCCGCCTAGCGTTCCTTCCACACCACCCCGCCACCCCCTTCCCTTCGAGGGAAGCACTTCCCCTTCGAGAGAAAGAGCCGAGGACATGTTCGTTGTCGACACGCAGATCCACATCTGGAAGGAAGAGACCCCGGACCGCCCCTGGGTCCCGGGCGCGCGTGAGCGCATCCGCCTCAACGGCCACCGCGAGGACCCCTTCTCCTACGAGGAGGCCCTCGAGCTGATGGACGAGGCCGGCGTCAACCGGGCGCTGATCCTGCCCCCGTCGTGGGAGGGCAACCGCATCGACTACGCGCTCGAGGCCTGCGAGGCGCACCCCGACCGCTTCGGCATCATGGCCCGCGTCCCGCAGGACGACCCGGTCGAGGGCACCGCCCTGCTGAAGGAGTTCGCGCAGAACCCGTACATCAAGGGCACCCGGCTGACCTTCCACCGTCCCCAGGACCGCAACTGGATGATCGACGGGACCAACGACTGGTACTGGCCGATCGCCGAGGAACTCTCCATCCCCACCATGGTCCACGCCCCGATCTGGAAGCGTGAGCTCGGCCAGATCGCCGCCAAGCACCCCGGGCTGAAGATCATCATCGACCACATGGGCATCATGGCCCGCTGCGTGGACGACGCGATCGGCTACTGGGTCCAGGAGACCGCGGACCTCGCCGAGCACCCCAACATCTACGTCAAGGTCTCGGCCCTGCCGGGCTACTCGACGCAGCCCTTCCCGAACAAGAACATCGAGAAGTACGTGCGCGAGATGGTCGACAAGATGGGCCCGCAGCGCTGCTTCTACGGCACCGACATCACCCGGCTGCTCGGCCACGGCATCACCTACACCGACACCATCGAACAGTTCACCAAGCACTGGGACTTCACCCCCGAGGAGCTTGAGTGGATCATGGGCCGGGGTATCTCCGAGGTCCTCAACTGGCCGATCGAGGGCTGAGGAAGCACACGAGATGACGGACACCCGAAACACACCGGACGCCGCCGGAGGCGACGGCGGCGATGCCTTCGTGGCCGCCTTCAACGCCGTCGGCGCCGACTACCTCTTCTGCTCCTCGGGGTCCGAATGGGCCCCGGTGTGGGAGTCCCTCGCCCGCCGCCACCGTGACGGACTGCCATGCCCGCGCTACCTCGACCTGACCCACGAGACCGTCGCCGTCGGCATGGCCACCGGCTACGGACTGATCGAGCGCCGGCCGCAGGGCGTACTGCTGCACGCGGCGCCCGGACTGCTGCAGGGCTCCATGGCCGTCCACGGCGCGCTCCTCGCCGGCGTCCCGATGGTGGTCGCCTCCTCGGAGTCGACCACGTACGGCGACGGCCCCGGTCAGGACCCGGGCGGCCAGTGGTACCGCAACCTGTCCCTCGTGGGCGGCCCGCACGGCGTCGCCAGGCCCTTCACCAAGTGGGCCAACGAGGCGGCGAGCGTCCACACCCTGCCCACGATGATCACGCGGTCGGCGGAGCTGTCCTGGCGGGCCCCGGCGGGCCCGGCCTACCTCAACATCCCCCTGGAGATCCTGCTGGAGGAGTGGGACGGCCGCGAGGCTGTGCCCGTCGTCCCGCCGGGCTCCACGCACAGCTCACCCGAAGAGGTCGACCTCGTCGCCCAGCTGATCCGCGAGGCGGACAGCCCCGTGATCGTCACCGAGACGGCGGGCCGTGAGGCGGGCGGCTTCGAGGCACTCCTCGCCTTCGCCGAAGCCTGGAACATCCCGGTCGTCGAGCCCGACTCTGCCGTGTGCGGCAACTTCCCGCGCACCCACCCGCTGCACGCCGGCAGCGACATCGGCCCATGGATGGACGAGGCCGACCTCATCCTCCTCGTCAACTGCCGCGCGCCCTTCTACCCGCCCTCGCGCCGCCCGTCGAAAGCGCGGATCGTCGTCATCGACGAGGTGCCGCAGCGCCCGCACGTCGTCTACCAAGTCCTTTTCGCCGACCGGTACTTGGAGGGCAACGCCGCCAACACCCTCCGCCAGCTCACCAAGCGGGCGAAGGCCGCCCACGCCGACGAGACAGCGGTGGCCGCCGCCACCGCGCGGCGCTGCGCGCAGGAGGAGCGGCACGCCGACGAACAGGCCGCGATCGCCGCGGCCGAGGCGAAGGCGGCAGGGGCCGAGGGCATCGACCCGGTGCTCGTGGCCGCGACCCTGCGCGGGCTGCTGGACGGGCGGGACGCGATCGTCGTCGACGAGACGATCACCCACAGCCGCGTCGTGAAACGCCATGTGCAGACCTCCGACCCCGACTCGTACTTCTATGTGCAGGGCGGACTCGGCCAGGGCATCGCGGTGGCCCTCGGCGTCAAACTCGCCGCCAGGGAAAGGCCCGTGGTCCTCACCATCGGCGACGGGGCCTTCGCGTACAACCCCGTCATCCCGTCGTACGACGCCGCCAAGGCGTACGACCTGCCGCTGCTGATCGTGGTGTTCAACAACCGCGTCTACAAGTCGATGAACCTCAACCACCGCAGGTTCTACCCCGAGGGCGCGGCCGCCGAGACCGGCGAGTGGCTCGGCACCGACCTGCACCGGCTGCCCCGACTGGCCCAGTTCGCCGAGCCGTTCGGCATGCACACCGAGACCGTCGACGCGCCGGACGCGCTCGCCCCCGCCCTGGAGCGCGCGCTCAAGGCCGTGGCGGAGGGCACCACCGCCGTCGTCGACGTTCTTGTCACCCGCTGACCCAGGAGGCCCCCGCCACCATGTCTGACGCCCCAACGCCCAAGCCGGGCAAGGTCCTTGTCCCCGCCGACGACCTGCGTGCCTTCGCCGCCGCCCTCCTGGAGAAGGGCGGACTCGGCCCCGAGCACGCCCGCACCACGGCCGACGTGTTCGTCTGGGCCGCGCTGCGCGGCGTCGACTCCCACGGCACCGCGCGGGTCCCCGCCTATCTGGAGCTGCTCGCCAAGGGGGTGGCCAACGCCCAGCCCGAGATGACGTTCGAGTCCAGCGCGACGGCGGTCGCCGTCCTGGACGCCGATCGCGCGCCCGGCCCGGTGGCCCTGACCGCGGCCGCCGAGGAGGCGGTGACCCGGGCCAGGGCGGGGGGTGTCGCGGCTGTGGGGGTGCGCCGGACCGTCCACACCGGTGCCATCGGCTACTACGTGTCGAAGATCGCCGAACAGGGCCTGGTCGGGATCGCCTTCGTCGCCGGGATGCCCAACATGGGCTACACCGGGGTCAAGGGCGCGGCCGTGGCCACCAGCCCGCTCGCCATCGCCGTACCCGCCGCGAGCCACGCGCCGCTCCTGCTGGACATGGCCACCGCCACGATCGCCCTGGGGAAGATCCGCCAGGCCAGGGCGAGCGGCACCCCGCTGCCGGAGGGGGCCGCCGCCACCGCGGACGGCACTCCCACCACCGACCCGGAGGAGGCGGTCATGCCGCTGCCGCTGGGTGGCGCCAAGGGGTCCGGCATGTCGCTGGCGTTCGAACTGCTCACCAGCGTGCTCGTCGGAGCGCCGATCTTCGCCGCCTTCCACTCGGACGATCCCCAGGGCCGGGGGCACCGCCAGAACGCCCTGATCATCGCCATCGACCCGGCGGCCTACGGCGACGCGGACGCCTTCACCGCGGCCGTCGACGCCACTCTGGGCACGCTCAAGGGCCTGGCCGCGGCGGACGGCGCCGAGGGGGTGTTCTACCCCGGTGAGCGCAGTGCCGCCGTGAGTGTGCGGCGTGCCGAGAAGGGGGTACCCGTGGCGGCGAAGGTGTGGCGTGAACTGACGGAGAGCGCTGACAAGTTGGGCATCACGCCACCCGAGGCCCGCTCGCAGGGCTGACAGTCACCTCCATGGAGAGGGGGATGGAGGAGCGGGTGGTCGGGGCGTCCGACGTGCGGCGGGCGCCTCGTCCGTCCCGGGCCCGCCCGCTCAACCGCCTCCGGGCCGCCTTGCCCATCCCGGAGTGCGACGCTGCTCAACCAGCCTCGCGCGCCTCGGGGTTGACGGCCCGCCGCACATGACGGGCGATCACGGCGTAGGTCTCCAGGGCCTTCTTGTCGTCCTTGCCGTCGTACCCGTGATCGACTCCGAGCACGTCGTGGTGCTCGACGAGGGCGCCCGCCCGCTGAAGACGCTCGGCGTAGCGCACGGCTTCCGCCTTGAGGAGGTCGTACTCCGCCGTGACGACCAGAGCCGGGGCGATGCCCTTGAGGTCGGCGGTGTCGGCCGCGCCCGCGGGGGACACCAGCCGGTCGGCGCGCTCGCGCGGGTCGGGGACGTACGAGCTGTCGAAGATCTCTCCCATCCAGGGGCGCAGCACCGGCTTGGCGATGGCGGCGCGCTTGTCCCGGGCGCTCGTCGCGAGGTCCAACGGCGGGTAGTGCAGGACCTGCAGGGCGATATTGGGCCCGCCCTCCTCGAGTGCCTGGCGTGCGACGGCCGCGGCGAGACCACCTCCGGCGCTCTGTCCGCCCACGGACAGACGGCTGCCGTCCCAGCCGTGCTCGCCGCCGTGCTCGGCGATCCACCGGACGACCTCGAAGGCCTGCCGGGGCGGGGCGGGGAACGGGTGCTGCGGGGCCACCACGTAGTCGACGTTGACCACGGCCACCCCCGCCTCGGCGGCGAGGAAACGACAGAGCGGATCGTCGATCTCCGTCAGCGGCAACACGTACCCGCCACCGTGGAAGTTGACGTGAACCGGCGGCGGCGGACCCTCGGACGTCGGCAGGTACACCACGACCCGGGCCGGAGCGACCGAGGTCGGGACCGTCAACTCGCTCACGGAGCGCGGGAACTCGGGGAAGCGGCTGTGCGAGGCGGCCGCCGAACCGCGTCCGCTCGGGCGCCGGTCGGCCGCCATGGCGAGGCGCTGCATCGACTTGGCGGCGAAGGAGGCCACTCCGGGCCGGGCAAGGAGAGACATACGGTTCCGATCGTCGAGCCGCGTCGCCAATCAACAGGATTCCTGGCAATTGGTGGGGCGATGCTAGCACGGGCGCCCGAGACGCACCTGACGTCGTCGACGCCTTCATCCTCAGCTGCCGTGAGGTATGCGGCGACGGTTGCCTCGCACGTACCGGCCTGACCATGGAGCGGCGGGTGGTTCGTCGAAGCGCCCTGGCGGTTGAGGCGGAGGGTGAGGATGCAACGATGCGGACATGCGCGAGTTGAGGCAGCTGATCGATGTCGAGGAACCGGCCTGGCCGGAACTCAGGGAGACACTCGCTGCCGGGCCACTGTCCGTCGAGGTGCTTTCTCCTGACAGCGACCTGGGTGAGGCGTCGCTTCTCCAGTTGCAGGTCACGGCGCGGTCGTACCTGGGCGCTATGGTGCTGCACTGCGGCGGTCTCCTCGTGGACGACGGATGGTTGCGGGTGTTCGGCAGCCCCGTGGAAGGGGCGGCACGCGGGGTGCCGAGCCTGGCCCGGGTCAATCAGTTTCCCGGAACGTTCGACCCCGGGTGGCGAGCCGATACCGGCCTGGTGGTGGCACACGACGTGCTGGGCGGCGTCTTCGCTCTCAACGGAGAAGATCCCGCTGGCGCCGGCCGTCCCGGAGCCCTCGGGGAGGTTGTCTACTTCGCCCCGGATTCCCTTCGCTGGGAGGCTCTGGGCGTCGGCCACTCGGCGTGGATGGCCTGGCTGGCGTCCGGGGCACTCGGTGACTTCTACGCGGATCTCCGCTGGCCGGGCTGGCAGGACGAGGTCCGGGTGCTGAACGGCGATCAGGGCCTGTCACTTTTCCCCCCGTTGTGGTCCGCCGAGGCACGCCAAGATCTCTCCGCGACCAGTCGTCGCGCCGTGCCCCTGACGGAGTTGCTCGGCGTCGCCCGGGACTCGCGCCTGCAGTTCGACGGGGTTGATGCGGGCTTTCTCGGCGCTGTGTGACCTGGTCGGCCGGTCCAGCGGGCGGGCGGATCAGGGCGCCCCATGGCCGGGTGTCCATGATGTCTCTCCTGCGCGCCGGGCCCACGCCGGACGACGGCGTGACGTGGCACCCGCCGCGCCGCACGTCCGTAGGCTTCCCAGCGAGCCCCCCCATGATTGACCGGACGAGTCCTAGACGGTCCCGCCGTTGTTCCACAGCTGCTGGGGCTGGTCGCTGTTGCAGGCGATCAACATCAGCTCCTTGCCGCCGCCATTGGGCGCGGAGCCGATCTCCAGGCAACGCCCGGTCTCAGTGTTCTTCAGGGTCTGACCTGCCGTGGTGCTGCTTCCGATACGCCATTTCACGTGACCAGTTCCTCCGATGCCGCTGCAGTTTTCCAGCACGGCCGCGTTGCCGTAGAAGGGCTCTGACAGGCAGTTTCCGCTCGCGCGGTTGACCAGCTCGAAGGTGTTGCCGGAGGAGCGTAACGTCCACGAGTAGGCATCGCTGGAACTGCAGGTCCCCAAGCCGGGGTTGACGGTGCCGTCGCCGGATGAAACACACTGGCCGGTCGAGACGTTCCGGAGGTGCGACACGGACCCCGGGGAGAGCTTGGTTGCCCCGGACTCCGCGGAGGGCGGCGCCCCGGCTTCGGGCGTGGCCGCCGCACCGGTCCGCTCCGGCTGGGCCACGGCTGCCGCGGAGCCGGACGCGCGCACGATCGGTGCCGACGGGGAACCGGTGGCGGACGGCGGCCCGGAAGGCGACGGTGTCCCGGAGAACCACGGTGCCGTGGAGGACCGCCCCGGGCCCGACGAGGACGAGTCCGGCCCGAGAGTGATGGCCGTGATCGTCCCGCCCGCCACGACGACGGGCACGACCAGCATCCGCAAGCGGCGTGCACGCTGCTTGCGGATGTACGTGACATGGTCGGCGTGGCCGACCGCCACCGACCCATGGGAGGCGGTGACGTACGGGACCCGGCTGTCACCGGCGGCGCCGAAGCCCGCCATGTGCAGCAATCTTCCCAGGAACACGCCGCGGCTACGGCGCTGTGGATGTGAGGAGCCGGGGGCGGTCAGTCCTGGACCGGCCCCGGCTTCGGAGGGTCCACGCGCACACCTCCGTTGACCACACCGGCGACAACCGATCCGTTTGTGGCCTTCATGACGACGTCGCCGGTGACCGCGAACCCACCGGTACCGGCCGAGGTACCCGAGGCGGAAGCGTGCTGCCGGACATGCTCGACCAGGGTACGCAGCGCCCTGACGGCCTCGTCCCTTTCGGGTTCCGGCAGATCCTGGAGCAGGTCCGTGAAACGCGTTTCCCAGGACAGGGACTGTGCGACACGTACCCGTTCCAGCGCTCCCTGCGCGTCTTCGTCGGATGCCCGTGCGAGATCGGCGGCGGTCTGGTCAAGGCGCTGCAACACCGCCTCTTCTCGTTGCCCTTCTTGTCCCAGGAGCCGGGCCACTGTTGTTCGGGTCCCTAACCAGGCATCGGTGCCGGCCGCCGTCACGACCGCCGTTCCTCCCGAAGCGGCAAGTCCGACCAAGATTTCCGGCAACATCCACATCCCCTATGAACAGTTGAGTGACGGACCTTCAGCCACGCCATTCAACACGCCTCGTCGGGTGCAGGGGCGACGAATCCGACAACGGGGCGACCGACCAGGAGAAGGATTCGGAACTCGCCGGACCGGCCACGTTCGCCGACGCGCACCCCGCTCTCCCTCTGGCGGCCGTTGACAAAGCGGAACGTTGCTCCGTATCGTAATCGGAACGACGCTCCGCTTGATGTGGAGTCGATGCCGGACGCCCCTGACGGGGCCTGACCGCCTCCCCCGCCGTCAGCCGAATGAGACCGGCAGCACAGGTCATTGAAGGGAAATACGCATCATGAGTGAATCGACGTACCCCGCCCACACCTTCGGTCCGCCCACTCCAGTGCTCTCGGTCAGTCCCGTAGTGCTGCCGGCTCCCGGTCGAGCCGTGGACCTGGAGGTGCGCGTCTCCGCGCCCGTGACCGGGAGCGACCTGCCGGTCATCCTCCTCTCGCACGGCCAGGGCTTCTCGAACCACCTCTCGTCGCTGAACGGCTACGCCCCCCTCGCCAACTTCTGGGCGGCGCACGGCTTCGTCGTGATCCAGCCCACCCATCTGAGCTCGAGGACGCTGAGCCTGGATCCCGGTACCCCCGGGGGGCCTCTGCACTGGCGCTCACGGGCCGAGGACATGACGCGCATCCTCGACCGACTCGACGTGATCGAGGCCGCCGTACCGCAGCTTCTCGGGCGCCTGGACCACGACAAGGTCGCCGTGGCCGGGCACTCGATGGGCGGGCACACCGCGAGCCTGCTGCTCGGCGCCCGGCTCACCGATCCGGACGACGGAACGGAAGTGAACCTGGCCGAGCCCCGGATCAAGGCGGGTGTACTGCTTGCCGCGCCCGGCAGGGGCGGCGATGCCGTCACCGAGTTCGTGGCCGAGAACTATTCGTTCTTCTCGACCATGGACTTCTCCAAGATGGCGACGCCCACGCTCGTGGTCGCCGGCGACAAGGACGCCTCCACCCACCTGACGGTTCGGGGCCCGGACTGGCACGCAGATCCGTACTTCCTCTCCCCGGGCCCCAAGTCCCTGCTCACCCTGTTCGACGCGGAGCACGGGCTCGGCGGGGTTTCCGGATACGACGTCGCCGAGACCACGGACGAGAAGCCCGAGCGAGTGGCTGCGGTCCAGCGGCTCACCTGGGCCTACCTCCGCACCGAGCTCCACCCCGGGGATTCCGCTTGGCAGGCGGCGCGTGACGCGCTGGCGGCCGACCCCGACCCGCTCGGACGAGTCGAATCCAAGTAATCAGCAGTACGGTGGCTGGTTGGTGAGGGAAGCCGCTACTCGCATCCACACTCCGAACAGCCGGTAGAGGCTGGGCAGAGGGCCCTGCGCCTGGACGGTCCGCGTGTCCGTCGAGGCGACCCCTGGAATTCCCAGGAGGGTGGAGGCCACTGAGGCCGACTGCCAGCGGACGGTGAGCGTGGACGGGCCCGATGGGACCACCGTGGCCGGTCGTTGCGCGGACAGGCCGGCGGCGACCGCCTCCTCGATCGCGGCACGTGCTTCCTCGGGGGGTCGCAGATCCGCCGCGAATCTGTCCCGCGCATTCTTCACGGCCACGGTGGTGACGGAGGCGTCCCATTCGGCCATCTCCGCGCAGGCGCAGTCGTCACCGGTGAGGACCGCCACCGGAACGCCGATGGCCGCCGCGGTGGCGTGGGCCAGGCCGATCTCGCCCACCGGCCGGCCGCCGGGCTGTACATCGTCAGCGTCGACGAGCCCTGTGACGCCCTCCATGTCCGCGCTGATGTAGATCCGCACTGCGGACACTCCTCAAGCTTGATCGCTGAGGAGACGACTGCCACTCCTCCTACGGTTCCGCTGGGCGCGATGGCCTGCGTCACGGTGTGGAGGGGAGCGCGGATTTGCCCTGTTGGTCTGTGGAGTGACCTGTCTCACATGCTGTCACAGCGATCGATTCCGCGGTGTCTTGAGGCCGAACCCCCGGCAACGAAGGAGACACCATGACGGAGAACACCGATGTGGTCGTGATCGGCGGCGGACACGCCGGCGTCATGACGGCCAATCGCCTGACGCGGCGCGACGACGTGACAGTGACTCTGGTCAACCCGCGTGTCCACCGCCTGCCAGGGGTCGGTGACATCCGGGCCCGGTACGGGGTCTTTCCGTCCCGCCCGCCGCAGGTACCCGGCGAGCACGTTGTGGGCCACCCCGAACAGTCAGCCCCGAGCCGACCCGCGCGAGGGGTCGAACGTGCGCCGCGCGGCGAACGCCTGCAACCACGCCTCGGCCGGCCGATCGTCCGCCGCGCCGGGCATGCGCCGGGCGAAGTGACCGTGCAGGGCGGGCGAGTACTTCTCCACGAGTTGAGTGAACGCCGCGGGGTCGCCGGTCGCCGACCGCGTCAACTGGGCGTCGCTGTCGCGGTGATCGCCACTGTTGCGTCTGCCGTGCTCGGCACGCCGCCGGCACCCGAGCGAGCGGGGGCCGGCCTTCGACGTGGTCGGTGTGTGCCGGGTCAGCCGTTGACCCAGCCCGGTATCGTCGGCAGCACCCTCTCGGCGACGCTGAGCAGTGCCGCGTCGTCGGGTACGACGGAGTCCTGGCGCCAGATGGCGATCTCGTAGGAGCCGCCGCCGTCCTTCGAGTCCTGGGCGACCAGCAGGCTGCGGGCGATGCCGCCAGGGCCGGTGTCGGTCTTGCCGTCGCCGTTGAAGGTGATGGCGATGGTCTGGTCCGAGTAGAGGACCGCCGGGTGTCCCAGGACCGTTCTCTTCTGCGCGGTGTTCAGGAGATCGGCCATCTGGGCGACCGGGAGACGGTCGTAGGACGCCGAGATCTTCACCGAGTAGGTCTTCAGCGTGACAGTGGCCTCGGGGGTGGCGATCTCGGTGCCGCCGGCGAGCTTGACCGAGCTCTCGTTGCCTCCGGCCGTCTCCGCCTGCTCTGCCGGGGTTCCGAGGAGCGTCGGCAGGTCCGAGCGGTTCAGCGCCGTGCACAGCTGGGCTCCGGAGACGTGCTTCGACGACCCGGTGTCCTGCGTGGGCTTCGAGGACGAGCAGGTGGCCGGGTCCCTGTCACCGGAGTTCCGCTCGGAGACCCCCTGCAGTACCAACAGTCCGGCCCCCAGTCCACCGACCACCACCACCGCCGCGATGGCCTGGGCCCATGCGTTCGGGCCCTGCTTGGCTTCGGCGAAATCCTCGGTCATGTCCCCCACCCTGCCGGTCCGCGCCCGATGCGCGCTGGGGGAGCCTAACCGCTGATCGCGATGCTGGCCCCGAACATTTGTCCGCCGCGCATGCAGGGCCCCAACTGTGCGGAGAGACAAGCCGATACGCGTGTTCAGCTCCGTGCGTCTTCAGCCACGGACACCAAGCCGGGACGTGAAGGTCCTTGCCGTGGAGTGACAGGAAACGGCGTGCGGTGACTCACGCGGCGATGACGGCGGCGCCCACGCGGCCGCCGTCGACGTCCACCACCGATCCGTGAACGAAGGAGGCCTCGTCACCGGCCAGCCAGACGGCGGCGCGCGCGACGGCGTCCGGGCTGCCGACTTCGCCGGCCGGTGTCCCCTTCATCATGACCTCGCCGGGGTGCGGTTCGCTCCCTTCCGCGGTGCGGGGGAGGATCACGCCCGGCGAGATGGCGTTCACCCGCACTCCCCGCGGTCCGAACTCCGCGGCCCATGCCCGGGTGAGGGTCTCCATGGCCCCCTTGGTGGAGCTGTAGAGCGCGCCGACCGGAATACCCAGGCGCGCGACCCATGACCCGAGATTGATGATGCTGCCCCCTCCGGCCTCCGCCATGGCCGGTGCGACGGCGGCGGTCAGGAAGAACGGTGCCTTGACGTTCACGGCGTAGACCCGGTCGAAGGTCTCCTCGTCCGTGGCGGTGGTCACGGCGCCCGGGTAGATGCCGGCGTTGTTGACCAGGATGTCGATGCGCCCGCCGAGGGACCTACGTGCCCGCTCGGCCAGGTCCCGGGAGGCCCCGGCACTGCCGTCGAGATCCGCCACGAGGAAATCGGCCCGCCCGCCGGCGGCGCGGATGCCTTCGACGATCCGGGCCGCCCGCTCCCGATCGCGCCCCGACACGATGACATGGGCCCCCTCGGCGGCGAACGCCTCGGCGATCGCCCGCCCGATATTGCTCGTCGATCCCGTGACGAGCGCGGTCTTGTTGTGCAGTCGTTCACCCATGATGTGGTCCCTCGTCCCGCTCTCCGCGGCCGGGCAGGCCGACCGGCTCCGTACGGCGGTCCACCAGTGGGTTGAACCGCGCGACCCACTGTGCATCGGCAAAAATGGACCAGCAAGTCCAGTCTGGGGCGCCTGCGAGGACGTAAAATGGACTCTTCGGTCCAGTGAGTCATCGGTGAGTCAGTCCAGTGAGTCGGTTCAGCGAGTCGGTTCAGTACGCCGGTCCAGGGATGGAGGGAGCGCGCCATGTCGCACGCGCCGACCACGAAAGGCCGGGCCACGCAGGCCCGCATCATCGAGGGTGCCGCCGAGGTGCTCCGCGAAAGGGGTGTCGCCTTCACCACCCTCGACGACATCCGCGCCCGGACCGGCACGAGCAAGAGCCAGCTCTTCCACTACTTTCCCGAAGGCAAGGACGAGCTACTGCTGGCGGTGGCGCAGTTCGAGGCGGACCGCGTCCTGGAGGACCAGCAGCCGCATCTTGGGTGCCTGGACTCCTGGGAGTCCTGGTACCAGTGGCGGGACGCGGTCGTGGAGCGCTATGAACGCCAGGGTGATCAGTGCCCGTTGGGATCCCTGTTCCTCCAGGTCGGGCGATCCCGGCCGGGCGCACGGGCCATCGTGGCCGAGCTGATGCGTCAGTGGCAGGAGCAACTCGCCCGGGGCATGCGCGCGCTCCGGGCACGTGGCCTGGTGTCGCCCACCCTCGACGTCGACACGACGGCCGCCGCACTGCTGGCCGGAGTCCAGGGAGGTGTGGCGGTGATGATGTCCACGGGCGACTCGACCCACCTGAAGGCCGCGCTCGACACCGGTATCGAGTACCTGCGCGTGACCGCGGACCGGCACAGCCCACGCTGACCCCGGCGCTCCCCGTGCCCGCGATCGGTGATCACGCCCGCGTGTCACATGATGGCCGGGCGCCCGCTCCCCGTGGCCCCCGTCAGGACGTTCCGCGCGGGACGACCAGGCCGCAGTCGTACGCCAGGATCACGGCCTGGACGCGATCGCGCAGCTGGTACTTCTCCAGGATGTGGGCGACGTGCGTCTTGACCGTGGTCTCGCCCACGCCGAGTTCGAGCGCGATCTCCGCGTTGGACAGACCACGGGTGAGGGCGCGCAGCACGTCGAGTTCGCGCCCGGTCAGGGCGTCGAGCTTCGTCGGCACGGCCGGCGTCGCGGGCGCGGCGAGGTGTGTGAAGCGGTCCAGCAGCCGGTGGGTGACGCGCGGGGAGAGTACGGCCTCACCGCCGGCCACCGTACGGATGGCGCCCACCAGGGAGTCGGCGGGACCGTCCTTGACCAGGAAACCGCTGGCCCCGGCGCGCAGGGCGTCCACGACGTGCGCGTCCAGGTCGAAGGTGGTGAGGATGACGATCCGGCTGGGCGAACCCGCCCCCACGATCCGGCGGGTGGCCTCCACACCGTCCATGTGCGGCATCCGGATGTCCATCAGGACGACGTCCGGGGTGAGGGCCTCGGCGCTCTCGACGGCGGCCACGCCGTCCGACGCCTCGCCGACGACGACGATGTCCGGTTCGGCCTCGAGGATGAGCCGGAATCCCGTCCGGATCATGGGCTGGTCATCGACCAGCAGGACGCGGATGGCTTGCATGCGGGGAGTGCCCTTCGTGCTGGGGGTCGGGTTCGGGGGAGGGGAGCGGGACGACCGCGTGGACGCAGTATCCGCCGCCCGGGCGGTTGCCGGTGTGCAGGGAGCCGCCCACGGCGCCGATCCGTTCCCGCATACCGACCAGACCGTGGCCGGAACCCCTCGCCGGCTTGGGCGGTCGCGATGTCTCGCCGCCCTGCCGCGGCCCGTCGTCGCAGAGCCGCAGGCTGAGCCGGTGCTGCTCCGGCTCCCAGGAGACGGTCAGCGCGGTGTGCGTGTGACCGGCGTGCTTGAGGGTGTTGGTCAGGGCTTCCTGTACGACGCGGTAGACGGCGAGTTGTGAACCCGCCGGGAGCTCGGCGGGGGTTCCCCTGGTGTCGAACTCGACCTGGAGACCGGCGGCGCGCACCGACTCCACGAGTGACGGCAGGGCGTCGATGGTGGGCTGGGGCGGTTCCTTGTTCGGGTCGCTCTCCGCCTCTTCGTCGGTCCGCAGCACGTCAAGGAGCCTGCGCAGCTCGGTGACGGTGGCCCGTCCCGTCTCCTCGATGGTGCCGTGCAGTTCGTGGGCCTTGGTGCTGTCGCGGTCCTGGACCCGGTCGGCGGCGATGGTCTGCACCACCATGAGACTGACGTTGTGGGCGACGATGTCGTGCAACTCGCGGGCGATCCGGGCCCGTTCCTCCATCACGGCGGCGCGCGCGTTGGCGACCTGTTCGCGTTCGATCGCCGCGGCCCGTTCCAGCGCCTCGTTCCGGATGGCGGCGCGCGCCCTGGAGAGCCGGCCCAGCGCCCACGCGGCGACCAGCAGCACCGTCTCGATCAGCAGCGTGGTGACACGGTACCCGGCCGGCGCGATCAGCGACTCGGTGACGGCCGCGGCCGGGATGAGCACCGCCACGACCAGGGTCGCCGTACGGGGGGTGGACCGTACGGCGGTGAGGAACACGCCCGTGGCCACGCCCACGTAGGTCGGTCCGATGGAGGTGCCCTCGGGCCCGGAGAGCTGCGGGATGTAGTGGAGGCCCTGGAGCGCGGCGGCCGACGCCGACATCACCAGCAGCGCGGGCAACGGAGATCGGCGGTGGACGGCGAGCGGCAGCGCGGACACCAGCACGAGCACCAGGAACCAGGCGTCCGGCGAACGCAGTTCGGGCCCGCCGGGCGGGATCGCCAGCGGCGTGGCCGCGCATCCGGCGATGAGCAGCAGGGCCAGACCCGCGTCGGTGACGGCCGGGGGCACACGGCGCCCGGCGAACGAGTCCATCAGGTCCATGCGCCCCACGTTAGACGGCTCACCCGGTGCCCTGATCTGCCCTGAGGGTGAGAGCGCGAGACCGGTCTCCTCCGCGGCGGCATCCTCCGCAAGGAGGAGGCGCCCCGCGCGACAGGCGGCGCGAGGAGACCCTGTCCTCCTCCGTACGGCGGAGGGCATCGGGGATCTCGCCCGACCGGCGGAGACCACGGTTCGCCGGTGCGGCCGAGGCCGCGGCCCGTTGCCGCCGCTGGACTGGGAGCACCACTCACGGAACGCCGTGCGAGAAGCCGGAACTTGAGTAGCCCGGACTTGAGTAGCCGGAACTTGAGAAGTCGGAATTTGAGAAGTCGAGGAGTCACAGTGCGGTCTTGGGGCCAACAACCGGACGGGCCGGCCGACGGCCGGTACGCGGTGCAACTGACGGACGTGACCAAGCGGTACGGCGACGGCCCCTCGGCCGTCCTGGCGCTCGACAAGGTCGGCGCGGGCATCGCACCCGGCACGTTCACGGCCGTGATGGGCCCTTCGGGATCCGGCAAGAGCACCTTCCTGCACTGCGCGGCGGGCCTCGACCGGCCCACCTCGGGCGTGGTCCGGCTGGGCGCACAGGACCTGTCGACACTGAAGGAGCGACGGCTCACGGAGCTGCGGCGCACCCGCATCGGCTTCGTGTTCCAGGCTTTCAACCTGCTGCCCTCGCTGACCGTCGAGCAGAACATCACGCTGCCCTTGCGGCTGGCCGGACGGCAGGTCGACGAGGGCTGGTTCGACCACATCGTGAAAGCCGTCGACCTCGGCGACCGGCTCGCGCGCTTGCCCGCCCAGCTGTCCGGCGGCCAGCAGCAGCGGGTGGCGATCGCGCGCGCCCTGGTCACCCGGCCCGAGGTGATCTTCGCCGACGAGCCGACCGGGGCGCTCGACCCGGAGACCGCACGGGACATCCTGGGGCTGCTGCGGCAGGCGGTCACCGATCTGCATCAGACGGTGGTCATGGTCACCCACGATCCGGTGGTCGCCGCACACACCGACCACGCTCTCTTCCTGAGCGCGGGGCACCTCGTCGACGCCTTGACCGAGCCGAGCGCCGACCGCGTCGCGGACGTCATGGCCGGCCTGCGGAGGGCCGCCTGATGCTGAGTCTCGCCCTGCAGACGCTCAAGGCCCGCAAGGGCGGTTTCGTCGGCAGCTTCGTCGCCCTGCTGCTGGGCGCCGCCGTCCTGAGCGCGTGCGGGATCCTGCTGGAGTCGGGCATACGGGCCGGATCCTCCGCCGAGCGGTACGCGGCGGCCGACGTCCTCGTCGCGGGCCGTCAGGAGGTCGAACTGACCTTCAAGGACCTCGACGGATCGACCGTGAAGGAGTCCCAGCCGCTGCCCGAACGCGTACCGCTGCGGGCCTCGTCGGCCGACCGGATCACCGGCGTGGACGGGGCGAAGGCGGTGATCACGGACGTGGGCGCCCCGGTGCGGCTGGTGACCGATGCCGGTCAGCCGGTGCCTGGACACCACGGCGCGGGGGTGGAGGCACACAACTGGTCGAGCCTGGGCCTCGGCGACTTCCGGCTGACCACCGGTCACGCGCCCCGCGCCGCCGGAGAGATCGTCCTGGACACCGAACTCGCCGCGCAGGCGGACGTCCGCCCCGGCGACGACATCCGTCTGATGACCACCTCGGTGCCCCGTACCTTCCAGGTCGTCGGACTGGTCGCCCTGAAGGACGGCGGAGCCCCCCGCCGGTCCGTGGCGTTCCTGGCCGACGCGACCCTGCGCCAGTCGGTTCCCGAAGCCTCCGTCCAGGCCTTCGGCGTCCTCGCCGCGCCCGGCACATCACCGCAGCGACTAGCCGACGCCATCAAGTCCACGCTCCACGACGACACCCTCGCCGTGCACACCGGGGAGGGGCGCGGACGGGCCGAGTTCCTCGACGTCACCGTCAGCGGCTCCAACCTCGTCGTCCTGGCGGCCGCGATCGGCGGCAACGTCCTGCTCGTCGCCGTCTTCGTCCTGTACGCCACCACGTCCCTGTCGATCCGACACCGCCGCCGGGAGATCGCCCTGCTGCGCGCGATCGGCACCACCCCCGGCCAGATCCGGCGCATGGTCGCCGCCGAGGCCGCCGCCACCGGCCTGCTCGCCGGAGTGGTCGGCTGCCCGGCGGGTCTGCTCCTCGTGTACTGGCTGCGCGACCGGTTCGCCGGACACGGCATCGTGCCGTCGGACTTCGGGCTCGCCCTCAGCCCCCTGCCCTTCCTCGCGGCGGTGCTCGTCACCGTTCTGACCGCGCTGGTCGCGGTGTTGTCCGCCGCGCATCGAGCGACCCGGATCCGGCCCACCGAGGCGCTCGGCGAGGCCGCCGTGGAGACCCCGGGGCTCGGCCGCGGACGCCGGATCACCGGCGGTGTGCTGCTCGTGCTGTCGTCGGGGATCTTCGTCACCGGACTGGCGCAGGACGCCGACTTCTTCACCCTCGTCGGGCTCGCCAACTCCCTCGTCCTCGTCCTCGTCGTCGCGGTCGCCGTCCTCGGCCCGCTGGTCTCCCGTACCGCCGTACGCCTGCTCGCCCCGCTGCTGAACCGGACCGGTGTCACCGGCTACCTCGCGGCGGCCAACACCCGGGCCAACGTGGCCCGGCTGGCCGGCGCGATCACCCCGCTCGTGCTCGCCGTCTCCTTCTCGTCGACCGTCGTCTTCGCGCAGACCACCGGGCTCAGGGAGTCGGCCGACCAGCTGCGGGCCGGGCTCGTCGCCGACCACGTCCTCACCGCGCCGTCCGGAGTGTCACCCGATCTCGCCGAGAAGGTGAGGGACATGAAGCAGGTGGCGTCGGCCACCGGACTGGTCAGGTCCAAGGTCGTCGCCATGGGCAGGATGCTGGGCGCCCAGGAGTCCGTCTCGCTCAGCGCGCAGGGCGTGGATCCCCGGGCGCTCGGCAGTGCCCTCGATCTGCGGCCGCGGGAAGGGAACATGAAGGCCCTGTCGCGGAACACCGTCGCGATCAGCACCACCACGGCCTCCTGGCTCGGGCTCGGCGTCGGGGACACCGCCCGGCTCCACCTCGGCGACGGCACCTCGTTGCGGGCCAAGGTCGTCGCCGTGTACGAACGCGGCTTCGGATTCACCGACGTGACCATGGACCACGACCTGCTGCTCGCCCACACCACAGGGAAGGTCGACGAGTCCGTCCTCGTACGCTCCGCCCCCTCGGCACCCGACCTGACCCAGGCCCTGTCGCACCTGGCCGCGGCCTACCCCGGCACGGTGCTCCGGGACGGCCTCGCCGTCGACGACCAGCTCGCGGAACAGCGGGCGAACGCGTGGGTCAACTACCTCGTCGTCGGCGTGATCATCGCCTACACGGCGATCACCGTCGTCAACACGCTGGCGATGAGCACGGCCGCGCGCCGACGCGAGTTCGCTCTGCTGCGGCTGTCCGGCACGGCCCGCGGGCAGGTCGTGGGCATGATGCGGCGGGAGAGCGTCATCGTCATCGCGGCCGGGGTGGGCATCGGGACCCTGCTGTCCGCGTTCCCGCTCGTCCTCGTGTCGATGGCGGTGAGCGGCACCCCGATCCCGGCCGTACCCGGCCTCGGCTACCTGGCGATCGCCGGCGCGACGGCGGCCCTCGCGGCCGCGGGCACGATGCTGCCGACACGGATGCTGCTGAGGATCCGGCCGGTCGAGGCGATCGGTGCGAAGGAATGACCTCGGCGTGAGCGGGCCCGGGGTGCCTCACAAGGCATCCCGGGCCTCGCCCGTGCCGGACCTCGATACGGGCCTCGCCGGGCCCTGGCGGTGGTCAGTCCCTCAGACGGTCTATCTGGCGGATCTTGTTGGTGGCGTCCAGGGCGGCGACCTTGTAGGACTCGGCCAGCGTGGGGTAGTTGAACACCGCGTCGACGAGGTAGTCGACCGTGCCGCCGCACCCCATCACGGACTGCCCGATGTGGATCAGCTCGGTGGCCCCGGTGCCGAAGCAGTGCACGCCGAGCAGCTTGCGGTCGTCCGGGGAGACCAGGAGCTTGAGCATGCCGTGCGAGTCACCGATGATCTGGCCTCGGGCCAGTTCCCGGTAACGGGAGATGCCGACCTCGAAGGGCACGCACTCCTCGGTGAGCTGGTCCTCGGTGCGCCCGATGAAGCTGATCTCCGGGATGGTGTAGATGCCGATCGGCTGGAGGTCGTGCATCGGGTGCACCGGCTCGCCGAAGGCGTGGTACGCGGCCGTACGGCCCTGCTCCATCGAGGTCGCCGCCAGCGCCGGGAAGCCGATGACGTCGCCCACCGCGTAGATGTGCGGCACCTCGGTGCGGTAGTTCTCGTCGACCTTGATGCGGCCGCGCGGGTCGGCGGACAACCCGGCCTTGTCCAGGTCGAGTTCGTCGGTGAGGCCCTGCCGGCCCGCGGAGTACATCACGGTGTCCGCGGGGATCTTCTTGCCGCTCTCCAGGACGGTGAGCGTGCCCCGGGGATGATGCTCGACCGCGGCGACCGTCTCTCCGAAGCGGAAGGTGACGGCGAGATCCCGCAGGTGGTACTTGAGCGACTCGATCACCTCGACATCGCAGAAGTCGAGCATCCCGGCCCGCTTCTCGACCACCGTGATCTTGCTGCCGAGGGCCGCGAACATGGAGGCGTACTCCATGCCGATCACCCCGGCCCCGACGATGACCATGGAGCGCGGCACCCGCTCCAGGTTGAGAACGTTGTCCGAGTCCATGATCGTACGTCCGTCGAACGCGACGCTCGCGGGACGTGCCGGCCGGGTGCCGGTGGCGATCACGATGTGCTCGGCGGTCAACAGCTTTTCGTTGCCGTTCGCTTCGACCAGGGCGACCGTGTGGTCGTCCACGAAACGGCCGGTGCCGGCGAACAGGGAGACGTGGTTGCGGGACAGCTGGCTGCGGATGACGTCGACCTCGCGGCTGACCACGTGCTGGGTGCGCGCGGTCAGGTCGGCGACGGTGATGTCCTCCTTGAGGCGGTAACTCTGGCCGTACATATCGCGTTGGGTGAGGCCGGTGAGATAGAGGACCGCCTCGCGCAAGGTCTTGGAGGGAATGGTCCCGGTGTGGATGGAGACCCCGCCGACCATGTCGGGGCGGTCGAGGACGGCGACCCGGCGGCCGAGCTTGGCCGCGGCGATGGCGGCTTTCTGACCACCCGGGCCGGATCCGATGACAAGCATGTCGAAGTCGCGCACCCTCCGGAGTGTGTCAGGCCGAAGTCCTCACCCGGAAGGGTGAATGGACAACAGTCGGTCCCACGACGGAAATGAGAAGGGCTCAACGCACCAGACACGGACGCTTGCTGTCGAACTCCCAGCCGGGGACCAGGTAGCGCATCCCGACGGCGTCGTCACGCGCCCCCAACGCCTTCTCCTGGTAGAGCTCGTGGGCCGCCAGCAGCCGCTCCCTGTCGAGCCGGACACCGAGACCGGGCGCGTCCGGCACGGCGATCTCCCCGTCGACGATGCGCGGGGGTTCGACGGTCAGGCGCTCCAGACCCTCCTGCCAGATCCAGTGCGTGTCCAGGGCGTTGTACGCGCCCGGAGCCGCGGCCCCGCAGTGCGTCACCATCGCCAGCGAGATGTCGAAGTGGTTGTTCGAGTGGCAACCCCAGGTCAGCCCCATCGCGTTGCACAACTGCGCCACCCGCACCGAGCCCTGCATGGTCCAGAAGTGCGGGTCGGCCAGCGGGATGGACACCGACTGCAGGGCCAGGGCATGGGTCAGCTGCCGCCAGTCGGTGGCGATCATGTTGGTCGCGGTCGGCAGGCCCGTCGCGCGGCGGAACTCGGCCAGGATCTCCCGACCGGAGTAGCCGCCCTCGGCTCCGCACGGATCCTCGGCGTAGGCGAGCGTGCCCACCAGGGGCGTACACAGCTCGATCGCCTCGCGCAGCGACCACGCGCCGTTCGGGTCCAGGGTGATCCGCGCCTCGGGGAAGCGGTCCTTGAGCGCCCGTACGGCCTTGACCTCCTCCGCGCCCGCGAGGACACCGCCCTTCAGCTTGAAGTCCCGGAAGCCGTACAGGTCGTGGGTCACCTCGGCCTGCCGGACGATCGCCTCCGGCGACAGGGCCTCCTCGTGCCGGATCCGGTACCAGTCCTCGGCCGCGTCCGGCTCGCGGACGTACTCCAGTTCCGTGCGGCCGGGGTCACCGACGTAGAAGAGATAGCCGAGGACCCGTACGGAGTCGCGCTGCTGTCCGTCGCCCAGGAGCGCCGCGACGGGTACGTCGAGATGCTGCCCCAGCAGGTCGAGCAGCGCCGACTCGACCGCGGTGACGGCGTGGACGGTGGTCCGCAGGTCGAAGGTCTGGGCGCCGCGCCCACCGGCGTCGCGGTCGGCGAAACGGTCACCGATCTCGCGCAGGACGCGCTTGTGGTCACCGACCTTCGCTCCGACGACCAGGGACTCGGCATCCCGCAGCGTCCGCGTGATCTTCTCCCCGCCGGGGACCTCACCGAGACCCGTACGCCCCTCGGAGTCCGTCAGGACGACGACATTGCGGGTGAAGTAGGGGCCGTGCGCGCCGGAGAGGTTCAGCTCCATGGAGTCCCGGCCGGCGACCGGGTACACGGAGAAGGCGGTGACGGTCGGCTGGCTCTTGCTCATGCGTCTCAATGTCCTTGGGTACGGGGGGGTGACAGGGGCTGCGGTCAGAGGCTGAGGACGTCGAGGGCCCGTTCGACCGCCAGGACACCGCCCAGACCGAGGACGGCCAGCACGGTGGTGTACGTGGTGCGGACCTTGATCGCCTCGACGACCGAGAGGTCGAAGTACTCCTTGAACAGCCAGAATCCGGGGTCGTTGACGTGGGAGAAGGCGATCGAACCGCAGCAGACGGCGAGCACCATCATCTCGGGGTGTACCCCGCCGCCCGCCAGGAGCGGCAGCACCACGCCGGAGGCCGTGACGACGGCGACCGTCGCCGAGCCCAGTGCCACCCGGAGGATGACCGCGATGAGCCACGCCAGGACGATCGGCGAGATGGACCAGCCGTGCGTCTGGTCCTTGATGTAGTCGGATATCCCGCCCTCGACGAGGACGTTCTTGAAGGCGCCGCCGGCACCGATCACCAGCAGGATCATGGCCATCGCCTGGGCGGCGGAGTTGCAGGACGCGCTGACCTCCGCGAGGCTCTGGCCGATGCGCGGACCGAACGCCCAGACCGCCAGCAGCAGGGTCAGCAGCAGCGCGATCGGCGCGGATCCGATGAAGGCGACGAAGTGCAGGAACGGGCTCGAACCGGACGTGGCCATGTCGGTCACGGCGGCGCCGGCGATCAGCACCACGGGGAACAGGGCCACGCCCAGTGACCAGCCGAGCCCGGGCATCTCCTCGTCCTCGAAGACCCGCTCGCTGACCAGGCCCGGGGGGATCGAGGGATTCATCGCCCTGATGAACGGCAGCCGTGGCCACACCAGGGCGATGAGCGCGCCGACCGGGACGGCGATGAACAGGCCGTAGAACAGCGTCAGACCGACGGACGCGTGGAAGGTCGCGGCCACCGCGGTGGGACCGGGGTGGGGCGGCAGGAAGCTGTGCATGGTCGACAAAGCGATCGACATCGGCAGCCCGACCCACAGCAGCTTCGCGCCGGTCACCCGTACCAGGGTGAACGCGATGGGCACGATGATGATGAACGCGACCTCGTAGAACATCGTCACGCCGATGAGCATCGACGTCACCACCATGGCGACCTGGACGCCGCGCGGGCCGAAGGCGTCGAGGAGCTTGCCGGCGATGCGCTGGGCGGCGCCGGAATCCCCCATGACACGGCCGACCATCGCGCCCAGTCCGATGGTGAGCATCGTGTCGCCGACCTGGCCGCCGATGCCTTCCGAGAGGACGTCAGGGATCTTCTCCAGCGGAATCCCACGGACCAGACCGACACCGACCGCCACCAGCAGCAGGGCGGCGAAGCCGTTCAGTTTGAGCTTGGTCATGAGCAGCAGCAGGACCAGCACGGTGATCCCGACTACGAGGAGCGGCACGTCTCAGTTCCCCTTTGAACTGGTTGGACCGGGTGATGGGCGACGGATGACGGATGACGGATGACAGAGGGCAGATGACGGATTGCGGATGACAGGTGACAGGTGACAGGTGACGGATGACAGATGACGTCATCTGTCATTCGGATCGCCGTACGGCCCCGCCCACCTTCAGACCGTCGTCGAGCACCTTCGCCAGCGCGCCGAGCTCCTCCGGCCCCGGGTCCGTGAGCGGCGCGCGCACCGGCCCGACCGGCAGACCGCGCAGCCGGGCGGCAGCCTTGACCAGCGACACCGCATAGCCGGGGACGCGGTCGCGCAGTTCGACGAGCGGGACGTAGAAGTCGCGCAGGAGCTTGGTCACTCCCGCGTCGTCGCCGTCCCGCAGGGCGGCGAAGAAGGCGTTCGCGATCTCGGGCGCGAAGGCGTGGACCGCCGAGGAGTAGGCGGGGACGCCCACGGTGGCGTAGGCGCGGGCCTGGATCTCGGCGGTGGAGGCGCCGTTGAAGAAGAGGAAGCCGTCGGGCGCCGCGAGCGTGAGGCGCTGGAGGCGGTCGAGGTCGCTGTGTCCGTCCTTGAGGCCGATGACCGTGGGGATCTCCGCGATCCGGCGTAGACTGTCGGCGGTGAAGGCGACCTGGCCGCGCTGGTAGGCGATCAGCGGCAGAGAGGTGCCGGAGGCGATCCGCCGCAGCTGTTCCACCAGCCCGTCCTGCGGGGCGGCGACCAGGTAGTGGGGGAGTACCAGCGCGGCGTCCGCGCCCGCCTCCTCCGCGATCCGGGCGAAACGCAGGGCCTGCGCCCAGCCGTAGCCGATGCCCGCGACGACCGGCAGCCGTCCGTCGGCGATCTCGACGGTGGCCCCGACGACCGCGCGGTACTCGTCCTCGTCCAGCGAGAAGAACTCTCCGGTACCGCAGGCGGGGAACACCGCGCCCGGCGCGCTGTCCAACTGGGCGGACAGGTAGGCCCGGTACGCCTCCAGATCCAGCCCGCCGTCCTCCCGGAAGCTCGTGAGCGGGAAGGACAGCACCCCGCCCACCATGCCGTCCCGCAGTCGCTTGGCCACGTCCTCGGCCGCCGCACTGAACCGTGTCATGAAGTCTGTCCTCATATGCAGATGGCATCTATGTATGAAGATGGAGGCTAGGTTCGTGAACGCGCGGGGTCAATGGGTGCGGCGCGGCGGATTTACGATGGGCCCCATGCCGGAGAGCAGTGGTGTGCGAGAAGTGAAGTCGGCGGCCCGCACGGTCGCGCTGCTGGAACTGCTCGCCGGGCGGGGCGACCGGCCGGCCCGGCTGGACGAACTCGCCGCGCAACTGGGGGTGCCGCGCAGCAGCATGTACCAGTTGCTGCAGACCCTCGTCGACCGCGGCTGGGTGCGCGCCGACACCACCGGTTCGCTGTACGGCATAGGGATCCGTGCCCTGCTCACCGGCACCAGCTATCTCGACAGCGACCGGCACGTACGGGTGGTCCGCCCCTACCTCGACGAAGCCTCGGACGCGCTCGGGGAGACCATTCACCTGGCCCGCCTCGACGGCGCCGACGTCGTCTATCTCGCGACCCGCGAGTCCCACGAGTACGCGCGCACCCTCAGCCGGGTCGGCCGCCGGGTCCCGGCGCACGCCGGCGCCCTCGGCAAGGCCCTGCTCGCCGAGCGTCCGGACAGCGAACTGTCCCTTCCGGCACAGCCGTTGACCGCTCTCACCGAGAACACGCACACCGAGTCGGCCACCCTGCTCGCGGACCTCGCGGAGGTACGGGAGCGCGGCTACTCCATCGACCGCGAGGAGACGGTGCCCGGCATCGCGGGCTTCGGCTTCGCCCTGCGTTACGACACGCCGGCCGTCGACGCGATCAGCTGCTCGGTTCCGGTGGCCCGGCTCACCGAGGAGCACGAGGCCCGTATCGTCGCCGTCATGCGGGAGATGAGGATGAAGCTCGAGTCCCTGCTGTCGCCCGCCTCGGGCGCTCCCGACTGGCGTTGACCGGTTCGCCGGCGACGGTTTCGGCGGAACGGCCGGTCCGGCACCCGCCGCAGTTGTTACCGTCAATCATGGACACGACGTTGTACGGCCCCGGGGCCTGGGAGGGGCCGACGCGCCACTACGGTCCGATACGACGGGTCGCGGTCGTTTCCGACGTC
Organism: Streptomyces sp. GbtcB7; assembly: GCF_019091445.1. NCBI lineage: Bacteria > Bacillati > Actinomycetota > Actinomycetes > Kitasatosporales > Streptomycetaceae > Streptomyces > Streptomyces sp. GbtcB7. Next base: position 195,116 of record NZ_JAGXJM010000021.1, read on the forward strand.
CACGCGAACGTGCCTGCGTTGACCGCGGTCCTGGCGGAGATCGAGGAGGTCGGCGTCGATCTGGTGGTCTCGTGCGGAGACCTGACCTGGGGCGCCGAACCCGACCGTACGGTGGAGCTGATGGCCGGGCTGCCGCGGGCCCTGTTCGTCCGGGGCAACGGGGAGCGCGCCGTCGTGGACATTCACCGCGGGGTCCGTCGGCCCAGCACCGAGCGTGAGGCGTGGGTGCCGCGGCAGCACTCGGACGCGAGTGTCGCGTTCGTCGCCGGGATCCCCTTCAGCGTCGTCGTGGACGTCGTCGGGCTGGGACCCGTGCGGTTCTGCCACGGATCGCCGCGCGGCGACACGGAGTTGGTCACACCCGCCACGCCCGCCGAGCGTTTCGCGGAACTGGCCGCGGACGTCGAGGAGGCGGTGATCGTCACCGGGCACACGCACCTCCAGTTCGACCGCACCGTCGCCGCACGGCGCAGCATCAACCCGGGCAGCGTCGGGCTCCCCTTCCACGAGGGCCCGCCGGGTACCGCCTTCTGGGCCCTGCTCGGACCGGACGTCGAGCTGAGGCAGACCTCGTACGACGTCGACGCGGCCCGTGCCGCCGGGCCCCGCACGGGCGACCCCGCCGCCGAACGCATCACCGCCCTGCTGAACGCCCCGCCCACGCCTGCCGAGATCACCGCGGACGCGGAGGCGCGGGTCTTCTCCGACTAGCGTCCGTCTTCGAACGGATCTCGCCCAGGGCAGGAATGAGGCGAGAGAGACCGCTGCTCCGTAGGAGGTGGCGGCCGGCGCCAGTCCGGTTCAACGACGAGCGGCCAGGGTCTCCTCCACCCACTGCCTCAGCGTCGGCGCGGGCGCCGCTCCCGTCTTGCGTGCGATCACCTCTCCCTTGTCGAGCAGCAGGAGCGTCGGTACGGCCTGCACCTGGAACCGCTGGGCGAGCCGCGGGTTCTGGTCGATGTCGACCTTGACCAGCTTGACCCGCCCGGCGAGTTCGTGGGCGACCTGCTCCAGCGCGGGGCTGACCATCCGGCAGGGCCCGCACCAGGTGGCCCACAGGTCGACGACGACGTACGGCTTCGCCTGTGCGGCGACCTCCGCGAAGTCGGCGTCGCCGGCGTCGGCGATCCACGCGAGCGGGGACGCGCAGTTCCCGCAGCGCGGCGTGCCGTCGGCCGCCGCCGGCACCCGGTTCTTGCGACCGCAGTGGTCGCAGACGACCGTCGTGCTCGTGCCCGTACTCGTGGTCACCGCACTCACGCGGCTTTCCGCACGTCCGGTGCGGCCTGTCCGCCGTAGGTGACGACGAGTTCGCCGTTCTGGGCGTCGACGCGGATCGTCGTGCCGTCCTGCACGTCACCGCGGATCAGCGCCCGGCCGACCATCGTCTCGACCTCGTGCGAGATGTACCGGCGCAGCGGCCGGGCTCCGTACACGGGGTCGAAGCCCTGCTCGGCGATGAGTTCGCGGGCGGTGTCGGTGAGCTCGACCGTGATCTGCCGTTCGGCCAGCCGTCGGCGCAGGTCGTCGAACTGCAGCTCCACGATCCGCTCGATCTGCGTCATGCCCAGCGGCTTGAACAGCACGATGTCGTCGACGCGGTTGAGGAACTCGGGCCGGAAGTGGCTCCGCAGATCGCTCATCACCAGCGCCCGTGCGTCGGATTTGATCTCGCCGTCGGCGGTCACCCCGTCCAGCAGGTGGGCCGAGCCGATGTTGGAGGTCATGATGATCACGGTGTTGCGGAAGTCGACGGTGCGGCCCTGGGAGTCGGTGACGCGGCCGTCGTCGAGCACCTGCAGCAGGATGTTGAAGACGTCGGGGTGGGCCTTCTCGATCTCGTCGAACAGGACCACGGAGTACGGCTTGCGGCGCACCGCCTCGGTGAGCTGGCCGCCCTCCTCGTAGCCGACGTATCCGGGAGGCGCTCCCACCAGCCTGCTGACGGTGTGCCGTTCCTGGTACTCGCTCATGTCCAGGCGGACGATGCTCTCCTCCGAGTCGAAGAGCGCCGCGGCGAGCGCCTTGGCCAGCTCGGTCTTCCCGACGCCGGTGGGGCCGAGGAAGATGAACGAGCCGATCGGCCGGCGCGGGTCCCGGATCCCGGAGCGGGCCCGGATGATCGCGTCGGTGACCAGCTTGACCGCCTCGTCCTGGCCGATCACCCGCTCGGTGAGGATCTCGTCGAGGCGCAGCAGCTTCTCGCGCTCGCCCTCCTGGAGGCGGGTGACGGGGATGCCGGTCCAGGCGGCGACGATCTCCGCGATCTCGTCCTCGGTGACGACCTCGCGCAGCAGCCGGTTCTCGCCCTGCTTGGCGGCGAGCGCCTCCTCCTCCGCCGTGAGGCGGCGTTCGAGTTCGGTGAGCTTGCCGTAGCGCAGTTCGGCGGCCCGGTTGAGGTCGTAGCTGCGTTCGGCCTCCTCGGCCTCCTGCCGGACCTGTTCCAGTTCCTGGCGCAGCTCCTGCACCCGGCGGATGGCCTGGCGTTCGGCCTCCCACTGGGCGTGCATGGCGTCGGCCTCGGCGCGCAGGTCGGCCAGTTCGCGGCGCAGCTCGTCGAGTCGCTTCTGGCTGGCGGCGTCGGTCTCCTTGGCGAGCGCCGCGTCCTCGATCTCCAGACGGGTCACCCGGCGGGTGATCTCGTCCAGTTCGGCGGGCATGGAGTCGATCTCGGTACGCAGCCGCGCGCACGCCTCGTCGACCAGGTCGATGGCCTTGTCCGGCAGGAACCGGTCGGAGATGTAGCGGTGGCTGAGGGTCGCCGCCGCGACCAGCGCGGTGTCCTGGATCTTCACACCGTGGAAGACCTCCAGTCGCTCGCGCAGTCCGCGCAGGATGGAGATGGTGTCCTCGACGCTCGGCTCGTCCACCTGCACCTGCTGGAAGCGGCGTTCGAGGGCCGCGTCGGACTCGACGTACTTGCGGTACTCGTCGAGGGTGGTGGCGCCGATCATGTGCAGCTCGCCGCGTGCCAGCATGGGCTTGAGCATGTTCCCGGCGTCCATCGCGCCCTCGGCACCGCCGCCCGCGCCGACGACCGTGTGCAGTTCGTCGATGAAGAGCAGGATGCGCCCCTCGCCCGCCTTGACCTCGCTCAGTACGGCCTGCAGCCGTTCCTCGAACTCGCCGCGGTACTTGGCGCCCGCCACCAGCGAACTCATGTCGAGCGAGAAGATCGTCCGGTCGCGCAGCCCGTCGGGCACGTCGCCCCGCACGATGCGCTGGGCGAGCCCCTCCACGATGGCGGTCTTGCCGACACCCGGGTCACCGATGAGGACGGGGTTGTTCTTCGTCTTGCGGCTCAGGATCTGGATGACCCGGCGGATCTCCGCGTCCCGGCCGATCACCGGGTCCATCCTGCCGCTGCGTGCCTCGGCGACCAGATCACGGCCGTACTTCTCCAGTGCCTCGTACGCCGCTTCGGGCGTCGCCGAGGTGACGCGCTGGTTGCCGCGGATCCGGGTGAGCGCGGACAGGAACCCGTCCTTGGTGACGCCGTACTCCTTGAGCAGCCGGCCGGAGGCCGTGCGAGACCCCTCGTCGGCGAGTGCCAGCACCAGGTGCTCGACGGACACGTACTCGTCCTTGAGCCGCTTGGCCTCCTGCGCGGCCAAGTCCAGTACCCTCGCCAGCCGTTGGGTGACGTACACCTGCCCGGGCGTGGCACCGGGGCCCGTCACCTTCGGCCTGCGGGCCAACTCCTCGTTCAGCGCGGTGCGCAGGCCCCGGGTGTCGGCGCCCGACTGGTCGATCAGCCGCGGTATCAGGCCGTCGGGCTGGTCGAGCAGGGCGAGGAGCAGATGCTCGCCGTCGACCTCGGTCTGGTTCAGCCGGCCGGCGATGGTCTGCGCTTCCTGGAGCGCCTCCTGGGACTTCTGGGTGAGCCGGTTCATATCCACGATTCATCACTCCTGGAGCCGGCGTTGCTGCGCCTCAGAGCGTCCTCCAACTCACTGATCCGGTCGAGCAGATCGAGCACCAGACCCAGGGAGGCGTAGTTGAGGGGGAGCGCGGCCCGTAGTCGTTGGATGCGGGCGAGGGTGGCGGGAGCGGACGGCTCGAACCACAGTCGCCCGGTGGCGTCCCGGGTGGCGTCGACGAGGCCAAGGGTGACGAACCGGCGTACGAGATCCGGATGGAGACCGGAACGGGTGGCGACGGCGTCGAGACCGAGCCGATGGGCCGGTCCGAGCGGGGCGGCGCGGACCACGATGTTCAGGGTCGCCCGGGGTACCGGGGTGGCGGTACGGCGGTGCGCACCGCCGGGACGGGGGGCTGTGGTCATCGGGGCCTCCTCGGGTCGAAGGCGGACGCGGCGGCCAGTTCCTCGAAGAGCTCACGCTCACGGGCGGTCGGCTCGGGCGGCACCATGATGCGGACCTCCGCGTACAGGTTGCCGTCCTCACCGCGCGGGTTGGGCATGCCCTCGCCGCGCAGCCGCAGCCGGCGGCCGCTGGAGGAGCCCGGGGGGACGGTGACCTTGGCCGTGCCGCCGGGGGTGGACACCGGCACGGTCGCGCCGAGTGCCGCCTCCCACGGTGTCACCGGGAGGACCACGTGGATGTCGCGGCCCTCCAGCCGGAACCGCCCGTCGGGCTTGATCCGCACGCGCAGATACAGGTCGCCCGGCGGGGCGTCGGGGCTGCCCCTGCCGCCTTCTCCGGCCAGCCGGATGCGCTGCCCGTCCACCACCCCGCGCGGGATGTTGACGTCGTAGGTGCGCTGCCCCGTGGGGCCGCCCAGGGTGATGCCGCGCTTGCCGCCCCGGTAGGCCTCTTCGACGCCGAGCTGGATCTCGGCCTCCTGGTCGGCGCCCGGCACCGGACCCCAGCCGCCCCCCGCCCCCGCGCCCCCGCCGCGTCCGAAGATCCCGCCGAACAGGTCCTCGAAGTCGACGCCGGAGCCGTCGAAGTCGACACCGTCCGCAGTACGGAAGCGCACCCCACGTCCGCCGCCTCCTCCGGCCCCTCCGACGCCCGCGCTCCAGCCGCCCCGGGCACCCGCTCCCGCGGCCACCCGCTCGTCGTAGTCCTCCGGGACCTGCCGGAAGTTCTCACCGAAGCGGTCGTAGCGCTGCCTGGTCTTGGGGTCGGACAGCACGCTGTACGCGTCGTTGATCTCCTTGAAGCGCTCCTCGGCTCCCGGGTGCTTGTTGACGTCGGGGTGGTGTTTGCGCGCCAGCTTGCGGAAGGCCTGCTGGATCTCCTCCGCGCTCGCGGTGCGCGGCACCCCGAGCACGTCGTAGTAGTCCCGTGCCATGGGGCGTCACTCCTGCCGCTTGCTGACCACGACGAAGGCGGGACGCAACTGCTTCCCGTCGGCCCCGTAGCCCGGGCTCACCACCTGGGCCACGGTGTTCGGCTCGGCGTCGGGGGTGTCGACGACTCCGACGACCTCGTGCCGGGTCGGGTCGAAGGGCACCCCGGTCTCCTCGTAGCGGGGATACCCGAGGCCGCGCAGCACCTCGACCGCCTGGTCGCGTACGGTTTCGACGCCCTTCAGCACGGCGGAGGGGTCGGAGTCGGAGTGGGCCAGCGCCCGTTCCAGGTTGTCGAGGACGGGCAGCCAGGCCCCGGCGGTGCGGGCGCGCTCCTCGGCCCGCACGCGTTCCAGTTCCTTCGCGTGACGCTTACGGAGGTTGTCCAGGTCGGCGAGCGCGCGGCGCCAGCGGTCGCGCATCTCGTCGAGGGCGGCGGTCTGTTCGTCCGCCTCCGGCACCTGCGAGGACGAGGGGGTCTCGCCCGGCTGTTCCGGGGGCGTCATCGGCTCCTGCTCGGTGGCCATGACCGCTCCTCAGCTCTTGTCGAATTCCGCGTCGATCACGTCGTCGCCGGCTGTTGCCGAGGCGCTCGCGGTGTCCCCCGTCCCGGTTCCGGTTCCGGCCTGGGCCTGTGCGGCCGCACCGGCCTGGTACTGGGCGAGCGACGCCAGCACCTGCTGCAGCTCGGAGGTCAGCGGCCTGGCCTTGTCCGGCGAGGCCTCCTGTTGGACCGCCTCACGGGCATCGGCGACGAGCATGTCCGCCCGGGCCCGCTCGTGCGAGGGCACCGCTTCACCCAGCTCGTTCAGCCGGCGCTCCACCTGGTAGGCCACGGCGTCCAGTTCGTTGCGGGCGTCCACGGCGTCGCGCAGCGCCTGGTCCTCGCCGCGGTGCTGCTCGGCCTCCTGGACCATCCGCTCCACCTCGCGCTGGTCGAGGTTGGAGCCCTCGCTGATGGTGATGGTCTGTTCCTTGCCGGTGTCCTTGTCCCGTGCGGTGACGTTCAGGATCCCGTTGGCGTCGATGTCGAAGACGACCTCGACCTGCGGCTCGCCGCGCGGTGCCGGGCGGATGTCCTTCAGCTGGAAGCGGCCCAGTACCCGGTTGTCGGCGGCCATCTCGCGCTCGCCCTGCAGGACGACGACGTCCACGGCCTCCTGGTTGTCCTCCGCGGTGGAGAAGGTCTCCGAGCGGCGGACCGGGATCGTGGTGTTCCGGTCGATGATCTTCGTCATCACACCGCCGCGGGTCTCCACGCCCAGCGACAGCGGGGTCACGTCGAGCAGCAGGACGTCCTTGACCTCGCCCTTGAGCACGCCCGCCTGGATCGCGGCGCCCAGCGCCACGACCTCGTCGGGGTTGACGCTCATGTTCGGGTCCTTGCCACCGGTGAGCCGGCGGACCAGGCTCTGCACGGCCGGGATGCGGGTCGAGCCGCCCACGAGGATGACCTCGTCGATGTCGTTCGCGCTGGTCTTCGCGTCGGCCATCGCCTGCTTGACCGGTTCCATGGTCCGCTCGACCAGGTCGGTGGTGATCTTCTCGAACGTGGAGCGCATGATCGTCTCGGTCAGGTGCTTGGGGCCGGCGGCGTCCGCGGTGATGAACGGCAGGCTGACCTGCGTCTGCGTGACCGAGCTCAGCTCCGTCTTGGCCTTCTCCGCGGCTTCGAACAGCCGTTGCAGCGCCTGCGGGTCCTTGCGCAGGTCGATCCCGTTCTCCTTCTGGAAGCCGTCCGCGAGCAGGTCGACGAGGCGACGGTCGAAGTCGTCGCCGCCGAGGTGGCTGTCGCCCGCCGTCGAGCGCACTTCCACGACCCCGTCACCGACGTCCAGGATGCTCACGTCGAAGGTGCCGCCACCGAGGTCGAAGACGAGCACCGTCTCGTGCTGCTTCTTCTCCATGCCGTACGCCAGTGCCGCCGCCGTCGGCTCGTTGATGATCCGCAGCACTTCGAGCCCCGCGATGCGCCCCGCGTCCTTGGTCGCCTGGCGCTGGGCGTCGTTGAAGTACGCGGGCACGGTGATGACGGCCTCGGTGACCTTCTCGCCCAGCTGCTTGCCGGCGTCGTCGGCGAGCTTGCGCAGCACCAGCGCGCTGATCTCCTCCGGCGCGTACAGCTTGTCGCGCACCTTGAAGCGCGCGACTCCGCCCTCGCCCTCGACGACGTCGTACGCCACCGCCTTGGCCTCGTCGGATATCTCGTCGAAGTGCCGGCCGATGAACCGCTTGGCCGAGTAGATGGTGCCCTTGGGATTGAGGATCGCCTGGCGCCTGGCGAGCTGACCCACCAGCCGTTCGCCGCTGTCGGTGAAGGCGACGATGGAGGGCGTGGTGCGCGAGCCCTCGGCATTGGGTATGACGGTCGCTTCACCGCCCTCCCACACGGCGATCACCGAGTTGGTGGTGCCCAGGTCGATTCCGACTGCCTTGCCCATGAGGAACTCCTTCGCCTGCCACCCCCGGCGTCCGCGCGTCTCCGGTGGCGGCGGTTGTCTTCAGGTGAGGTCGCGTGTCCGCGGGCGTCAGCGGGCGGACACGGGTCGTGGGTTCCGTCCTTGCCAGGGTGTTACGGGACGAAGGGCGACGCCTGCTCCCGTCGGGGCGAAATTCGGCCCCTCCTCTGCCCCTGGGAGTGCAGGAGGCCACGCGGCATGCGCCACCCCCAGGGGTGCCCGGCGCAAGAAGCGACTAAACGGGGCGAAAGCTAGTATTACGGCATGTCTGGCACGGCCGACGACGCGACCAGTGCGGCGCACCGGAGCATCGCACCACGCGGCCTCGGCAGCCGGGCGCCGACCACCGCACTGACCGGCTGGGGGCGCAAGCAGTCGGCGAGCCTGTACGACGTGTTCGTCCTGGCCGTGACCATGCTCGACGGCCGCCCGGTGGACGAGATCCTCCAGTTGGCCATGGACGAGGTGCCACGCCTCCTCGACTGCTGGCCCGAGGGCTGCTACATGCTCAGGGACGGCCGCTTCGAGCTCGAGGCCACGCCCAGCACGCGGGCCCTCGGCGGCCGGGCACCGCGCGATCTGACCGACCCGGTCGAACAGCTGACCGCGCTGGAAGGGGAGGACGGCGCCGTCCACTTCCGCGAGGGCGGCTGGGGCTGGGCCGTGGGCCTGCGCAGCTCCGGCGGGCTGCTCGGCTACCTGCTGGTCAGCGCCGGGAAACCGCCTCCCGACGAGGACCGCTTCCTCGTCTACGCCCTTGCCCAGCCGACCGGCGCCGCGCTCTACAACGCCGAAGCCCGCCGCCGCGACCGCGAGTACGCCCGACAGCTGTTCCGGGCGATCGAGGAGCGGGACGCGGTCAACGAACGACTCACCGCGCTGGTGGCGGAACTGGAGGAGCAGCGCACCGTGCACGACGTCCTCGCCCGGACCTCCCTCACCGACGAGGGGGAGCACGGCATCGCCGCTGCCGTGTACGAGTTGACCGGCCTCGCCACCCGTGTCGAGGACCGCTTCGGAAACCTCCTCGCCCGCGCGGGGCCGGTCCCGCCCGAGCCCGACACCAAGCCCGGTCCGCTCCAGCGCGAGCAACTCATGCACGACGCGATGCGCGAGCTCGGTCCGATCCGCCACGAGGGACGCCTCATCGGACTGGCCCGCCACCACGGGGAGCCTCTCGGCAGCATCGAGCTGATCGACCCCGACGGCACGGCGGGCGAGGCCGAAAAGTTCGCTCTTGAACACGCGTGCACGGCGCTGTCCCTGGAACTGGCCCACCGCCGCAGTCTGGCGGAGGCCGAACTGCGCCTGCGCCGGGAACTTGTGGACGATCTGCTCACCGGCGCCGACGCCGGCGGCGCGTACGCCAGGGCCGAGGCCGTCGGCCACGACCTGCACGGACCGCACCACGTCACGGTCGCACAGTGGCGGGGAACGGCCGCCGACGACCGCTTCCTGGGAGCGGTGGGACGTGCCGCGCAGGGACGGGGCCTGCGGTCGCTGCTGGCCCGACGAGGCGACATGGCGGTGCTCGTGGTCCGGGGCGAGCCGCGCGACTCGGGTCTGTACCAGGCCCTCGCCGACGAAGTGGGCTCCCCGCACGGCGCGGTGGGCATCGGCAGCCTGTGCGAGGCGGTGGCGGACATCCCGCGCTCCTTCGACCAGGCCGTCCGCGCGCTCGCCGTACGCCGCCAGTCCCACCCCGCGGACGGCACCACGACCTGCGAGGAACTCGGCCTCTACCGCATCCTGGCCCGGGACAAGGACGCGGGAGACGTCACCGACTTCGTCCGCGAATGGCTCGGCGCGCTCCTCGACTACGACGACGCCCACGGCACCGACCTGGTGCACACCCTCACCCGGTACTTCGACCACGGCGGCAACTACGACGAGACGGCGCAGGCCCTCGCCGTGCACCGCAGCACGCTCCGCTACCGTCTGCAGCGCATCAGAGAGGTCAGCGGCCGTCGGCTCGACGAGGTGGACAGCCGCTTCAACCTCCAGGTCGCCACCCGGATCTGGAAAGTCAGCGGCCCCGCGCTCTGACCGGCTCCGTCGCCCCGCTCACTCGAACCGGGAGGGATCGCCCGCTCCTCGTCGTACGATCTCGGGCTCGCCCTGCGAGAAGTCGATGACGGTCGTCGGCTCGACGCCGCAGTCGCCGGAGTCGAGGACCGCGTCCACCACGTGGTCGAGTTCCTCCTTGATCTCCCAGCCCTGGGTCAGCGGCTTCTCCTGATCGGGGAGGAGCAGGGTGCTCGACAGCAGGGGCTCGCCGAGCTCGGCGAGGAGCGCCCGGGCGACGACATGGTCGGGAATCCGGACACCGACCGTCTTCTTCTTCGGGTGCAGCAGCCTGCGAGGTGCCTCCTTCGTCGCCGGGAGGATGAAGGTGTAACTACCCGGAGTCGAGGCCTTGATCGCACGGAACACCGCGTTGTCCAGGCGTACGAAGTGGGCCAGCTGCGCGAAGTCCTGGCACATCAGGGTGAAGTGGTGCCGGTCGTCCAGCCGGCGGATCGAACGGATCCGGTCGAGTCCGTCCCGGTTGCCCAGCTGAGCCCCGAGGGCGAAGCAGGAGTCGGTCGGATAGGCGACGAGCCCTCCGCCGCGGATGATGTCCGCCACCTGGCTGAGAGTGCGCTGCTGGGGGTTCTCGGGGTGCACGTCGAAGTACTTGGCCATGCGCCGAGCTTAGATCGGCGGCGTCGGGGACCTGTCGATTCGCCCCATGGCCATTCGTTCGGTCGACCCTGAGGCCTCGCACCCCTGGTACCAACCAGGTACCATCCCTGTATGCCATCACTGAACGTGACCTTCACGGAAGAGGAGCTCGAGGGAGTGCGTGCGGCCGCCGCGGCCGACGGCAAGAGCCTCAAGCAGTATCTGCACGACCTCGGTGTCCGGGAGATGCAGCGCAGGCAGTTCGTCGCAGGCGCCACGGCCTGGGCCGACCGGCTGCGCGGCGAGTTCGACGACGCGTTCCCCGACGAGGTGCCGCCCGCCGAGCGCCGGGACGGATCCGCGGCCGCCTGATGCACCTGACCATCGATGTCGCCTGGCTGCTCGACGTCCAGGAGGCCGCCCTCGCCCGCGAGGACATGTCCGTGTCGGACTACTCCGCGCTCGTCGCGGCCGTCGCCCGGCACAAGACCAAGCTGCCCACGCTCGCCGCGGCCGACCCGGACGCGGCCTGGCGCGCCGCAGCGCTGATGCACACCATCGTGCGCCTGGAGCCGCTGCCGCACCGCAACAGCCTGTTCGCGGCGTTCGTCGCCGCCCAGTACATGGACCAGTCGGGCGAAGGAATCGACCCGCCCTACGGAGCGCTGTCCGACCTCGTCCGCAAGATCCGCGACACCCGCGTCGGCGTCCCCGCAGTCGCCGACCAACTGCGCTCCTGGAAGGTCTGAGAGGGCGCCCCGGAGTCGTCATCGCAGGCAGGCGTGAGAGTGCGCGCCCCGATATCGGGACCCATACTTTTTGAACGGCCCTTTTCGAACGGCCGGAATGTCCCTTCGGCCGAAGGGGACAGTCGCCTGAATTCCCGGTTGTTCCGAGCTGGACACGGCGCTGCCGCCGCTCTGGACGCTCTGCGAGCAAGTACAGGACGACTCGATCGGAAAGACTCATGCGAGCAACTCTGATTTACGGTGCCGGTGACGTGCGTGTGGAGGAGGTTCCCGACCCGAAGATCCAGCGGCCCACGGACGCGGTCGTACGCGTGCTGCGGTCGTGCATCTGCGGCAGCGACCTGTGGCCGTACGGGTCGCGCCCGCCCTCCGAGCAGGGCGACCGCATCGGCCACGAGTTCCTGGGTGTCGTCGAGGACATCGGCGCGGAGGTGTCCGGACTGAGGACCGGAGACCTGGTGGTGGCCCCCTTCGTCTATTCGGACAACACCTGCGACTTCTGTCTCGAGGGCCTGCACACCTCGTGCCGGCACGGGGGCTTCTGGGCCACGGACGGGGTGGACGGCGGCCAGGGAGAGGCGGTGCGGGTACCGCAGGCCCAGGGCACGCTGGTGAAGCTGCCCGTCGGCGAGGACTCCGCCCTGCTGCCGTCGCTGCTGACCCTGTCGGACGTGTTCTGCACCGGCCACCACTGCGCGGTGACGGCGGGCGTCACCCCGCGGACGACCGTGGCCGTGGTCGGTGACGGAGCGGTCGGGCTGTCGGCGGTGCTGTCCGCGAAGCGGCTCGGCGCCGAGCGGATCATCCTGATGGGGCGGCACAAGGACCGCACCGATCTCGGCCGCGACTTCGGTGCCACCGACATCGTCGCCGAACGCGGTGAGGAAGGCGTCGCGCGCGTGCGCGAGCTGACCGGCGGCGACGGTACGCACACGGTGCTGGAGTGCGTCGGTACGCTGCCCGCCCTTGAGATGGCGCTGGGCGTGGTGCGCGCGGGCGGCACGGTCAGCAGGGTGGGCGCCCCGCAGTACGACCAGGCGCCACTGGGCTTCGAAGTGTTCATGAACAACATCACCCTCACCGGCGGTGTGGCTCCGGCCCGCGCCTACATCGAGGAACTCCTCCCCGACGTCCTCGAGGGGAAGATCGAACCCGGGCGCGTCTTCGATCGCACGGTCAGCGTCGACGAGGTACCCGACGGCTATCGCGCGATGGCCGCCCGGGAGGCACTGAAGGTACTCGTCCAGCCCTGAACACGGCGCCGACCGAACCGCCCGTCCGAGGAGGCCTCGGGCTCCCGGACGCGCCGGGGGCCCCGCACCGCTGCTCCCGCGGTACAGCCCACTGGTGGTGCGCCCCACTCCGGCGCCCCCGTGACCTGCGCGACAGCCCCGTGGGGGCCCTGCCACGCCCCTGAACACCGCTCCCCTGAACATCACGGTCTGCCGGGATGCGGGCCGGGCGAGCAGGCTGGATGCTCGTTGAAGATCCCATGTCCCGGGAGCATCCCATGCCCGTCCCCGTCACTCCGGCCCGGCGGCCTGTCGGCGATCCCCCGGGGCAAGCCCTCCCGAGTCCCGCGCCGACGCCGGCGGCGGCCGTCCCCGGCTTCTTCGTGATCACCCCCGACGCGCTGGTCGTCAACGTCGCGCCGGCCCTCGATCCGATGCGACTGGTGCCACGCGGCGGAGCGCACGCCTGGTCAGACTTCGGCGCCCACCCGGCTGCCGACCACCCCATCAACTTCACCCCCCACTGGAGAACCGGTGCTTACCGTCCCCGCATACGCCGCCACTTCGGCGACCGAACCGCTCGCGCCGACCACCGTCGAGCGCCGTGACGTCGGCCCGCACGACGTCCTCATCGACATCAAGTACTGCGGCATCTGCCACTCCGACATCCACAACGTCCGCAGCGAGTGGGGCCCGGCGACCTACCCCCTGGTCCCCGGCCACGAGATCGCCGGCATCGTCACCCAGGTCGGTTCCGAGGTCACCCGGCACGCCGTGGGCGACCGGGTCGGCGTCGGCTGCATGGTCAACTCCTGCCGTGAGTGCGTGCCCTGTCTGCGGGGCGAGGAGCAGTACTGCCTCAAGGGCAACACCCTCACCTACGGCTCGATCGACGCCGACGGCACCCTGACCCAGGGCGGCTATTCCACCCACGTCGTGGTCAACGACGACTTCGTCGTCACCATCCCCGAGGGCCTCGGCCTCGACGAGGCCGCCCCGCTGCTGTGCGCGGGCATCACCACGTACTCCCCGCTGCGCCGCTGGGGCGCGGGCCCCGGCAAGAAGGTCGCCGTCATCGGTCTCGGCGGACTCGGTCACATGGCCGTCAAGATCGCACACGCGATGGGCGCCGAGGTCACCGTCCTGTCGCAGTCGCTGAAGAAGATGGACGACGGCCTACGGCTGGGCGCCGACCACTACTACGCCACCAGCGACCCGGCCACCTTCGAGCAGCTCGCCGGCACCTTCGACGTCATCCTCAACACGGTCAGCGCCAAGCTCGACCTCGACACCTTCCTCGGCCTGCTCGCCGTGGGCGGCACGATGGTCAACGTCGGCGCTCCCGCGGAGCCGCTGTCGCTGAACGTGTTCTCGCTGATCATGCAGGGCCGCGTGTACGCGGGATCGCTGATCGGCGGCATCCGCGAGACGCAGGAGATGCTCGACTTCTGCGCCGAGCACGGCATCGGAGCCGAGGTCGAGATCATCCCGGCCGAGAAGATCAACGAGGCGTACGAGCGTGTCCTGGCCTCGGACGTGCGCTACCGCTTCGTGATCGACACCGCGACCCTGGCCTGATCCGCCGCGGCACCGTCCGCCCGAGACCACCCCGTACGAGGCGCGCCCCCGAGCCCTCGTACGGGGTGCTGCCGCACGTGCCGAGGTCACCCGAGGGGCACCTGAGAAGAGGGCCGCTAGCCGGCCGCGGGCCGACCCGCCCCCGCCCGGCGCGCGGACTGCTCTCTGGCCTTCCCGGCCGCGTCGAGCAGGAACATCGCGTCGTATTCCGGGGTGCCGGGCGGGGCGTGGTACGCGACCAGGCGGTGGCCGTCGGTGCCCTCCAGCGTCATGGACTGGTAGCCGAAGGTGACGTCGCCGACCCGGGGGTGGTGGAAGGTCTTGCGGCCCGAGGAATGGCCCTTCACGTCGTACGCCTCCCACAGGCGCGCGAACTCCGGGCTCTTGAGCAGGAGTTCGTCGACGAGGTCGGCGAGGTCCGGGGCGTCGGGGTCGGTGCCGGCGAGGGTGCGCAGCCGGGCGACGCAGCCGCGGATCTGGTTCTCCCAGTCGTCGAAGAGCGCGCGGGCGGCGGGGTGGAGGAAGACGTAGCGCACGATGTTGCGCTGCTTCTCGGGCCAGTCCTCCAGCCCGGCCATCAGGCGCAGGCCGCCCGGATTGGCGGCGATCATGTCCATGGTGCGGCTGACCACGTGCGCGGGATGGGGCCGCATGCTCTTTAGCAGCAGCTCGACACCGGGATCCACCGAGCCGCTGGGATGCCCGGAGCCGCCGGGCGCCGGTGACAGCTCCGGGACGGTGCGCGCGGCGCGCGCGGCGAGGTCGCGCAGATGCTCGCGCTCGGTCCCGTCCAGCCGGAGGGCGGCGGCGAGGGCGTCGACGACGGACGGGCTCGGATTGGTCTCCTTGCCCCGCTCCAGACGCGTGTAGTAGTCGATGCTGACCCCCGCCAGCGTGGCCAGCTCCTCGCGGCGCAGTCCGGGCGTGCGGCGCAGCCCGGGGCCCTCCGGTAGACCGACGTCGGCGGGCGTCACCCGGGCGCGGCGGGCGCGCAGGAAGTGCCCCAGTCCCGTGCCGCCCTTGCCACCTGTGCTGCCGCTGTGCTGCTCACGTGCCATGCGATCCAGTGTGGCGGTGCCGTGACCTGGTCGGCAGCCGCGTGGGGGCCCTGCCACACCCCCGAACACACCCAGGCGCGCGGCAGGAACCCGATGGGTGGGCCGCCCACCCCACGGAAGTGACCCGCGCGGCCCGAGTCCCTGTCAGGCGGTGGTTTCGGGGCGGTCCGGCAGCGACCAGTGGGTGTGGAAGGAGCCCTCACGGTCGGTGCGCCGGTAGGTGTGGGCGCCGAAGTAGTCGCGCTGCCCCTGGAGGAGGGCGGCGGGCAGGCGGTCGGCGCGCAGGGTGTCGTAGTGCGCGAGCGCGGCGGAGAACGCGGGGACGGGGATGCCACGCCGGGCGGCGGAGGCGACGATCTCCCGCCAGGGCACCTGGGCGTCGCTGATCTCCTGGGCGAAACCGTCCTCGGCGAGCAGGCTGACGAGGTCGGGGTCGGTGGCGTAGGCGGCGCGGATGCGGTCGAGGAAGGAGGCGCGGATGATGCAGCCGCCGCGCCAGATGCGCGCGACCGAGCCGAGGTCGATCTTCCAGCCGTACTCGGCGGCGGCGTCCAGGATCATCTTCCAGCCCTGGTCGTAGGCGATGACCTTCGAGGCGTACAGGGCGTGTTCGACCTGGGCGGTGAAGCGTGCGGCCTCGGTGCGGCTGAGTGGGGGAGTCGTGCCGCCGGGCAGCCCTCGGTAGGCGGCGCGCAGGTCGCTCTGGCCGGAGGCGGCGCGGGCGAAGGTGGCCTGGGCGATGGCGGTGACCGGGGAGGCCAGGTCGAGGGCGGTCTGCACGGTCCAGCGGCCGGTGCCCTTCTGCCCGGCGGCGTCATCGACGATGTCGACGAACGCGCCACCGGTGTGCGGGTCGGTGTGGGCGAGGACCTCGGCGGTGATCTCGACCAGATAGGAGCCGAGGCGGCCCTCGTTCCAGGTGCGGAAGACGTCGGCGATCTCGGCGGGGCTGTACCCGGCGACCTGGCGCAGCAGGTCGTAGGCCTCGGCGATGAGCTGCATGTCGGCGTATTCGATGCCGTTGTGGACCATCTTGACGAAGTGTCCGGCGCCGTCGGTGCCGATGTGGGTGGCGCAGGGTTCGCCGTCGACCTTGGCGCTGATGCTCTCGAACATCGGGCCGAGGACGGCGTACGACTCCGCCGAGCCGCCGGGCATGATGCTCGGCCCGTTGAGAGCGCCCTCCTCACCCCCGGAGATGCCCGCGCCGACGAAGTGCAGGCCGCGTTCGCGCAGCGCGGCCTCGCGGCGGCGGGTGTCGGCGAAGTGGGCGTTGCCGCCGTCGATGATCATGTCGCCGTTCTCGAGGAGCGGGGCGAACTCTTCGATGACGGCGTCGGTGGCGGCGCCCGCCTGCACCATGATCATGAGGCGGCGGGGGCGGGCGAGCGCGGCCACGAACTCCTCGGCCGTCTCGGCCGGGACGAAGGAGCCCTCGTGGCCGAACTCGTCCACCAGCGCGCGGGTGCGGCCGGCGGAGCGGTTGTGGACGGCGACGGTGTAACCGTTCCGGGCGAAGTTACGGGCCAGGTTGCGGCCCATCACTCCGAGGCCGGTGACGCCGATGGAAGCGGATGCGTTCATGAGGCTGCCTGTTCTTCGAATGTCGGCCATGTCAGGGGCGGGGCGACCCCATGACCATGGGTACGGGCCGACGGCCCGGTCTTCTCGATGTCGCGGCGGCCAATCTTGATCAGGTTCCCGGAGGCCGTCGTGGGGGCGCGGTCCACGCGGCCGAAGCCGGTGCCGGTGCCGGTGCCCAGGCCGGGGTCGAGCCGCCCCTCGTCGCTCCTGCGGGCAGCCAACTCCTCGACGTGTCGGCAGAGTTCGGCAACGACGTCGCGGGGAGGGAGAGGGAGGGGGCCGTACCGCTCATGCGGAGTGCTTCGCCCAGGCGGCGGCCCGCAGCGTGTTCTCCATCAGCAGGGCGATCGTCATCGGTCCGACGCCGCCCGGCACGGGAGTGGGGCGGGCGGCGAGGTCGGCCCCCTCGCTCCGCCCGGCCTCGCCGGTGGGGCCCGGGTCGGTCCTGGGGGTGCCGCC
>NZ_JAGXJM010000210.1:0-324 GCF_019091445.1 Streptomyces sp. GbtcB7
ATCGCGGCAACCGCCCCCAACGCGGCAAGTCTCGGCACAGAACGACGTGTGTCAGCCTTCGGCGGGCGGGTGGCTGAGCGCACCATCAGCCGGGGGGTCGCATCGTCAACGTCGTCAGAGAGGGGTGTGGGTGGAGATGCGAGGTGAAGGAGAACATCGACGTTCTCTTCGTTGCCCAGCGCGCTGGGTTGGTCAATCATTCTGTGAGCTCCTGTCTATAAAGGTCCTTCCCTACACACATGTCCGCAAGAGCCTCCACCGACGACGTGATTCTCACCAATTTTGCTCGTCTCGGAAAGCTGAAGCTAAAAGAGACACCCGAGG
>NZ_JAGXJM010000211.1:0-321 GCF_019091445.1 Streptomyces sp. GbtcB7
TCCCCCCACTGGCGAACGTCGACCGTGAAGACGGACGTGGATCCGTTCGCACCGGGGAGCGTGATGGCGAACGTCGACCTGCCGAGCGCCTGCCACCACCGGTAGGGATCGAGGGGACGGCCGTCCCCCGCGCGGACCCGCCGTTCGGCGATGCGCTGCCGCCAGGTCGCCATCAGGCAGCACCACCGAGCAGCCACTGGCTGAGCGGATGGACCAGGTACAGCAGGGAGTACGCCTCCCAGATCGCTCCGACGACCAGGAGGATCAGCGCCGGCACTGCCAAGAGGCCGATGCTCTCGAGTCCCCGCACATACCCGTCCC
>NZ_JAGXJM010000212.1:0-319 GCF_019091445.1 Streptomyces sp. GbtcB7
CCCGGCTTGGAGTGGTTGATCGCGGCAACGGGCCCCGGAAACGGGTGAACACGGCACCTGTGGATTATGGAGTTCTCTACGCTGCAAGATCCACGAGGGTGCCATGTTCGTTCCTCCATCATCCCCTGTCGCTGTCCCCGTGTCTCATGCGCCCTGCCTTCAAGCCCTCGGCGAGGGTGCCGCCAAGGAGCAAGTCCGCGGCCTGATCGCGGAGTTCGAGTCGGTCACCGACCCACGAGGGGCTTGCGGGGTGCGTTACCGGATCTCCTCGCTGCTGGCCCTGGTGGTCTGCGCGATGACACCCACCGGCCACGACTCG
>NZ_JAGXJM010000213.1:0-318 GCF_019091445.1 Streptomyces sp. GbtcB7
CGCAGCGGAACGTTCGTCGCGGGTGTCGATGATCGCTCGTGCCTGCTGGGTGAGCCGGTCGTGGATGCCCTCGGCGATCACCGTCGACACGGTTGCGACCACGTCGCTCATCCCGTCTCGGCCCGGCACGATCCGCACGCACCGCGTCGCGGCGGCTTCCTCGTGGCGTTCCGCGAACGAGCGCGGGTGCATCCGGTGGGCGAGGATCTCCAACTCGCCTCGCACCCTGTTGGGAGTGTCGCGCTCGTACCGTGAGATCGCAACCTGTTCGAACTCCGCCCACATCTCGGCCGGCAGGGTCGTCCCGGTCTCGACGAT
>NZ_JAGXJM010000214.1:0-318 GCF_019091445.1 Streptomyces sp. GbtcB7
GTTCGAGCCCGCGGCATCCGCCTCGGCCCTCGCCATCGAATCCGGCGTCGCGGGTCCCCTCCTCGGCGAGGGCGACGAGTTCCGGCTGCGCCAGGTCGTCGACAACATCATGTGCAACGCGATCAAGTACAGCGACCGCGGCACCCTGCGCGTCGCGGCGGCGCTCGACGACGACGGCTGGGTCGCCGTCTCGATCGCCGACGAGGGCATCGGCATGACAGCCGAGGACGTCGAGCGCGTGTTCACCCCGTACTTCCGGGCGCAGAACGCGCAGGAGGGCTCAGCATCGGGCACGGGGCTGGGCATGGGCATCGCCCG
>NZ_JAGXJM010000215.1:0-315 GCF_019091445.1 Streptomyces sp. GbtcB7
CCAGACCTCGGCGAGTTGCGAGCTCGCGGAGTCCTCGGAGCCCACCCCGCAGCGCCGCCGAGCCCGCGACGAACCCTTAGCGCCGGCCGCACGAACGACGCAGTGCCGGATCCCTCCGACCCGCTCCACGCGGGGTAGACAACGGCGGACCGCTCCGTCTCGCGCTCACGCACCCCGAGATTGCCGTCGTCTGGGCCGACTCCGCCTACGCCGGAATGCTCGTGACCTGGGCCAGGACCTACCTCGACATCACGATCCAAACGGTGCGTCGGCCGCCGGACGCGAAGGGCTTCGTCGTCCTTCCCCGCCGCTGGG
>NZ_JAGXJM010000216.1:0-315 GCF_019091445.1 Streptomyces sp. GbtcB7
GGGACCCCGGGATGGACGTGCAGTTCAACGGGGACGCCCGCGGCGGCCAGGCGCGCGGCGGAGGCGATGTCCTCGTCGCGGAAGATGTCGAGGTCACCGGTGTCGATGTAGGCAGGAGCCAGCCCGGTGAAGGCGCTCAGGCGGGCCGGTGCGGCGATCGGGGGGACATCCGCGGTGTCGAACGTGTCGCCGACCACCGCCTTCCAGGCGGTGTAGTTGACGTCGTAGGTCCAGGTCAGGAAGTGTTCGCGGGTCGGGTCGGGGCTCTGGTTGCGGTCGTCGAGCATGGGATAGACCAGGATCTGCCGAGCCAGG
>NZ_JAGXJM010000217.1:0-314 GCF_019091445.1 Streptomyces sp. GbtcB7
CGCGTCGGGGACCCCGGGCCCCGAACGCCACCCCATTTCGGCGCGCAACGCACGCGTCGGCACAGGAACATTCGAACCTTTGGGCTTGGTCTTGTCCGCCCCCACCACGTGTCACCGCGCCCGGCCGCGCCTCGGGCCGTCCCTCGGGCCCTTTACCGACCAACCTATTCCCCCAAGGCGGAGAACTCCTGTGAGGTGCCGCGGAAGATCGCACGAGGGGCTTCGAAGACAGCTGGCCAACCACCGGTAACCCCCTCGGAACTCGGCCTTAACACGGTCTGAACCCGGTTTGCCGCCCTTTTTTGCCGAGTTCG
>NZ_JAGXJM010000218.1:0-312 GCF_019091445.1 Streptomyces sp. GbtcB7
CCAACTGAGTGCCGACAGGGAACCATGAGCCCCCCTAGAGTCCCAGACGACGGCCGCCATTAGGACGGCTCCCTGGGGGGGAACATGAAGTCATCAAGACTTGGTGTACAACTAGGCGTCACCGCGATCGCAGCCTCGTTCTTTCTTCTGCCAACGCCAGCCGCCGCTGAGACGTTCGCATGTGATGAGGCTGTGGAATCCGGGCAGATTTGGGCTAGCGAGCTGGATGAGGTAGCTAATTGCACCGATCTAGGCGACCTGATCATCCGAGACGATGCCTCGGGTGTCGGCGCTGTGCTTCCGGAAAGGGGG
>NZ_JAGXJM010000219.1:0-312 GCF_019091445.1 Streptomyces sp. GbtcB7
GGATCGAGCCGGAGACGTAGAAGATGTCCTGGCACGCGGAACCGGCGAGCACCTTGATCTCGGGGCGGGCCTTGGCCGCGGTGCGCAGCCGCTCGGCGGCCGTCTCGAGCTTCTTCTTGGCCTCGGCGATCTTGGCGGACTTCTCGTCGGCGCCCAGCGACACGGCGAGCGCGAGCATGCGCTGCACCGACACGGGCATCTGGCGGTCGTAGACGGAGATGCCGACGCTCGGGGCGAGCTTGAGGATCTTCGCCATGGACTCCTCGGGGACGTACCAGAGGGTGCCCGCGGAGTCGAACATGGTGGAGATCA
>NZ_JAGXJM010000022.1:0-210658 GCF_019091445.1 Streptomyces sp. GbtcB7
CACATGATGGCCGCGGTTGGGCTCGATGAAGAAGTGTCCGTAACAGGTCTGGGCCAAGGCGTTCTTGGGGAGCCATCGCTCGCCCGCCTCCTTCTGGTGGCCGGGCTCGTGCGCGGTGTTGATACCGATGCCCGCCACTGTGCCGAGCGAGATGGTCAGTCCCAGCCTGTCCGGCCATGACAGTCCGCCGCTGGTCAGCAGCCAGCATCCGACTACCAGTCCGGCGTACTGCAGGGGCAGGTAGAGGAAGGTGCACCAGCGGTAGTAGCGGTCCTTCTCCAGCCAGGCCAGCGCATCGGCGGGCGGGTTGACCGAATCCTTGCCGATCAGCTGGTCCACGACCGGGAAGATCACGTACAGCACGATCACCGCGGTCCACCAGAAGGCGCCCAGCCCGGTGGCCTCGGCTAGTCCCCACCCCAAGAACGGGAACAGGGGGACCACCAGACCGATCAGCCACAGATAACGCTTGGGGTCCCGCCAGGTGACCGGTGCCCCCTCGATGTCGGCTGTTGCTGCCATGTTGCCTCCTCGGCCTCGCGTTTACACGCTCGTACTCGAACGTCCAGCATTTAGACAGTTGTTCGGTAAAGTGTCAATGAGTTGAGCGGAATTCGCTCGCTAAAGTGGGGGGCACGATGACACGATTTCGCGAGAACGTTCGATCCTTGCTCCGTGAACAAGTTCTGGACGCGGCCTACGAACTCGTCGCCGCCGAGGGCTGGAGCAAGCTGCGGCTCGCCGCGATCGCACGCGTGGCCGGCATCAGCCGGCAGACCCTCTACAACGAGTTCGGTTCGAAGGAGGCAATCGGGCAGGCCCTCCTCCTGCGTGAGGCGGAACGATTTCTGCTCGGTATCCAGCAGGAGCTCGACGCCCACCGCGACGACCTGGAGACAGCGGCCGCCGCGGGGGTCGGCTTCGCTCTCCGGCAGGCCGCCGACAACGCACTGATCAAGGCCATCCTCACCGCCGCGCGCGGGGGCGATGACGAACTGCTCGCGTACCTGACGACCCGGCCCGAACCGGTCTTCGACACCGCTGTCGCGATGCTGGACGCATACGCTGCGGACGCCTGGCCCGACGTGGACACCGAGTCGCGCAGCCTCGCCGTGGAGACGGTGGTGCGGCTCACTGTCAGTCACATCGTCCAACCGGCGTCCTCGTCCGAGGAGTCAGCCCGGCGCATCGGCCGGATCACCGCCCGGATCGCTCACGCTCCCTGACAGAGCCCGCTCTCGCCTCCCAACGGAACCAGGCTCCGAGGAGCCGCCACGGTTCAGCGACTCCGAGTTCGTCTGCGTGGCGGTGGTCCAGGCGCTGCTCGGTTACCGCTCCGGGGCGCGACGGCTGAGCCTTGCCGGTATATGCCTGCGGTTACGCCTCGTGGCGGATTCCGAGCGGCATCTCCCCGATCGGCGTGCGGTGGGGGCATTGCTGCCCTCGACGATCTGCAGGACCTTGGCGTCCCGGAAGAGCCGGCCGATCCGGCACTCCGAGGGCACTCCGTACGCACCGTGGATTGGAACGTGTCCGCGGCTGATCGGAACGCCACGTCGCTGGCGTACATCTTGGCCATGCTGGTGAGCTTCCGGGGCCGCTGTCCGTCGTCCATCGCCCGCGCGGCGCTGTCGACCAGCAGCCGGGCCGTCTCAACGCCCACCGCCATGTCGCAGACCTTGGCCTGCACGATCTGCAACTCCGCGATGGTGCGGTCGAAGGCCTGCCGCTCACGGGCGTAGCCGACCGCGTCGTCCAGGCAGGCCTGCGCCAGCCTGACCGCGGGGCCTCGCCACGCCCAGCCGGCCCCGCTCGACGGCGTGGCTGCCCGGAACCCCTGCCCCTCCTCGCCGAGGAGCGTCTCAGGGCCCAGCCGGAGGTTGTCGAATACGACATCCCCGGTGGTCAGCGGACGGAAGCCGAGCTTGTCGTGGTACGGGCCCAGCCGCAGGCCCGGGGTGTCGCGGGGGATGATGAAAGCCGAGATGCCCCGGTGCCGCAGCGACCGGTCGAAGGACGTGAAGGAGGCGAAGAAGTCGGCGACGTCGAGGTTGGACATCCAGGCCTTGCTGCCATGGAGGACGAACCCCTCGCCGTCGCGGTGGCTTGTGGTGCGCATTCCGCCGACGTTGCTGCCCGCCCCCGGTTCGGTGACCGCCGCCGTACCGAAGGACCGTCCCTCGGCCAGCGGCCGCAACTGCCGTACTGCGGCATCGACTCGGAGCAATCTGTTCACGCCTAGGACCGGAACATTCCCCGTTCCAGGGGCGTCTACGTGCGCATTGCGGCTTGCTTCATGAACGGGCGATCCACCGTTGCGGAGCCCAGCTGGGGGCGAGAACGATGTTGTCGAGCGTGTGCAGCGTCGTATGCGCTGTCGGCTCGTTCTCGTACACATCGAGGCCGGCACCCGCGATCATCCCTGTGGACAACGCCTGTGCCAGCGCGGCTTCGTCCACGACCGGTTCGTGGGCTGTGGTGATGAGGAACGCGCCCGGATTCATTCACTCGAGCGCGGCGGCGTCGATCAGGTGTCGGGTCTGCGGCGGCAACGGGCGGTGCAGGGAGACGACGTCCGATGTCTGCAGCAATTCGCTGAGCCCGGCCGCCCCGGAGAGAGCCTCAGTGTGGGCCCAGCGGCGGGAATGGTGCACAATCTCCATGTCGAACGCCGCACCGCGCCTTGCCACGGCTCTGCCGATGTGGCCCATCCCGATGATCCCGAGCCGCTTGGATCATGCCGCCCCGGAGCTCACGAGACGGTCGCCTTCGGCGATGCGGCTCGTTACCGCCAGGATGAGGGCTAGCGTGAGATCGGCCGTGGCATCGACCGGTACGCCCGGGGTGTTCGTGGCCCGTTTGCGGCACGGCGTCCATCAGGATGAACTCCGAGTGGGCGGCGTAGTGACACCCCCGACATGTAACAGCGCTTCAACCTGCTGTCGGTGTGGCGTCGAAGGCAGCCTTGAGTCTTCACGTCAAGGGCACCGCGCTGGACGACAGCACCCAGTGGGCTTCGGTCGTCTCAGCCCGGGGGGTGGGGCTCCTGCGAGGAAAGGCCCCGCAATATGACATCGACCAAATGTGCCACGGGCTGGTCGGAGTGTGCCGTGCGGCCGGTCGCCGCCAGCACGCTCCGCTCCCACAGGGCGCCGAACAGCAGCAGCGAGATGTCCCGGGCGCAGTCATCCGCAATCTCGCCCCGGGCCCGTGCTCGTTCGACGGAGCGATGGACCAGGTCTTCGCGCCGCTCGCTGACCTCCGCGCTGACCCGGGCGAAGAGGTCGGGGTGGAAGTGTGCGTCGGACATGAGCCTGGTGCCGGCCAGACCGCGGGAGCCGCGCATCATGTTCGCGTAGTCCCCTCCCAGTCGTATGAGCTCCTGCCGCAGTGAGCCAAGGTCCTCGTCGACCAGTCCGGGAGTGAGCTCCTTGAATGCATCGACGAGCAGCGCCGTGCGGTCGGCCCAGCGCCGGTAGAGGGCTGGGCGGCCGACTCCGGCGCGTGTGGCCACGACGTCGAAGTTGAAGCCGCTCCAGCCCTTCTCGGCGTAAGCCTCGATCGCGGCGCGCAGGACGTTGTCCCGCAGCTCGGGATTCTCCGGTCGGCCGATCCGCCGTCTGGTGGGGGAAGACACAAATGACAAGGCTACTCGATCAACCCGTGGCGCCTTGCGGCCTCGCGTGCACCGGCGATGCCGAGGAAGTCGTCGTAGTCCCACAGCGAGCCGAGTTCACCCTCCAAGGAGACCGTGGAGGCGTTCTTGGCGAGGACCTGGTACGCGGCTTCCATGCCCGCCTTGGCGGCCACGTGCCCGAGGGCGAAGTAGATGACGACGTCCGCGCCCTGCCTGGCGTGATCGGCTGCCGACTGCCCGGGCACGTCGATGGCGTAGACGGGTACCCGGGCCTCCTTCTTCAGCCGCTCGTAGGAGGTGTCGTCCAGTACCTGGGGGGTCGCGATGAACAGACCGTCGGCTCCGGCCTCCTGGTAGGCAAGGACCCGGTCGACCGCCGCCGCCGGGCCTTCGACTCCGGCCGCATCGGTTCGGGCGATGATGGCGAAGTCCTCCGAGGCCCGTGCGTCGACCGCAGCCCTGACCTTCTCGACGGCCTGGGCGACCGGGAGCACCCGTGGCTGCATGGTGAGGTGCTTGCCGAAGTCGTGGTCCTCGATGTGCACCGCGGCGGCACCGGCCCGCTCCAGTACCTGGACGGCCCGGGCGACGTGCAGCGGGTTGCCCCACCCGCCTTCACCGTCGACGATGAGCGGCACGCCGGCGATCGGCGCGAGACGACGTACCTGATCCGCCATGTCCTCCAGGCCGAGGTAGCCGATGTCGGGGATCCCGTACCTGGTCGCGCCGGTGGCGTAGCTGCCGATGTACGCGGCTTGGAACCCGGCGTCGCGTACCAGCCGGGCGGAGATCCCGTCGTAGATCGACGGAACGATCAGCGGGTCGTTCGAGGCGATCGCTTCGCTGAGCGTCGGCATGGTCATCCTTCCCAGGGCGCGCGCAGCGCCGGACGGTCGATCGGAACGCCGCCGATGATCACTTGGGAGATCCGGCGGGTGTGTGCGATGTCCTCAAGTGGATCGGCGTCGAGGACGAGCAGGTCGGCGCGTTTGCCGGGCGTGATGCTGCCGCGGTCGGCCAGACCCAGCAGCTGGGCGGGCAGCAGGGTGGCCGCCCGGATCGCCGCCAGTGCGGGCATCCCGGCCCGCACCATCGCTTCCAGTTCCAGGTGCTCGGCGAAGCCGATGAACTGGGAGCCGACGCCGCTGTCGGCCGACAGCAGAACCCTCACGCCGTTCTCGGCGAGCAGGCGCAGCCCGCTCTCGAGGATCTCGTAGGCCTTGCGCCAGTCGGTGTCCACCGATGCGGCGAAGGCCTGCAACTGGGCGCGTACGGCGGCCCGGTGGGCCGGCAGCACGGTCTCGGCCAGTGCGGGGTCGTCCAGCCACGCGGTGTCGCCGAAGAAGCCCTTCTGGATGCTCATCGACGTGAACACGAAGGCGTCGTGTTCCAGCAGCAGGTCGATGAGCTCCTGGTCCGGGCCTGGCTCGCGGACCATGTGGGCGATCCCGTCCGCTCCGGCCCGTACGACGGCCTTGGCGTCTTCGAGATCGAAGATGTGCGCGATCGCCCGCAGACCCTGCGCGTGCGCCTCCGCGATGATCGCCGCGGAGATCTCTGGCCCGAACTTGGACTTCTGCCCCCACCGGTCGTCGACCCAGAACTTGATCACGTCGGGCTTCTGGGCGGCAAGTTCCCGCACCGTGCGACGTGCCTGCTCGGGGCCGGTGACCTCGTGCAGCACATCGGTGGCGAAGAACGGCCCGGCGTTTTCCGAACCTGGGGTCGGCGCGACCAGCCCGCTCCCGGCGCTGAGCAGAAGCGCCAGCTCGGGGTCGGCCAGCTCACCGGACCGCTGGGCGTCCCGGATGGCCAGTTCGGTGCCGTCCCGGTCGGTGCCGAGCGACTGGAAGACGCTGACCCCGTAATACGTGAGCCGGCGCAGGTGGTCCAGGACGTTCTCGCGCGAGTAGTTGCGCGGGTGCGTCTCGCCGTCCTTGAGATACCCGATATGCCCGTGCGGGTTGACGATCGTCGGCATGACGGTTTTCCCGCTGAGGTCGACCCGCTTCCCGCCTTCGGGGACGGGTACGTCCCGGGCCGGGCCCGCCGACTCGATGATCCCGTCGCGTACGGCGATCACCGCGTCGTCCAGCGGCGCGCCGCCGTCGCCGGTGATCAGCCGGCAGCCGGTGTAGTACGTGAGGGACATCTCACTGCTCCGGGATGAAGCGGAAGGAATCGCCGTGGCGCTTGATGCGGCCGCCGCTCGGGGTGCCGAAGTGCGTCCCGATCACGAGCGTGGAGGTGTCGGCGAACCGGTCCAGGAACGCCTGCCGGGTCTCCGCCGACGCCTTCTGGTCGGAGTCCAGGCTGGCCGACCAGTCGGGACGCCCGACCTGGCAGGCGGTGTGCATCAGGTCCCCGGTGATCACGGCACTCTCGCCCCGGGATTCGATGAGCACCGCTACGTGGCCGGGCGTGTGGCCCGAGGTGTCGATCAGCGACACCTCGGGTGTGACCTGGCTGCCCGCGTCGGCCCACGTGATCAGACCGGCGTCGGCGATGGGCCGCACGGAGTCCTCGTACACCGCGACGCCGTCGACCATGTCGTGCGCCCACTCCGAGTATCCGTCACCGGACCCGGCACTGCCGCTGCGCGCCTCCGCGTACGCCTTCCAGTGGTCGAACTCGTGCCTGACGAAGAAGTACTCGGCGTTCGGGAAGGTCGGCACCCACGCGCCGTCCACCAGCCGCGTGTTCCAGCCGACGTGGTCGACGTGCAGGTGCGTACAGACGACACCGTCGACCTCGGCCGGGGACCAGACCTGCTCGAACCGCTCCATGAAGTCGGTGTCGAGCATGTTGAACAGCTCCATGGCGCGCTTCTTGCTGTTGCCGATGCCGGTGTCGATCACCAGCTTCTTCTCCGGCGTCTCGACCAGGAGGGCATGGACGCTCATGTTGATCTGGCCGTCCTTGACATAGACGGGCCGCAGCCAGTCCATCTCATCGATCTCCGCGCGAGTCGAGCCGGGCAGAGCGTCGCCCAGCCACTCCAGCGGCTGCCAGTGGGCGACCTCGTCGACCTTCGTGACGGTGACGTCACCGATGTTCCATCGCTCCGTTGCCATGGATCTCTCGTTTCTGTTTGACCTTGTCGGAGTCCGAGTGCGACCCCTGCCCTGAGTTTCGAACGAGAAGTGTACGTAAGTCAATGCTGGTGAGTGGCATTTCTGACGAGTCGAGGAGTCACGGGTCCGGTCGGCATGTTCGGGTGTGCCACGAGGGTGGCGCCCAAACCCTTGTCGGGTAACGGGAGGAGACTGGCGGATGGACCGCACTGATCGGTGCATCGGCCGGCGGGAGGATTTTGAAGACAGCAGCCACCCGGACGGCCGTCGCGATGGCGCACTGGCCGGGTCCCGAGTTCCTGCGCTCGTCCGTCGCCGGTGGGGAACAGGCCGACCCGCGGCCACGCAGCCGTCGCGGTCGACGCCAGCCCGCATTGGATACTGCACGCTGGCAACGCCTTCGGTCACCACGGCACCCTCGACGGTCACTCCCTGTCCCCACCTACCTGCGGCGCATGGGGGCAGTCATCGCGTACGACGGAAAGAAGATGCGCGACAACCACGCCCGCCTCGCCGATCTGTACCGTCGGGCCGAGCATCTCGTGATCGTCAATGCCCACGACCCGGTCCTGTACGAAAGTGCGCGCACGTGCGAAGGGCGAGGCGGAATAATGACGATGCGGTACGGCTGCACTTTACGAGCCGTGAGCGGCGGGAGATTTTCCGGCCGTCCGCGGCCCGGGGAAGGTCCTTTCAGAGTCCATCGGCGGTCGGCCACGGCACCGTCGGCCCCTGGTCGTACGAGCCGGCTCGGACCGGCCTGCGCACCGCAGAGGGCGAGTGATCGAACGGATCGGTGAGCACCTGTTGCTCACCCTGCGCGGCCGCCTCCCCCTGAACAGCCTGCGAGGCGAGGGCGACCGCGCCGCCGTGGAGTACTTCCTGCGCTGGCCCGACCCGGGACCGCCAGCCCGACAAACGTCTTGAAAGGTGGGGTCTATGGTCTGCCCTGCGGCCTCCGGCCAGCAGGTCGCGATCTGCGGCTGTACTCGAGTGGGGCTGCGTCAATTCCCACTGGTCAGGGGCGTAGTTTGGAGCTAAGCGGGTTGACGGTGCATCAGGGGGCCGGGGGCTGGTCCCGGACGCGTGTTCGTCGTTGGTGGTGGCCGTCGCGGTCAGTGGCCTGGTGGAATCTGTGCTCGAGAAGCCAAGTTGGTCGACCAATGGCGCACTGCGGCGAACTGGCCTTCAGTTTGTTCTGGCTAGTCGTGGTCAAGTACCGCGAATTGCACGGCGGCATCCTCCGGTTGAGTGCCCGGGAGTCCTGGTCTGGAGATCTTGGGACGAGCAGTACCTGGCCCTCCCCTTGGGGGAGCCTTGCTGCGGCGGGACAACGCGGGACATTTCTGTGTTGTACGGTGCGGGCGTGGCCCGCGAAACCCCCGTTCGCGCGCCACACCTGTATGACGGGCTGGCGACTGCTCGGTCACCGCGCTCAGCGTCGAAGGCCCTTAGAGGGAACAGGAGTTGGTGCTGCGGGCGGACTGCTGGTGATCCGCTTCGTGGGCTGGGCTGGGGCGGTGTGTGTTTGGCGGGGGCCGGTTCCGTGGGCGAGTTCCTCGGTGAGGTGGTCGAGGAGGCCGGCGGGGGCGTAGGGGGAGGCATGGATGGCCCAGGTGGGGTGGTCGATGCTCGGGCCGACCCAGATCGTCCATGTGTCGAGGGGGGTGTGGAGTGCCTGGGCGGCGAAGGCGTCGAATTGCACGCCGACATCCTCCTGAAGGGTCTGCCAGCGCAGCCAGCGTCCGTCCACGGTGTGCGTCCAGCCTGCTTCGGCGACGGGGCGGGTTGCGTCGGTGACGGTCTTCTCGGTGACAGGACTGCCGACGGCTGTTTCCCATGCGTCTCCGGCGGCGAGGACGGTCAGCAGGGTGTTGAGGATGGGGGCGGGTGTGGTGGCGGCGATGGTCATGTGCCACATACGGTCGCTGACCGGTGTCTCGTACGCGGCGATGGTCCACTTCGGGTCACGGGACCGGGCATCGTGGTCGAAGAGGACGCGTAAGGTGAGCGATTCGTGGTTGGCGATAGTGGTGTTGTCGTCCCAGGTGCGGTACTTCTCCCAGTCGTTGTTCTCCGTGAGGAAGTCGTTCAGCAGGGCTTCGTGATCGCCGGGGGCGGCTTCGTAGGAGGGGACCCTCTCGATACGCGGGGCAGCGGGGGCTTGCGCCGTGTCGGGTGAACGGAGGCTGGTGCGTGCCTGGGCGGTCTGCTGTTCGATGTCGGTCATAGGTGCGGGTCCGGGGCGTACGGCGTCGCCGTGAAGGCGTTGGAAGGAGGCGAGGGCCTGGGCGGGGGATTCGAGTCTGTCGGCGATGGAGCGCAGGTGGTTCTCGCCGTGCAGGGCGACGGTCCCTCCGTCGAGATAGGTGCCGATGGCGACGGTGGTCCAGCCGTCGTGGGCATGGGCGTGGATGATGAGCCGACCATGGCGGATGTCGTCGTAGATGGTCTGGGCTGCGTTGGAGGCCTCCCGTACCTCAGCGCGGGTCAGCCAGTGCATGGGGTAGTTCGCCCAGGTCCATTCCTCGTCGATGGCTTCACGTAGCCGGGGTGTGATCTCGGTGGTGATGCCTTCGGCGTGCAGGGCGTGGGTGGCTTGGTGGGCCCAGTAGGGCTCTTCGTGGTCGATCCGGCCCAGGACCATGGTGTGGTCGTCGAGGTTCTCGAAGCCGCGGGCGGCCAGGAGGGCCTGAGCGGCGCGGTGGTGGGTGCCGGTGAGGGTGGCGGTCACGGCGCTGGTGTGGGAGGGGTGGGTGTCGAAGCGGACGTGGGCGTCGATCGGGTGGTCGGACATGGAAGTGGGGCTCGATTCGGGTTCGGTCCCGGCTGGTGGGTTGGCCGGGTCCGGTGATTGAGGTCATTGGTGGGCGCGTGCGGAGGTGAAGGCCGGCCGGTTGGGCGGACCGGCCCGGGGGGCCGGGGCGGGGCGTGCCGAGGTCCGGGTGGCGGGCGAGGGGGCTGGAGCTGTGGCGCGGTTCCAACGGGTGCGCAGGGAACTGAGCTCGGCCAGGGCGCGGCGGCTGCCGGTGATGACCTGGTGGGGGGTGTTCGCGGTGTCGTCGGTGTAGGCGGTGATCCGGTCGGCAACCGCGCGGGCGCGGGCGAGGACGGCGCGCCGGAGGATTCTCTCGCCCCAGTACTCGGGGGAGCCGGCGGGCGTGGAGACCAGGGCCATCAGGTCTTTGGGGGTGAGGGAGTCGGTGAGCAGCCCGCGGTGCTGGGCCTCGCCGAGGACGGTGACCGGGTCGACCATGTCGCCGCGGTGGACCAGCGCGGTGATGGACTGCCAGAGCGCGGCGTGCAGCGGCAGCAGGAAGTCCGCCTCGGTCAGCCACCGCATCTGGCGGACCTCCGCCGGATAGGCGGTGGCGGTCGCCAAGAGGAGACGCTCTTCGCCGAGGTCCTCCTCGCTGGGCCGCCGTGAGACATCCGGAGGGAGTGCGGTACGGGGGAAGGAGCCGGGGTGCGGGGCGAACTGTTCGGCGAGGGAATCCAGGACGCGGCCGATGTCGTCGGCCAGGCCGAGCGTCGCGGCTACCGGGTTGGGCAGACTAGGGTCGGTTGCGGTGGAGGTGAGGCGCTCGGCGTGCCCACGCAGAATCCGGCGAGCGTTGTCGGCGCGGATCATCCTGGCGTATGCCGCAGCGTGCTTGGGCTGCGGGCAGAACTGGATGAGGGCGTGGACGTAGGAGGCGTTCAGGCCGCGAGCGTGCGGGCGGGCGTGGTCCAGCACGGCGTTGAGCCAGGCGGTGTCCTTGGCGTGGTCGGCGGGTTCGGGCGGCGGGAGCGTGCGGATCGCGGTGAACAACGCGGCGTGGGTGTGGCTTTCGAAGTGGCGGGCGATCAGCGGCTCGGTGTCGGTCAGACGGGCGGGTTCGAGGAGGAGGGCGCCGAGCAGGGCCTGCTCGGCGTAGTGGACCGGCTTCGGCGGCGGCGTGAGGTCGAGGTCGTCGGATTCGGGGGTGTGGGGCATCAGGTGGCGAGGGCGAAGTCGTCGGGGTTGAAGGGCTTGTTGAGGTGTGGGGCGAGCAGGTGGGCGGCCAGGCGCGGGGGGACGGCGTTGCCGATCTGCGAGAAGCTTTGGCCTTTGTTGCCCTGCCACGGATAGTCGGCGGGGAAGCTCTGCAGCACGCCCGCTTCCCGCGCTGTGATCTTGATCGGAGCCGATGGCGCTTGCTGCTCGTCGTCCGGAAGGCTGGAGGCGTGGTCCGGGATCCGGGCGCATTCGTTGGCGCGGTGGCCGAAGAACAGGGTGTCGGCGGGCTCGTCGGCCCGGCGCACGGTGGCGTTGGTCTGGTTGTTGCTGCGCAGTGACCACGACCAGCGGTGCGCCTCGGCGGTGAACGTGGGTGCCGGAGTGTCTGCGGGGCGGTTCTCACCGTGCCGGTCGGCCCAGCCGGAGCCTTCCCGGCGGGAGGCCAGGACGTGTTCGGCGTTGGGGTGGGGTGTCCAGGTGCCGCGGTCGCGGGCGTCGGTGAGGGTCTTGCGGGAGCCGGAAGGGAAGGGTTCGGGGCCGCCTCCTGGTCCGCCGCCGGCGCACACGGTGGGCACGGGCCGGTCGGTGGCGCCCCAGCCCAGGGCTTCGGCCATGGACACCCAGCGGTCGCGGCCGGGCCCGAAGAGTGATTCGGGTTCGGCGGACTGTGCGTGGGTGGGCGGCGGAGGTGCGGCGGTGCGGGTGCGGGAGGCGAGCAGGATCGCCCGCCGCCTTGTCTGGGGTACGCCGTAATCGGCGGCGTTGAGGATGCCGGTCCATACGGAGAATCCCCAGGTCCGCAGGATCGCCGCGTACTGCCGCCACAGGGGCAGGACGTCGGGGACCTCCTCCATGAGCACCCACTCGGGCTCGCCCGCCAGGTTCAGGGTGTGCAGGTAGCGCATGGGTTCGGCGGCGAGGAGCGAGCGTGCGTCCGCGCACGCGCCGAGCAGCCGCTCGCGGGTGTCGCGTCCGGCGGCGAGGTCGGCGACGGCCTGGTGGACGAGGGGCTGGTCGACCAGGCCGAGGCGCTTGCCCGCCATGCTCCATGCCTGACAGGGAGGGGAGGCGATCAGCCCGAGGATCCGGCCGGAGAAGATCCATGCTGGGTAGACGGCGACGTCGGTTCGGATCGTCAACTGCCCGGCCCGGGCACGGGTCTTGCAGGCCCATTCGTCCCACTCCAGGCCGACATCCCGCGCGCTGAGGACGGTGAGTGCGTGGCTCCAGCCGCCGGGACCGGCGAACAGATCGAGGATGATCCGCCTCAAGAAGCCAGCCCGAAGTCGTCCTGCACCGGCTCGGCTTCACCCCGGCAGGCCCAGGGAGAACAGCCGTCGACCACACCGTCCTCCAACTCCTCGACCACGGCTGTCCGGTCGTCGAGCCCCTGCTGACGCGCTGCCCATTCGGCGGCCGTGACGTGATCGATGGGGGCCTGGTCGAGCGGGACGCGGGAGCGGTGCAGGAACGCCTGCCCGAGCAGACGGTTCCCGGAGGCGGTGGCGCGGGCGTTGCCCTGGCGGATGGCCGCGTCGAACGCCACCACGTCCGCCCATTCCTCAGGACTGGTGTCCCGGATATTCCGCCACTGCTGATTTCCGTGAAATGGACAACCCAAACAACTTGATTTTGGTGTATTCCCCAGGCCGATAGAGGTCAGGAAATGGATACAATCCGTGCGAGACCAGTTGAGGTCGATGAGTGGATGCCGGTTGCGCATGTACTTGACGTCGGCGTCCTTGGCCCGGTGGAATTCGTCTGTCGAGATGCCCACCCACTGCTCGACGAATACATCCTTCGGGATGCGCTGCGGGTATGGGTATCCGAGGATTTCCCGGACTTTCTTCTTGATCGGCTTAATTTTATATTCACCGGTGCACTTGCGCCTGGTCATGCCCTGTTTCCCGTCCTTGTTGAGGACGTAAAGAGGCATGGAGGCGAAACGGTGTTCAGGGTCGAGAGCATCGTCGCGGATATTTCCGGAGGAGACCCGCAGGACGGGTATTCCGGCGGGGATGGCGATCTCCCGTTCGAGGCGGTCGAGATGCTTGTAGACCGCTCGCGGTTCCCAGCCGGTATCGGCAAAGATAGCGTAATCTACTTTCGGGAGAATCCCCTTGGCGGAGAGGGCGAGCATGGCGCTGGACTGAATTCCGGCACCGAGTGAAATGCAGGTGAGCGCAGGGGTTGCGGAGATGGCGGGTCCTTGTGTTGGGCGGGGACGGTCGGGCAGCGTCCGTGGGAGAAGGAAGGGCGGTCAGCGCCGTGCGCGGGCCGCGGTGGTCGCGGTGGGAACGGGTAGGCTGGGCTGAGGAGCGGAGACTCCACGGGCGGGAGACGCGCTCAGCGGGAGGGTGCGCGACGCTGCTGGGACGGGCCGGCTGGCCGGCCTGGTGAGCCGGAACGGACCGCGGCGAGCTGTGCGGGTGGTGCCGGTGGCGGGTGTTGGAGGACGGTGAGCCCGGTCAGCAGGCTGGTGTGACCGGCCTTGGTGAGATGCAGGCGCCAGCTGGCGAAACTCGTGTGGTTGACCTCGCGGCGGACCAGGCCCCGGGATTCCAGGGAGTTGGTCGTGGCCCGGGTGACGTGCAGATTTCCGTCGCAGAAGGCATAGGTGTGGCCGGCCTGCTCGGACAGGGAGACGGTGCCGAGGGAGACCTCGCGCAACACGGCGTACTGCAGCGGGGAGAGCCGCCCGGCCGGCGCCGTGACGACGGTGGCGTTGTCGGCGGGCGGCAGGACGGGGCCCAGCGACTCGACGGCGTGGATGCACGCGGCGGGCACCTGGGCGAGGAGGCTGCGGGCGGCGTGCAGGGGCTTGCTGGCCGCAGCGGTGAGCCGGTGATCCCAGTCCGGCCCTTCTGCTTCCGGCTGAAGCCGACGGCCGTGGGTGACGAGTCCGGCGACGATCTGCTCGGAGGCGAGCTCGACGTGGTGAACAGCGGTGACAAGCCGCGACGTCGTCTCGCGGAGCTCTCGGTGCCCGTGGGCCAGGACCCGGCACGTACCGGCCCAGGGGCGCAGTCTGGAGGCGATCGCATCGGCTGTGTCCGCGAGTTCCGTGAGCACGCGCAGCTTCAGGGGGAGACCGACATCGAAGGTGCACCACAGATCATCACGCAGCGCCATGGTCTTGCTGCCGAGCTCGAACAGGTCGCCGAGCGTGCCGCGGGCAGGAGGGATCACGCGGCCGTCCCGAAGTCACCCGGCTGCGGTGCGTGCTTGGCAACAGCGCGGGCAGTGATGCCCCGGGACGCGCGGGCGGAGGCCGCGGACAGCTGCTCGGCGCCGGGCTCCGCGTACCAGGGGCGCAGGTCGAGCATGGCGGCGCGCAGGCCGGTGGCGAAGACGAGGGCGGTGCCCTTGGGCAGGGCGCGGATCGCGTCTGCGGGCAGGATGCGTTCCTGGCGCATCGACACACTGGTGGACTTGCCCGAGTCGGAGGTCGAGGTCGAGGTGGTGGCCACGTCGTGGTCGCCGATGAGCCGGGACAGTTTGTCGGCGAAGTCGGGGTCGTCGATCCCGGAGCCGATCACCTTGACCGTGCTGGCGGACCACATGGCGTCCATGCCGGCGTCGCCCCACACCTTCTGTCCCTGGCGGTAGGACTGCAGGATGGTGATCGGGATGATCCCGCGCGAGCCCAAGTGGCTGTACAGGTCGGGCAGATCGGAGATTTTGCACACGTTGGCGGCCTCGTCGAGGATCGCGAGCATCGGCGGGTCGAGGCGTCCGCCGGCGCGTTCGGCCTGGGCGGTCGCGGCCCGCATGACGGAGTCCGCGCACGCGGCGATCAGCGCGGACGCTCCGCCTCCGCCGTCCTTGGACAGCAGGTAGAGGGTGTCGGTGGACGTGACGAACGCGGACGGCCGGAACTCGGGGACGTCCTTCTGCGGGGTGACCCAGCGGGCGATCTCGGTGTTGAGGAGGGCGGCGGCGTACTGGCGGGCGGTCTCGTAGATGCCGTCCCGCGTTTCCGGCGGCCCTTCGACGGTGCCCTTGAGCTGGGCGGCGACCGCGGTGAAGGAGTGGTCGCGCAGGATGTCGAGCGGGGTGCGGTCGGCGGGGTATGCCAGCCACTGCATGACGTCGGTGACCGGCCGTTCGTCCAGGGCGGCGGCGAGGAAGAGCTGGGAGAGGATGTTGCTGCCGGCCTTGGACCAGAAGTCGCCCTGCTGGGAGGCGTCTACGGACGCGGCGAGGAAGTGGCCGGCCAGGCGGCCTGCGCCGTCGAGGGTCTTGGCGTCGGCGAGCGGGTTCCACCACATCGCCCGTTCGGCGTGGGCGATCTGCTGCGGGTCCATCGACCACGTCCGGCCCGCCGCCGCGCGGGCGTCGAGGGTGGCGGTGTAGGCGTCGCCCGCCGCCTTGTTGGAGGTGAGCAGGACCGGGCCGGGCGCGTTGAGCATGGACGGGATCGCCAGCGAGGTGGTCTTGCCGGAGCGCGGCGCCATGATCGCGACGGCGACGTCCTCGTACCCCATGCGGACCTCGTGGCGGGTGCCCTGGAGGTTGCCGAGCAGAATGCCGGTGTCGGCGGCGTCGATGTGCTTGACGCCCGTGAGACTTGGCCGCAGGGAGCGGGCTTTGGCGGTGATCGCCTTGGCCAGGAGCGGCTCGATGTCCCTCGGCTTCGCCATTCCGGCGGTCTTCTTCTTCCGGCCGCCGCCGGCGTTTGCGTGCCGGGACCACACGACGGCGACGGTGAGGGCAAGGGCGATCATCGCGGTGGCGGGGATGATGCGGGTGGCGATGAGCAGGGACGTTTCTCCGGCATGCGGCCAGAGCTGGTCGGGGTGGAGGAGTGCGCCGGTGGGCTGGTACGGCGCCCAGGGGCCGGAGTTGGTGGCCCGGGCGGCGAGGTTGCCGCACAGCCAGGCGAGGTTGGACAGGGGGACGGCGATCGCGAGGGCGCCGAGGAGCACCTTGAAGGCGATGTCGTAGCCGTCGCTGCTGGAGGAGGCGGAGGGGTTGTTGGGCAAGGGCAGGGTTCCGGGGGTAGA
Organism: Streptomyces sp. GbtcB7; assembly: GCF_019091445.1. Lineage (NCBI taxonomy): Bacteria > Bacillati > Actinomycetota > Actinomycetes > Kitasatosporales > Streptomycetaceae > Streptomyces > Streptomyces sp. GbtcB7. Next base: position 15,697 of record NZ_JAGXJM010000022.1, read on the forward strand.
GGGGGACCGGGTCAGCGCGTACGGCGGTGCAGCTCCGGCTGGTGCGGCGGAGGGGGTGGCGCGGGGCGTGCGTGCCGGGCGGCGAGGTATCGGACGCGCTGTTCCAGCGGATCCGGCAGGTCGGCCGGACCGTCCGGCGCGGTGGCGGTCTGGACGTGGGGACGGATCCAGCGGGGCAGGGCCCGCAGATCGCGGCGCAGGGGTGCGGGATCGGTAAGGGCCCGGATGAGCGGGGTGATGAGGTGGGCTGGGGTGGTGGCGTCGAGGCGGGCCTGCCAGACCCAGTCCCCGGGGTCGTCACTGAGCGAGGTCGTGATGAACCAACGGTCGGAGCCGTGAAGGACGAAGCGGTCCACCTGGACGTGTCCGTCGGGAGAGGCGAACATGCCGTCGTCGATCTGGTCCCAGTCGGCCTGCCGGAGCGGCTCGAAGGGATCGCTTACAGCCGTCCCGGCGGGTGCGTCATCGGGGGCGGTCAGGGCGTCGGTCAGGGCCGCGATGATCTCGACCGGAGTGCGGGCATCGAAGCTCGCGGACCAGGCGGGCCAACCGGGTCCGGGGGCGTGGTTCAGGCTCCACCACGGTGCGTCGGGGGCCGGCTCCAGTCGCAGGAGGGTCTTCTGGTCGGGGCTGGTGAGCATGACCCGGGGCGTCAGGGGGTCGTGGCTGTAATTCCAGCCGCAGGCGCGGTGAAGGGGGACGGTGATCCAGGTGGGATCACCGCCGCCGTCCAGGTGTCGGCGTCGCGGCGGGCGGCGCGCCGCCCGTAGGTCTCGTCGTCGTAGGGCCAGCAGTCGGGATCGGCGTGCTGGTCGGAGTAGGCGTCCCACGCGGCCAGGACCTGTTCGCCGGCGCGGAGGAACGCGGCGAGCCGGTCGAGGCGCTGCTGGTGGATGACGCTCGGCGGGGAGGGCGGGGAGGTCACAGGGGGTCTTTCATCGGTCATCGGGTGCGAGCCGCCGAGGCGGCGGCACCGGCGGGGTACTCCCTGGTGCGGACCCGCCAGAAGAAGGAAGAGAGGGGCACGTCGTTGTTGAGGTGGCTGTATTCGGCGACCGCCCGCTGGTCGGGGGAGCGGGCCTCGAAGCCGGTGCCGTTCTCGCTCTGGGTGATCTTCCAGCCGGCGGCGCGGACGACGTCCCACGGTTCGGGCGCGTCCGCGGGTGCGGGGATGAGGAGCGTGTCGGTGAGTCCGGCCAGGACCTCGGCCGGGATCCGCCAGGTGAATCTGGCGGACTAGGCGCGGGAGTTGGGCGGCTGGACGGTGAGGCGCCACCAGTTGCCGGACGGGGCGAACTGGGGTGCGGCTTGCAGCCGGGCCTGCAGGTCGGGGCTGGTGACCTCGGTCTCCGGGGACGCCGGGTCGGAGGTGATGGTCCAGCCGGCGGTGAGCAGGGCGTGGGTGACGTGGCGGGCGTCGCCGGGACCTGCGAGGTGCCGGGGGCTGGTGGAATGGAGGATCGTCGACTCGTGGTCGCGCCGGAAGGCGGTCAGTTGCCGCTCGGTCACCGGCATGTACCGCTCCTTGCGGTATCGCCGTGCCCGGTACGGATCGGGGTTTGTTCCAGCCAGCGCAGTGTCTGGTTGAGCGGGTGGCGCAGCTGGTCGACGGCCGTGGCGGCGTCGAGGTACTCGCGCACCAGGCTGGTCACGGTTGCGTCCCACGGGCAGTCCCCGTGCTGGGTCAGGCGGCGGGAGACTTCGCGCAGAACCTGGGCGAGGGTGCCGACAAGGGCGGGGCGGCGTGGACAAGCGGGGCGAGCAGAACGGCGGCGCCGACGTTGTCGGGGCTGACGCGTAGATGGGCGGTGAGCCGGGCCAGGCTGTGGACAGCCCTGTGGATATCTTCCGCAGTAAGGGCGTCGTCGCAGGTCAGGTCGATCATGAACCTCCTTGTGGCCGAGGGGAGTTGGGGACAGGGGGTCGGACGGGACCGCCCGAGGTGGGTCAGCGGCGTCGGGCGCCGGCCGTGGCGTACGGGCCGGTGGTGCCGGACGGGTTGCGGGTACCGGTGGTGGCGAAGCGGGCCCAGGTGGCGGCGCGGGCGGTGGTGATACGGGCCTGCTGCCAGGCGGAGAGCTGGGAGGGCAGGACCGACACGGAGGTGGTGCGCACCCGGCGCGTGGGCGGGACGTGCCCGCGCGGACGCATCACCGGCTGCGGGTCGGCCAGCGCCGTGGCGAACGCCTCGACGAGGTGCAGCGGGGCGGTCGGGGTGAACACGGCGTCCCAGGTCTGCCCGTGTTCGGTGCGCGCTCCCGCCCACCACAGGGCCTGGCCGCGCTCGTCTTGTCGGTACTGCAGCCAGGTGTCGCGGCCGGGGTGGACGGCGGTGAACGTCTGGTCCTCACCCCGCTCGGTGGTCCAGCCCTGTTGCTCCAGCGGCGCCCAGGCGTTGGGCGCGTGCGCCAAGCGGGACCGGGTGAGGGTGTCGGTTACGCCGGCCACGATCTCCACCGGGGTCTGCCGGCCGAACGTGGCATGCCACGCTGGCTGAGAGCCGGTGGCCTTGCCGGAGATGGTCCAGCCGCCGGGATCGGTGTGCGGGTCGTAGCCGATGCGGACCGTGTGGTCGGGGCTGTCGAAGACGAACGGGCCACCTCGGTGGGAGGAGTCCTTCCAGCCGGAGGCACGCAGGAACTCGGTGACATGCCCGAGGTTGCCGCCGCCGGCGAGAGAGCGGGGCTCGATGAGGTAGTGCTGCTCGGCCTGTTCGCCTCCGGCGCGCGGTGTGCTCCAGCCGGTCCACTGTTTCCCGCTCACCGGCGTCTCCTCACGACCATGGCGGTCGGCACCGGCTTCGGCGCCGTCGTGGGAGCCGGGGCCACGGTGCTGGCGAGGGCGTCGAGGACCTCGGTGTGTTCGTCGAGGTCCATGCCGATGTCATGGAGTTCGTTGGCGGCGCGGCCGATGGCGAGCCAGACCTCGGGCGGGAGGAGGCCATGCTCGGACGTGTCCTTGGCGAAGTGGGCCCCGGTGACCATCAGCGTGGTGAATCGGCCAAGGACGCCCTCGTCGCAGTCGAGGACTCGTCCCAGGATCTGGGCTGCCTGGCGCGACGGGGCCTGGGAGAGATGTTCGGCGAGCTGGGTGAGCTGTCGGGCGATGTCGTCAGCGAGGCGGACGGGGTAGGAGATCGGGTCGGTCACGGGCCTCCTGGAGGCAGACGGGTCGGGGTCAGGTGTGGTGGCCGAGGCGCCGGGATTCATCCAGCGCGGGTTCGGGGCGGCCGGTGGACAGGGGGTTGGCCCTGCCCCGGGTGCTTGGGACGAAGGCGCGCAGGTATCGGCGGAAGAGGAAGACGGCCAGTCGGGGTGGACGATCAGCGGTGATCGGCGGCGGACGTCGGTGTGGTGCGCGGGGTACGGAAAGCTCCTGAAACGGGGGTGATGAGCGGGGAACCAGGGGGTGTGGTCAGCGGGTACGGGTGAGGGGCGTACGGCCGGTGGAGAGCGGCGGTGCGGCGGTCGGTGAAGCGGCGTGTCGACGGCCACGGGCTTCGGCGATCCGTGCTTCGAGTTGTGCCTGTTCGTCGTCGTAGCCGCGCGGGGTCTGGGTGATGCGGGTGTAGGGCGCGCAGCCGTGCAGCGGTGTTCCGATGGCCATCCGCGGCAGTGGGTCGTCGCGGGCGAGGCTGTGGGTGAACGCGGCGATGATGCCGGGCGGGGTGTGCGTGCTGAAGGCGGCCGTCCACCATCGGAATCCGTCGACCGTGCAGGTGGCGTGCCACGGGCGTGGCGCACGGTTGGGTGCGGGCTCCTCGGTGAAGCGGACCAGGCCGTCCGGTGACACGGTCGTGGGTGTTGCGGCAGTGGCATCTGTCGTCCACCCGGCCTCGTGCAACGGGCCAAGAACAGCAGGCAGTTTGCGGGAGGCCGGGCGCGCCATGGCGTCGACGAGTGCGGTGACGTACTCGACGGGTAGGTGCGCGCCAAGGAGTGCTGCCCAGTCCTCCCCGAGAGAGGTGGTGGCGCGCAGGCTCCAGGTCCAGGCTCCCCGGCGGTTGAGGACGACGTGCAGACGGCCGTCGGGGCTGGTCAGGGCGGTGTGCTGGTCGATAGTGGACACGTTCCGCCAGTTGTGGCCGCGTAGCAGCAACTCGGTCAGGTGTTCACAGTCGCCGCCGCCGGCGAGATAGCCGGGTGCCGCCAGGACATAGGGGGTGGGGTGGGGCATGGGCTCCTGTAGAACGGACAGAGGGCCGGGTCGAATTCAGCCGGCGCGACGAGAACGGCGGGGCCGGGACGGCTCGCCGGCCGCGGATGTGCGAGCGGGCGGTGCGGAGCGCTGAGCGCGGACCTCCGCAACGGCGCTTCGGTAGGCGGCTTGGTCGAAGAGATAGTCCGGGATGGAGACGACGTACCCGGCTACCAGCAGCGTGGGAACGGCACGGGAGGCGAGCTGCTTCTTCTCGTCCTCCCCGAGGTGGGCGGGGGCCTCGTGCCAGACGTAGGCCGGACCTGCCGGGCTGGCGGGCCGGACGGTCCGGCGTTCGAAGCCGAGCTCGTCGAGCAGCGCGAGGAGCCGCTCGGGGGCGCCGGTGGGGGTGTCGGCGTGGACCGTGTCGGTCAGGGGCTTGCGGTAGATCTCGACGTCGGTGCCTTCGTCGTCGGCACGATTTCCCATGAGGGTGGAACTCCTGGTGTGGTGTTGCGGCTCCCGGAAAAGGGCGTGTTACCGGGTCCGGTGCGGGGCCCGGGCCGGTGAGGCGGGCGGCTGGGCCGGCGCCGTGTCCGGTGCGGACCGGCCAGGCGGGCGGGACAGCAGGACGCCGACGCCCAGCTCGGACAGCCGGTGGCCGACGGCACGGACGGACGCGGCCACCCGGGCCGAATCGCCGTCGGACAGCACGAACATGTGCCGGGCCTCGTCGAAGACGAAGCCGTACTCGGTCAGGGCCGTGGCGACGTCGTCGCGGTCGGGCTCGGCGGCCACGAGGTCCTCGCCGGACCAGGTCAGCACCACACGGCCCTGCTGGCCGGCCTGGGTGGTGGCGAGGCGGGAGGCGTTGTCCCGCACCTGGGCGAGGGCCGTGTCGTAGCGGGACAGCAGGCGGAGCGAGACGTGCTTGGCGGCACGGAAGGGGTCCTCGTCGACGGCGATGCCGTCGGGTTCGCGGACCCCGTGGAACGCCTCGACGGGCAGGTCCTCGGGCGCCATGGCGGCGATGAGGAAGCCGTCGTCGTGGCCCTTGCGGTCCATGACGAACAGCCGGGTGCCGTCCGCGTGCCGGGTCAGGACGGCGCAGTGGTCGACGAGGTGCTCGGCCATGGCATCGGCGACCTGGTCCATGTCCCAGACATCGGCGGTCAGTTCGTCGTGGTCGGTGTCGCCGCCGCGGTCGGGGTGGTACTGGCTGCTCCACTGGCCGGGCAGTTCGCCGGCGAGGACGGCGGCGAAGGAGGCCAGGGAGTCATCGGGCGCGTGCAAAAGTCTCCTCGGGGAAAGGGGCGGGTCATCTCCGGCGGCCGGTGGGGACCGGCGCGGCGGGGAGAACACCGGGGCTGGTGGGGATACGGGGTGGCGAGCAGGCGCAGACGGCGGAGGCTTCCGTCTCGCCCGGGCCGGTCTCGGCCGTGCACGGCCGCCGAGCGGGGTGGGGTGCATGCCGGTCGGCGAGCTCGGTGCGGGTGTGCGCGAGGTCGGACCGAACGATCTGGAGCCGTTCGTCGGCGAGGTAGCGCAGCCGCTTCGCGATGTGCCGGTCGGACGGCTGGCCGAGCCCGTCGTAGAAGTCGGCTGCCGCGATCAGCACGTCGCCCAGGGCGGTCAGGACACCGTCGTGCGTGGCGGTCCACTCCGTGAGGACGTCGGCGGCTTCGTCCGTCGTGGCTGCCTCGCGCAGTCGCTCGGCGAGGTGTGCGACCTGGGCGCCGAGCGGGAGTTCGTATGGTTCGCGGCGGTCGGTGTCGAAGGCTTCGTCGCAGTCGACGTGGTAACCCACCGCGCGCAGCCGGGCGACGGCGCGGGTGGCGATCTGTTGTTCTTCGGCCTCGTGGAGGCCGGTGGGGAGGCGGTGGTAGCGCTCGTGTAGCCGGGTGACGAGGACGAACCCGGTGCGTTCCAGGATGCTGTGGGCTTCGGGGTCTCCTCCGCGGGCGAGGACTTCGCCGGAATGGACGTCGCACCGGAGGGTCAGCAGGCGGTCGGCCAGGGCCAAGGGCAGGAACCTTCTAGTGGGTTGGTCGAGCACGGGCGGACGCGGCCGGGGGTCGCGGGACGGGCTGTGCGGTGGTGGGAATCGGCCGGTGGGGTGCGGTGGCCAGGTCTGCCGCGGTGGTGTCGAGGTCCTGCTGGATGCCGTACAAGCGGTGGGCGATCCACTCCAGCTGCTGCCGGGCTCGGTCGGCTCCGGGTGAGTCGGGCTGCAGGCCGAGGCGCTGTGCGGTGTGCTCGACGACCGCACGGACGGCGGCCAGCGGCCCGTCAGCCTCATCGCTCACCTGCGTGAGCAGCGCCGAGAACTGCATCGCAGCGCTCAGGACGACGGGCGGCGAGGACAGTGAGTCCGCTACGGCGGAGCGGAGCCTACGGGGTGCGGTGTTCGGGACGGGGAGGAGTCGGAGGTCGGATTCGATGCGCCGTGCCTCGTCCGACAGCCGGCGGAGCAGGGTGTGGGGCTGCTTCTGCCAGGTGCCGTCCTCGCGGATGAGGCTCGCGAGGAGGTCGAGGCGTCCGGGCTGGGCCTGGATGGCGAACCAGCGACAGCCCTGCTCGTCGCCGGGGACCGCGAGGTGCGCGGTGCGGGCGAGGCGGTGGGCGATCTCCGACCACTCGGGTCCGGTGAGCGCCCGGTCGTCGGGGTGCAGACGAATTGCCGCGTGCCAGATGGCATCCCGGCCGCCGTGCCGGTCCGTGGTGGCGGGCCACTTCCAGCACGGGTCGTCCAGGTGCTCGGCCCACTCGTCGGACGTCCAGATGTCCGTACCGTCAGGGCGGTCCGACGCGGCGTAGTCCACGTGGCCCGGCCAGTGGGCGACCACCGTGTGCTCGGTCAGCCCCTCCTCGACGCAGACAGGACGGCCCAGAGCCTCGGCGAGCGCCTCGGAGGCGGAGTCCCCCAGGGGCGCCACGCGCACGATCATGTACGCACCTCGGCGGCGCCTCGCCCTGCCAGCTGGTGGATGTCCTGGCTGGCGGCAATCAGCGATCGCTCGCGGACCAGATCGGCGTGCACGGACACATCACCGGGCGGCAGCAGGTCCAGCGCACGGTCGATCGACTCCAGCGCGGCCTGGTGCCGGCCGAGTTGACGCAAAGCACCCGCTGCACGGAAGAGCACGATCGGATCGGTGCGTACGTCGAAGGGAGGCCGGGCGGCGATGGCCAGCATCCGCTCCGCACGCCCGGGCAGGTGGTGGCCGAGCCACAGGCCGTGCAGCAGCACATGCAGTGTCTTGGGGTGATCACCGGCATCTGCGAGGACCCGGTCCATCAGGGTCAGACCCTCGGTCTTGGACTGGCCCAGCAACGCGAAGGCATACAGGGCGCGGCTGTAGCAGTCCAGGCTCTCGCGCGCGGTGGGCGGCAGCTGGTCGACGAGCGACTGAAGGGTGGGGCAGCGGAAGTCGTAGCGCAGCGCGCTCAGATACAGGTGCCGGTAGGTCCGCGCGGTGATCGAGTCGGGCCCGGGCGTGCGGATCTGCTCCGGACGCAGCTGGCCGAGCACACTGCGTCCGGCGGACCGGGCCGTCCACGCGGCGTCGGCGCACACCTGCGCCGATTCCTGCCAGGTGGCGTCGAGTTCCCGCAGGTCGCACGCGAGCCGGGCGGGCCACTGGTGACTGGCAGTGGCGTTCCGGGCCCGGCTGTCGGCACGGAGCAGGGCGAGGGCGCGCCCCGGGCGGCGGGCAGGGACCGTCATCGGCCGCCCCGGGCGTCGGTGATGTGCACGAGCTGGTTGAGATGGGTGAGCGTGTACCAGCCGCAGTCGAAGGAGCCGCTGCCGACGGGCACCCTGGGCAGCACGTAGTCCTCCAGAGCGCGCCGGTAAATCAGACAGTCGGGGCAGTGATGGGAGAGGTGGACCATGTAGCGGGGGTGGGCGGTGATGAAGGTGCGCTCCTGGCCCTTGGGGTTGCGCAGCCGCCAGCCGTCTTCGTCCGTCGGCAGGTGCCAGGAGGGGGCGACGATCGTCATGACGTCGCCCGAGAGCCTGCCGTCGCCGACGCCTGTAGGGATCACGACCGTGTCGCCGGGGGTGAAGTGGGCGTGGGTGATGTCCCTTTCGGCGGTCAGAGTTTCCAGGGAGGGTCTCCAGACGGAGGGTATGTGGGAGGGATGAGAGGCGTCGGGCACGGCAGCAGGTCCTTCCACGAAGAGCACTCGGTGGCGGTGGGAGGATCAATACTCCGGACGAACTCCGGTTTCGCTAACCGGGGACCGTCGGGTATACGCGCCGGTCGGCTACCGGTACGGGTTTTCGGTGCCGCGGTCGTTCGCGGTTGCGGCGTCGAGGAGTTCGGGCAGGTCGGTGCCCTCGGCATCCCTCTGGTCGATCCACCACCCGGCCCGGGTGATCGCGCGGATCTTCTCCTCCAGCACCGTCCAGTCGGCCTCGGTCCAGGTGCCCTCGGTGACCAGGGCGGCGTACGCGCGGGTGGCCAACTGGTGGCGGGAGCGTTCGCCCCAGTCCCGGGCGCGTTCGGTGCCCTCCAGCGGCGGCATCTCGAACTGCTCGGCCCACACAGCGGCGGTCTGCTGTTCCTCGGCGCGCCTGGCGGCGAGCCACTCCTCCTTGCCGGCGCTGTCGGCGTCGCGGGCGGCCTTCCAGCAGTCGGTGCAGTCCCGGGAGGCGAGCCAGCGGGCGAAGCCGGCGCGCTGGTCGGCGGGGCGGTCGGACAGGTCGTGGACGACGTCGTGGGTACAGGGGTGGGTGACGGTCCAGTGCGTTCGGACCCCTGGGGAATGCCGTTTGATGGGCGTTGCGTTCGAGGTCGGGCTGCTGGTCTGGGGCTTCAAATCGAGTGTCTTTCGTTGGCGGTTGGGGTGGTGGCCTGCGTCGTTGTGGAGGGTTGTGCGTCAGATGCGCGGTTCATGCGGAGGACGGGGGTGGTCTGGAGTGCTTGGCGGTGGTCGCGGGGACGCTTCCGCTTTCTGCGTTGTCTCAGCGTGTCCTGCGGATGGCGTTGGTGGCCGCCGTGGCGATGGCGGCGGGAGCGCTGGAGGGCCGGGGTAGGTGCAGCAGGGTGGTCCCCGGCAAGTGGTGGGACTTGGCGGTGAGGGTGAGTTGGAGTACGGCGCAGCCGGCGGTCGTGAGCTGCTTGACGCGGGTGACGGCTTGAGCGGTTTCGTCGCTGGCGTACCGGGCGTCGGTGACGATCACGAGGAGGCGGCCGGCGCCGGGGCGGCTGAGTTCGAGGCCGTGGTCGAGTGCGTCGATGGCGTCGCCGAGGTTGTGGTGGCCGCCCTTGGCGTCGAACGTCGTCACGCGTTCTGGTGCTCGGTGGGTGGGTCGGGTCAGTGCGGTCAGGTGCCTGTCATAGGCGATGGTGGCGGTAAGGGAGTCGGGGTCGGTGAGGGCTGCTGCGCGTGCCACGATCCAGGCAGCGGACGCGACGGGCGCGCAGGCGGCACGCATGGAGCCGGAGACGTCGACGGCGATACCCACACGCAGCGGTGGGGTGGGGGAGTTGCGGCGGCGGGTGTGGGTGAACGGCTCGGCGGTGGGGACCGACCCGGCCGCGCGCTGAGCGTCGCGGGCGAGGGCCGCGCGCATGTTGAGGCGGCCGGGCGGGGTGGGGCTGGTGGTCCGTTCCTCGGTCCGCTCGCGGTAGGCGGCGGCGCGCAGGGCGCGGCTCAGGCGGGCGGCGGCACTCTGCTCGGCGGCGGTGGGCCTGCGGGTGCCGGTGACCGGGTTGCCGTAGGGCGCCGGTGTGCCGTCGGGGGTGACGGTGGTGCCACGGGCGTTGAAGACCGACTTGGCGGTGGCGGCTGCTTTGCGTCGCCGGCCGGCCCGCTGGGCGCGGTCCTGAGCCTGCGCCGTGGACTGCGCGGCCATGGCATTGGCCGCTGCGGCCTGTGCCGCGAGGTCGGCGGCGTCGGTGGCTGCCGTGCTGTCCATGACGACCCCCACGGCGCCGGACAGCAGATCGGTGAGGTTCTCCGGCACGGGCAGGGCGGGGGCCGCGGTGTCCAGAGCGTCGCACCATTGTTGAGCGTGCGCGAGCATGGTCGTGGCGTCGTGGTCGGCGCACTGATGGGCTGCGGTCCAGATGCGGGTGAGGGCGGCCAGCAGGTTGGCGCCCAGCACCTTCTCGCACAGATCGGCGACGGCCCGGGTCTCGCCGACGTCCAGGATGCCGACGTCACGGCGGCCGAGGACCAGGGCAGCCACGCCGGCGGCGTGCTCGATGCCCTGGAGGGTGGGATGCGCGATGTCGGGCATGGCCAGGGTTCGGGCACTGGTGCGCAGGTACGTGCGGTCCGTGGGCCGCCGGTTCAGGTGTGCGCCTTCGACACGGCTCTCCTCCAGCAGGAGCGCGGCCTCGACGACACGAGGGTCCGCTCCGGCAGGCGGTGTCCAGACGGAGTGGGCCGCGTGCGCGGCCTCGTGGACGAACACTCCCCAGGCGGCGGGATACCGCTCCTCGTCGCCCACGATCCGCGGATGGATCTCGTGGGGCTGGAGCGGGGCGAACAGGCCGGCGTCGAACTCGACCTCGCCCAGAGTGGGGAAGAACGCGGCCGGTGCGCCGCTGCGCGTGCCGGGGCGGCAGGTGACGAGGAGGTCCTGGCGGCCGGAGAGGTCGACCAGCCGGTCGCCGAGTTCGGCTCCCACGCGCAGCCACGCGTGAGGGGAGGACCGGGGCTGCGCGGGCGGGGCGCCGTCGTCGACCCAGCGCGCGAGGTCGGCGTCGTCGTCCCGGGCGGTGGCGGGGGACTGGACGTGGTGGTGGGCGCTCATCGCGAGCGGCCCCGGTGCGCGGAGCCGATGCCCGGGGGCTGCCGGACGGCCGAGGCGGAGAGCTGCTTGCCGAGAGTGAGGGGAGCGACCTCCTTGACACCGGCAGCCTTGATGACGGCAGCGGCGACGGCGTCGCGATCCTCCACAGGAGCGATGCCGACCAGGTTCGCGAGCGCGGCCCTGGTGCCGAGGACGGCCTCGGTCTTCTGGTAGCTGAGCAGTTCCCGCAGTTGGGGGGCCCAGCCCAGCTCGCCGAGTTCGACCTGGCGGGCGAGGTGTCGGGCGACCCGGACCACCCGGGCATCGATCCTCAAGGCCAGGGCGAGGTCGTAGTCCGTGCCGATCTGGATCTGTACGCTGAACCGGCTCGCGAGCGCCTCCGTCAACACCGCGCCGTGGACGCCGGGATTGTGGCCCGCCACCACGTAGAAGCCCGGCTCGGCCTTGATGGTCTCGCCCTTGTGGGCCTTGACCTGGATCTGCCTGCGCCCGTCCATCGCGGGATACAGCGCCGCCAGGACCTTCGGTGAGATCAGGGTGGCGTCGTCGATCAGCAGGGCGCGGCCCTCGGTCATCGCGGTGACCAGCGGACCGTACTGGAAGACGTAGGCTCCCGCGTCGTCCTGTGTGTACTCGCCGATCAAGTCGCCGACCGTGGTGTCGCCGTCACCGGCGACGGTGAGCAGGTCCTCGAACGCCGCCTCGACCAGACTCGTCTTGCCGGTGCCCGGAGGGCCGTAGAGCAGCACCGGCACGTCGGCGTCGCGCAGGCGATTCAACGCCTCGACGTCGGGCAGATCGGCCAGCTCCCGGGGGTGGTAGACCTGGCCCCCCGCGCGGCGGATCGGGCCGGTCTGCCTGGGCGGCGTGGGCGCTGCGGGAATGGTCGTGCGGGCCGTGGCCGCCTGGGCGCGGGGAGAGTGGGTGCCCGGTGGGCTGATCACAGCGGTCTGCGCGGCTGCGGCGGTTTTCGCGTTCGCGCGGAACTCCGGTTGTCCGGTTCCGCCTTGGTCGGCCTCGCCGCGTCGCACCAGGGTGAGGGCGGCGTTGCGGACGGCGCCGTGGGAGTGGCCCAGCTGCCTGGCCATGTCCCCGATGGTGAGCGTGTCCGCCGGCCGGTCGGCCAGCAGTCGGGCCACCTTGGCCCGTAGTTCGCCCCCCTTGGTGCGCGCTGGACTGGTAGGCGTTCCGGGTGTGGTCACAACGAGGGTCCTTCAACAGGTGCGGGTGCGGGCGGGGTTGGCGATGCGCTGGAGAGGCTGGCCGCTCTCGGAGCGGATCACGGACTGTGCCGACATCGGCGACCGGGCCGACCGGGGCGTACCGTCGGCGCTCACCGGCCGACCGAGGGCTCGGTCCAGGTGCACGGGACGGCCGGCAACGAGCAGCTCGCCGGCTGCCGAGCAGGCCCGTGCGTCCGCTCCGTACCGGGTTCCGTCGCTCGGCAGGCGCAGCCTGGCGTCTCTTCGAAGCCGTCCTGGAGCAGGATCCGCCGGGCGGCGGCGTTGTAGCCGGTGGTGGTGATCTCGCCGGTGGTGGTGTGCCGGATCGTCATGAACGGCTCTGCTGGTGCTTCGGGCAAGGCGGATCTCCTATCGGTGGTGGCGGGAAAGCGGTGGGGTGTCGGGCGAAGGCGAGGCGGGCCCGGAGCTTCCAGCACATCAACGGTGCGTGGCGGGACCACGAACGATGGGCAATGACTGCCGACATGCTCCAGGGCGGGCCTCACCGCCCCGCAGCTACCTGACTCGCCTCTCCGCACGTTCCGATAGCCGGGTGTACCAACAACTCCCATGTACAAGATCTCCTTGTGTCGGGGTGCGGCGTGGGGCGCCGGTGGGTTCAGCGGGTGTGCGCGGGGCGCGGGTGGTGCTGGGTGAACTGCCGGGCGGCGCGGTCGAGTAGGTCTATGTGGCGTTGCGAGCACCGGGAGGCTTCGGTGGCCAGCGTGCTGTCGATGCGGGGGTCGAGGGTGCTGACGGCGTCCAGCCCGGCGGCGCGGGCGACAGCCAAGCGCAGCTCGGCGTCTACCCAGGCCCGTTGATCGGCCGAGGGGACCGGGGTGTTGTCGTCGCCGGGGCCGGCGAGGCGGGCCAGGTATTCGCTGGCGCCGCCGAGGATCTCGGGCAGCGGGATCTCGTCGGAGGCCATCCAGCGTCCGTGCTCCAGCAGCGTGACGATGGCACAGCGCAACACGGTCATCTCATCGTGGTGCGGCGAGGTGCAGATCTGGCAGCTCCAGTTGTGACAGTCCCACGAGGACGAGGACGGATCGGGGTCGGGCAAGGCAGAAGGGCCTTTCAGAGCGGGGCGGATGAGGAGCGGGGTGGTCGTGACGTCCCCGGGGCGTCAGCGGCTCTGCCGGCGTACGCCGGCAGGCGGTGTGGGCTGGGCGGTCATCGCGGGGCTCGCGCGGCGTGCCGACGGCGGGGCGGATGCGGCGGGGGGTGCGGGGCGCAGGTCCGGGTCGAGGTCGACCGCGTAGCGGGCAGCGAGGAGCATGTCCGCTGCCCAGCTGGCGTGTTCGTTTTCCCAGGCGCGGCCGAGGTCGAAGGGCAGTCGGACCCATTGCCCGCGCAGCGTCGGGTACGTCAGGAACCCCGCGCGGGCCAGGATGTTCGCTGCGAACGCGTCGTACCGTCCTTCGACTTCGACCTCGCCGCCTTCGCCGCGGGTGATGCGGATCGGATCGCTGGTCATGCTCACCGGCCCCGTCCCTGCCCGGAAGCCGGGGCGCCGCCGACGGCGGGCAGCGTCGCCGGTGCGGAGGCGGCCAGGGCGCTGATGCGGGAGGGGCGTACGGCGGCGGCCTGCGCGATACGAGAACGCCGTACGGCCAGGTCGTTGCTGGTCGTCGGCCGGGGAGGAGCCGATGCGCGGGCGGGATCGAGAGTGCTGTCGGCCTGCACTCGGTAGCCGAGGCTGCGCAGGTCGTGAACGGCTTGGAGAGTGCGGCGCAGCCAGTCGCGTTCCGGCTCGGTGAGCCGGTACAGGCCCGGCGAAAAGGGAACGGGCTCGAATTGCTCGCGGACGAGGAACCAATCGGCCAGATGGGAGGTGAAGCTTGCGTCGGCGGTGGCGACGAAGCCGTGTTCGGGGTGGGTGCGGAAGTGGAAGTGGTGGGACAGAGAGGAATCCTTTCTGCTGATCAGCGGCGTGGGCCTGGCGGACGGGAAGGGCTTGGCACGGCGAGCTGGGCGGAAGGAGCGGGCCCGTTTCCGGGCGGCTGGGCGGGGCTGCCGGGCACAGCGGAACGGGCGATGCGCACGAACGCGTCGCGCGCGCCGAGCCAGGTCTCGATGGCCGGCACCGCCTGCAGCCCGAGCTGCGTGCGAACCTCGGCCGGGGGCCGCAGACGCCACGGCTGGGCTGAGCCGGGGTGACGACGGTGCCGCCAGGCGTCGAGCGCGGCCTGGCTGCCAGCGAGTGTCTCGCTCAGCTGGGCCACGATGTCGGCGTCCGCGGAACGTTCCGAAACCGCGGCAGCGCACTGCTGGAGAAGGCCGGGTGCGTGAGTGAGGACGGGGTGGAAGGCCCGCCAAGCGCGCACGGTGAAGGCCCTGTTCGCTGTCGCCACCTCATCCCCGTTGAGGAGGGTGCCGTCGCTGGAGCGGCCGGATTCCCAGATCGCTGTCACGGCGTCGTACTCGGCACGGAGTTCGTCGAGTGCGGTGACCACGGCGTCCAGACGCCGTGCGTGCAGGGCCTGGTGGTAGGCGGGCAGGAACGTGTCCGTGATGGCCTTGGCCGCCTGGCCGGGCCGGCTGGGGAGGGCGATGCCAGTCGGCGCGTAGGGGTTGTCGTAGCTGTTGTCGAACTCCTGGTGGGAGGCGAGCGCCCCGACCAGATAGCCGAGTCGGGGATCCTCGCCCCGGTGGGCGAGCAGCAGTTCGACTCCGGTGTCGCTGGTGAGCTTCGCTGCGTACGGCACCCGCTGGTCCTCCACCGTCCGGACGAGTTCACCGCGGTCCCACAGCCAGGGCAGCAGGTCTCCCTGCCAGACGGGGTGGCTGTAGATCTCGACCTGGGCAGTCCACGTCCCGGGCAGCAGTTCGGCGATCCGGTCGGCGACGTCGCCGAGGAACGGGCGCTGGCTGACGGCCACGGTGGTGCGGTGGCGGTGGGCGAGAGACAGCAGCTTCACTGCGGCTGTCCGGATGTCCGGGCCGGGCGTGCTGTAGGCGCCGTCGTTGCGTTTGGTGAATCCGGCCTGTTCCAGGGCGGTGTGGGCCCACTTGTACTGCTCGCCGTGGGCGACGGCGACCAGGCCGACGGTGCGGCTGTAGGCGAGCGTGATCGCGGCAGGAGGGTTCGCAGGCAACTCGGGTTCCTTCGGTGGACTTCACGGGCGGGCCCGCTGCCGTGGCTGCGCGACGGCAGTCGGCTGGGTTCGTAGGCCGGTCGTTCGCGGCGTGGAGGGCCCGGGCGGTGTGGTCGTCGCGCGCAGGTCGGCGGCGGTGTTGCGCAGACGGGCGCGGGCCGCGACGTATTTCTCGGCCGTCATGATCCGCAGAACCCCGGGGTCGTTGCGCAGATGCGAGTGGGCGAGGTCCCCCACTGCCTCGCGTTGGAAGCCGGTCGTGGCGAACGTCAGAGCCTCGGAGAGGATGTCCAGCGCCTTCGCGATGCCAGCCGTGGCCCTGGTCAGCCGGACCAGGGCAGCGCGTTCAGGCGGGTGGACCGCGGCCGGTGCGGTGAAACGTTCCTGTGCGCGCTCGGTGGCCTGCTGCAGGTGGTGGGCCAGGACGGCGATGTCGTCGGTGAGCGTGACCAGGTCGACGGCCCCGGGATCAGTGGGGAACTCGGCGGCCAACTCGTCCAGACGCCGGGCCAGGTGATCGAAGGCGGCCTGGGCGATCGAGGAGGACATCAGACCACCCCGGCCCTATCTCTCGGCTGCTGTAGGTTCCGCTTTTCTGTGAGCATCCGCCGTCCAGCCACCTGGGGCGTTGACCGCAGTGAGCATTCTTGGAGGTGGGGCTAGTCGCCGATCATGAGCACTCGCCTCTGCGATCGATGCTTGGGTGGTGGCGGTGAGTAACGGGCATTGCCCTTTGCGGGCAGGCTCGTGGCCGTGAGGGAGGGATTGGGCTGCTCCTTCGAGGGTCGGCTTCGCAGGCCATGCGCGAGCCGGGCCCGCTGAGATTTGCGGCTGGAGGGGAGCTTCAAGTGTCGTGACGATCGCCGGTTGGGCTAACCGGCGATCGTCGGCTATGTTGCGCCGTGACCGCGACCCAGGCTCCTCGGAGGCGGATGTTCGATCCCGCCCGGCAGTCATGAATGGGAGAATCGTTCCATGCCGGATCTCTTGCCTTCGGACGACTCGGACGCCGGGACCTCCGCTCTCGACACCAGCGTCATCCCGCTCGGTGAGCGCGCCCTACGGGGCGTTCTTGGGCACGTAGTCGCTGTCGGCGACGAGGCCGAGGCGACCTACCTCGAGGTCAAGAGCCCACTCGACATGAACAGCAAGGCGACCGCGGCCAAGATCGCAAAGTTCCTCCTGGGCGCAGCGAACCGGCGTCCGGGGGAGGCTGCCCGACACTTCCACGGCTACGCGGTCCTGGTCATCGGCGCACAGACGAACAGTGCTCCCGGAGTACTGCGCGGAACCGAGGCGCACGAGCTTGAGGACCGGCTCCGCCCCTACCTCGGGCCCCAGTTCCCGGCCTTCGAGTTCGGCCGGATCGGCGTCGACTCCGACCACGAGGTCCTGTTCATCATCGCCCAGCCGCCGGAGGACGGCCAGACGATCTTCCCGTGTCACAAGAGCTATCAGAGTGACGACCGCCGCGACAGTCTCGAGGACGGCGCGATCTACGTTCGAGGCACCAGCAACACGCGGCCCGCACGTTCCGGAGAAGTCCTCGCCCTCGTCGAGCGCGTCCGCCGGGGCGGGAGGTCACCGATTGACCTTGAGGTGCAACTGCTCGGCCCGATCTGCAGGGTCGACGGCGTGGACGAGGTCCTGGAGAGCCTGCGCCGCTACGAAGAGGAGCAGTTCAGCAAGCAGCCGACACCGGCTGCAGACACTCTCGCCTCGACGCCGTTCGTATTGCCGTCGAGCGTCTTCGGTAACCCGAAGCCGCTGTCGACGGAGGACCGAGAGCAGGCGCTCGCCGCATGGCAGAGCAAGAAGGCCGAGCACATCGCCAAGGGTCGGGAGCACCTCCTAGGCGCCGGGATGCCGGGTGCCGGCGTCCAGGTGGTCAGTCGCGATCGTTTCGTGTCCAAGCCGCACCTGATTCTGACGTTCCATAACTGCGAGGTGTTGGATTACCTCGACCCGGACGACGCAGACTTCGAGAAGGCCGTCGAACCAGTGCTGGGGCCGCACGAGCCGTTCCTGCCGAGCTTCGACCACTCGACTATCCGACCCCTCCCGCGGGGCTATCCCGTGACCTGGAGCACCCACGGCGAGGACGCCGAAGTTGTGCTCACTCCGGAGTCGTTCCGTCCGAACGTACTTTGGACGAGCGACCAAGACGACTACGTCATCATCGCGAAGGATCCTGATGCCAGTTCGGTGGAGGTCTCGTGGGAACTTACCGAGGACGGCAACGACGCGGTGACCAGTGGGGAGCTCCGGGTGCCCACCGAGCCCCTCGTCGACGCGGCCGACCTGTTCAAGTCGGTCTTCCTCAGCACGGACGAAGACCTCTGATAATGATCTTGTGGTGGGTCGTGGTGACCGGACGGATGTGGCGTGGGAACGCGTAGCGCCCCTGCTGCCAGGTGTTGCTGGTCGTAGGCGGCCGTGGCGTGATCATCGGCAGGTGATCAACGGGGTGTTGTGGCGTTAGCGGACGGGTGCTCCGTGGCGTGAACTGCCGGAACGCTATGGGCCGTGGCAGACGGCCTACGAGCGGTTCGCCCGCTGGGAGGCGGACGGAACCTGGGCCTGTCTGCTGGAACAGGCCCAGGTCCGGGACGACTCCGTCGGGGCCGTGGAGTGGACCGTGTTGGTCGACTTCACGATCAGCCGGGCCCATCAGCACGCCGCCGGCGCCCGTAAAAGGGTGCGGAGGCGGGGGGAGAGAGCTGGAAGATCCGGCACGCGCGGCGGCTCGCAAGGCGCTGGGGCGCTCGCGCGGCGGACTGACGACCGACAACTGACCGCTACTAAACGTTACCTCTGCTCATGATCACGCGGGAATGCTCGATCGGTGCTCATGATCACGCGGAAGTGCTCGCGAAACTGCGGAACCTACAGCTGCTGGGACGAGAGAGCGGACCGCAGGGCGCGTCCGTAGCACCATGCGTGCCGTCGAGCACTGGCCTCCAGTACGTCGTAGGAGTCCTGGCGGGTCATCTGGCCCGCGTGTTTGCGGTAGCGGTATACCGGGACGGGCAGCAGGATGCCCGGCGCGAGGCTGGTGACGCCGATCGCGGCCATGTAGTCCTCGCCCTGGACGAGCCCGCCCATCGGGGCGGCGCGCACGAGGTCGGTGCGGGCGAGGATCGTGGTCGGCCCGATCGGGATGGTGTCCGCAGGGTTCTTCCAGTATGTCCAGACGTCGCCGGCCGCGTGCCGTCCGGGCGGCGTGGGGCAGCGCCACAGGGAGATCGTGCCGTCGGGGCGGAGGTCCTGGCTGTATCCGGCGCACCAGCCCACCCCCGCCGTCTCCAGCACACGCAGTCGCACGGCCATCGCGTGGTCGGGGAACGTATCGTCGTCGTCCGCCCAGTTGACGTAGTCGGTGCGCACCTCGTTCAGCGCGAGGTTGCGGGCGCACGCCGCCCCCACCGGGCGGGGCAGCGGCAGGACGCGGACACGGACATCGTCGGCGAGCGGGGCCGGCAGCCGGGCGGGGTCGGCGCCGTCGAGCGCGATGACCGCCTCCCAGGGCACCTCTTGGCGAGTGAGGCTTTCGTACAGGGCCGTCAGGTGGCCGAGCCGGTCGGGCCGCAACTGGGTGGCGATGACGACCGTGATCTTGGCGGTTTGGGGGTGCAGGAGGTTCTCCGCGGCAGAAGGGCGTGAAGGGTCAGCGGCGCGGTGCGGTCCGCGCCGTCGGAGCGGGGGCGGAAGCCGGTGTCGGCGTGCTGGGGGCGGTGGTCCGGGGCGGCAGGGTGGCGGGGATCGGGTGGCCGGGGCGCCAGCGGTAGGTGCCGTTGCTGAACCGGGCGCGTGGGTCGGTGTCCCAGGCCACGACGGGGCCGCGGTCTTCCGCGTCGAGCGGGATGACTTCGATGCCGCCGCGATGCAGGACGTATCCCCAGTCCAGGCCACCATGGGATGTCTCGGTGACGGTCCACTGCTCGGGCTCGGCCGCTCCAACGTTGATCACGCGGACGTTGTCGAGCTTCCTGCTGGGGTGTTCGTCGCCGCCGACGAGTTCGGCGCGCACGGGTTCGGGGGCGCCGTCGAGGAGGTCGGTGCCCAGCTGGGACCAGCCCTCGGGCGCTTCGTCGATCAGGTGCCGGCACAGGGCGTCGAGGTCACCGGCGAAGCGGTACTGGTGGGCGCCGAGCAGCAAAGGGAGGTGGTGGCTGGGGTAGCCGTCCCAGTGGACGTACACGCCGGCATACCCGGTGTCGGTGGGGCGGGCGATGAAGGATCGGGTGGCCAGAAGTTCTCCAAGGTCGTTCGGACGGTGGGTAGTTGACGCCCCGATCAGGGGCGGCGGCGCACGGGATGGGTCGAGCCGCTGTCGGCGGCTCGGCGGTGCTGCTCGATGACGGTGGGCGCCGGGGCAGCTCCCTGGCCGGGCGGAGTGTCGGTGAGCCGGCCGGTGACGGCGGCCAGTGCACGCTTCAGGCTGCGCAGCGCGGCGTCGTGGCCGAGCGTGATGTCCAGCTGGCTCTCGGCCGGGGTGGCGGTGCCGGGGCGGGGCGCGAGCCGGTGAATGTCGGCGAGGCCGGTCACGGCCGTACTCAAGTGTGCGGCCGTCCGGTTGGTGTGTTCGAGCGCGGTGGCCAGCTGGACGAGGTAGGCGCGTCCCGTGTCGGTGGTGGCGAGGGGGCTGTCGGCCGACCGGAGTATCTCGCCTATGAGGCCGGAGGCGACGTTGTACACGGAGACGAGCTGATGGAGCAGGGGCGCGAGGGCCGACTGCGGGCTGCCGGTCTGCGGTGAGGTCAGGCCGGTGGCGGTCTGCTGGATGCGGCGCTGCCAGGTGGCGAGCTGGGTGCGGATGTCGGCGTCGTCGGTGGTGCTCATCGGCGGCGCCCCTGGCGCGGGTTGCCCGGTGGAAGGGGTGGGTGGGAGCGCGGGCCGTCCAAGGAGTGCATGGTGATGTGGAAGTCACGGCGCCGCAGGCGCTGCAGGCTCTTGACCAGCTGGTGTCTGGTCTGCTCGGGGGTGAGGGCGTCCGGCAGGTGGCATTCGCCGGTGGCGGGGTCGAGGAGAAAGCCGCCGTGCGCGAGGAGTTCGATGAAGGCGCTGATGTAGCCGGTGCGGATCCGCGGACGCTGCCGGTCGTCGAGGGTGACGTGGACCTGGAAGGGGCCGGGACTGCTGCGCCGGATCGGGGTCGACGAGGCGAAGCGGTAGTCGCCCAGCAGCCGGCGGTGCACCCGGGCCGCGGCCCGGACGGGATCGGCGGGCACGGCGATGCCGCGCGGGGCCCTGAGGCCCTGGACGTGCTGATGGCTGGTGTTGGCGGGCAGCATCGGCAGCACCAGGAATTGGTCCGGGCGGTGGGGACGGGGCATGACGTACAGCTGCAGGCCCCAGTGGTTCGTCAGCACACTCCGCTGGACGGCGTCCGTCTGGAAAGCGGCGCACGGCAGGGGGCCGCTGTCCCAGATCCGGTTGCTGGCCGGGTCATCGGCGATGGGCACCGCGGTGGCGGCAGGCCGCCAGCCGGGCAGGCGCTCGGCGAGCCCGTGGGTGAATTCGGTTACGTGCAAGGGCGGTTCGGTTCCTTGTGCGGGCGGGTCGCGTGAGGGGCGGCGGTTACGAGGAGGTGGTCATGCCGTGGGCGTCAGTGCGGCGGCAGGTATAGCCGAGCAGCGTCGACTTGGCGGGCGTGGTGGGGACGGTGGCGACGTCGGAGCAGGTGAACGTGTACGTGAAGGACGGGGAGTTGGTGGTGCCGAGCCAGGCGCGGTCGTCCTTGTCCGGAATGATCTTCAGTCCGGCGGCGACGGTGTCGCGCTGGGTGTGGGTGTGCGCGAAGACGACGAGGGCGCTGCCGGTGGTGGTCTTGAGCGCGTAGCTGTCGGTGAACTCCGGGCCGGCGGCGGAGAACACGGTGGTGCCCCGGGTGCCGAACTTGCGGGTCGTCTTGTCGTGCACCGTGATCTGCCGGGCCGACGCCTTGGCCGTGGCGAACACCTTCTTGCCGCTCAGGTCGCCGCCGGTGGCGAAGTTGTCGCCGACCGCGGAACGCAGGACATCGACCGGGGCGGCGACGTTCTTGGCGGAGGTGGCGTCGAGGGCGGTGGCGTAGCCGTCCGCGTCGAGGGCAATCTTCGGGAGCTGCTTCTTGTCGTCGAGGTCGACGGCGGCGACCACCTCCCACCGCTTCGTCGTCGCCTGCTCGGCCATGACGAGGAGACGCGGGTACTTGTCGGTCTTGCCGCTGTAGGTGACGGCGGCGAACCACTTCTGCTGGCCGGCGGTGAAGCGGGGGATGTAGACGGTGGTGGAGGCGAGGTTGTACGACCACGGCTTGTACGTTTCGCGGTCGGCCTTGGGCAGGCCCTCGTCCTGCTCGTAGTCGGCGATGGACATCGCGTACAGCGGGCCGTCCTCGATGGTGTCGAGCAGGCGGCGGTTGTGGGTGGCGTTCGCCTCATTGTTGATCTTGGAGTAGTGGGCGATCTGGGCGAGGGCGGCCTTCTTCGTCAGCGCCGGTTCGGCGGTCGGCGCGGGTGAAGCGGTGCGGTCGGCCTTGGCCTTGGTGGTGTCGGTGCTGCCCGGGGTGGTGCAGGCGGACGCGGTGAGTGTGGCCGTCACGACGGCGGTGAACAGGAGGGCGGTACGACGGGTGGAGGCGTGCAGCGGAATGAGGATGCTCCGGGGAAGTGGGGCTAGCGGGTACGGGAGGTGGCGGCGGAGGCCGCGGGCGCGGGGTACGGCGGGGCCGCGTGCGGTGCCGTCCGGGTGTCCGCCGCCGTCCGCAGGTCCTTCGCGGCGCGGGCGAGGAGCATACGAACCTCGCGCATACAGTTCGTAAGTCCCTGGTGCACGGCGGCGGTTGACCGGGCGTGGGCCGGGCTCGGGGGTTGGTGGGCGAGGTCGGCGAGGTGGCCGAGGTGGTGGACGGCGTGGCCGAGGGCGGCGAGCGCGGCGCCGGTGGGCTCGGCGGCGGAGGCGAGCGCGAGCGCGGTGCGACGGCCGGTGACCGTGAGTCGGCTGGGGTAGTTGGCGGCGGCCCGGTGAAGGCGCGCGTGCTCTCCGGCCAGGTAGCCCAGCAGGCCGGCCAGGTGGCGGATTTCATCGTCCAGGATCTCGCTCACTCCGGGATCCAGGCGGATCTGGTCGGGCAGCGGAAGGCGGTCGGCCACACTTCCCAGACGGTCGGCCAGGCTGTGCAGCAACGCCTGCTGGTCGAGATCGGAAGGGTCAGGACCGGACAGCGACAACTCCGGGATGGCAATAGGGGAAGGGGCTACCGTCGCGCCGAGGGCGGCGGCTTCGTGGGCACAGGCGGTACGCCCGGCCCGGTTGCGGGTGGGCGGGGCGGCTGGGCGGGGACGGCCGGCGCGGCGTGGCGGAAGTTGACGCCGATGCCCTGGGCGGTGAGCAGCCGGACGGCGGTCTGGAGCAGATGGGCGCGCACCATGTCGGGGTAGGAGGCGGGCAGCACGAACGCGAACTGGTCCAGGTTGTAGGAGAAGTGGCAGCCGAACAGCACCAGACGGGCATCCTTGGGCACGCTGTCGTACGGTGCGCCCACCACGCCGTCGGGGTACCAGACCAGCGTGACGCTCTGGGCGACCTCCGGCGCGGGCCGGCGGTACGGAGGCTCGGGCCGGGCACGAGCGTCCTCGCGTACGGCATCCAGGGCTGCGCGGTAGCGGGGCAGCAGGCGGCGCGCGATCGCGGAGGCGGCACGGACCGGATCGTCGGTGACGCTGATGTCCATCACCCGGTTGTCCACCACGCTGAAGTTGTGCGGCTTGACGCCATCCGGTTTCAGCGGTGCCACCAGGAACCGGTGCGGCTTGTGCGGCCGGTCGATGACCAACAGCCGTGCGTCACCGGGGCCGTGGAGCACCGCACCCTGATGAAGGTCGTAGTCGTACAGCGCCGCGTGGGCGAAGCCGTGCTCCCAGAGCCGGTCGGCGGCCGGCCCCTGGTCCTCGAAGGCGGGATAGGTCTCGTCCTCGCTGCGCCATGGACCCGGCAGGTGCTGGGCGAGGGCGGTGGCGAAGGCGGACAGGTCGGCGGCGGACGTTATGGGCTCCTTAGGCGTGGTCAGCGGGTACGCCCACGGGCCGGTGCGGACGGCGGGGACGGGACGGCCGGTGGGTGGGGCGTGCTATGGGCTGTGCTGTAGTGATCGGCCACGGCTGCCTGCTGGTTCTGGCGCGGAGGGTGGGCCAGGGCCTGCATCCGGTCGACGACGACGTGCAGATCCTCGCCGAGCGCGCGCACGGTGGCCGCGGCGTCCTGGAGGTCGTCGTGCAGATCGAACCCGTCGTCGTGTTCGGACTCCTTGGCCTTCTCGGCCGCTGCCTCGAAGAACTCGGCGAGGCGTTCTAGGAGCCCGTCGGTCGGTTCCAGGACCTGGTCGGCGAGGCGGGCGGCTTCGTCGTACGACGTGGCGGCGTTGAGCCGATCCGTCAGGTCCAGGACGTGGCGGCCGAGTATGTACCGGCCCGCCGGATCGGTGGGTGTGCTGGGCAGGGTCATCGGCGGTGTTTCGGTGTCGTGGTGGTCGGAGGAGGCCGTATTTGGCCGGAGGTGCTGGGCGGGGCGGACGTTCATGCCGAAGCCGTGACCGGCGAGATCGCGGGCGGCGGCCTGGATCCGCGCGAGGCCCTCATCGACTCCGTCAAGGGTGGCCGGCAGGAGGAGGGTGTTGTCGCGCGGGCAGTCCTGGAAGCCGTAGCCGTACAAGGCGTTGCGGACCTCTGCGGGCAGGCCGTCGTCCGGGGTGGTGAAGGTTCCGTCCGGGTGCCAGGTGACCTTCACGGTGCCCATGACCTGCTGGGGGTGCACAGCGGCGCACGGGGCTGGGCAGCGGGCGGGCGTTGTTCCGCACGGCAGCCAGCGCGTGCTGATACCGAGGCAGGAGCCGGCGTACGACAGCGGCGGCGGCCCGGACCGGGTCGTCGGGGACGGCAATGCCGTTCGGCTCACGCACCACCGAGACCTGGTCGGGAGTGAAGCCCTCGGGCTCCAGCGGGGCCACCACGAACTGGCGGCGGTAGCGGGGCCGGTCGGCGACGTAGAGCTGCTGTCCGTGGGGCCCGTTCAGGACGGCATCGTGGCCGAGGACCTGCTGGCTGACGATGTGGTCCACATGGCCGAGGCCCCAGAGCCGCTCCACGGCGGGGAACTGGTCCTTGTAGGCGGCGTGGCGGTGATACTCGCTCGTCCACGTACCAGGCAGACGGTCGGCGAGAGACGCGGCGAAGACGGACAGGAAGGTGGTGCGGGGCGTGGGCATGGGTTCCTGAGGTACTGCGGCGGGTGGTGGACCCGTCGCCGGTCAGTGCCGTGGTCCTCCGAACCCGGGCTGAGAGCCGGGCGGGGCCGGGGGCGTGCCGGGGGAGACACGGTTCTGCTTCGTGAGCGCGTCGGGATCCGGGGGCGGGTCGTAGTGCGCGTGGAGGATCTTCAGGTCTGCTTCGGCCGCCATGGCCAGTGCTGAAGCGATGCTGCTTGCGGCGCTGCGGAGCAGCCAGGGTGGTGACTCGGGTTCGGCTCCGCGGTTTTGGCCCTTCCACGTGGCTGTGGCGGCCAGGTGCTCGATGACCTCGTTCAGGAACGGCGTGACGGCGTCCAGCAGGGCGTTGAGGGCGGTGCTGAACTCGGCGGGAGTCTCGGCCGCGTCCAACGCCGTGGTGTAAGGGCTCAGGTCCGGGGCGGGGAAGGGCTCGGGCGGCAGGGTGTGCCGAGTGTGGAAGGCTTCGGCGTCGCGATCGGCCCAGCGGTACAGGTCGTCCCTGGTGGCGGAGCGGGTGTGGTGGGCGTGGATCTGGTCGGCGGTGCGGCCGACGTTGTCGTACAACTCGAAGTCGGGGTGCTGCAGGGGTACTCCAGGTCAGGTGTGTGTGTCAGCGGTGCCGTCGGGCCCTGTGCGCTGACGGGTGAGGGCTGATGGGCGTGGCGGAGGCAGGTACTGTCCGCGCGGCAAGACGGCGGATCCCGTCGTCGACAGCTGCATCGAGTGTTTCGGTGACCGGCAGGCCCGCGGCATGGAGCCGTCCGGCTGCTTCGAGGCCGCCGGAGTGCAGGACGGCTTGAGCGCCGACGGCTTGCGCGGCACGTCCGTCGTCGACGGTGTCGCCGATGAGGAGGACGGGGTGGGGGCGGAGGTGGGAAGGGAGGGTCTTGAGGTGGTCGGCGAGCACGTTTGCCTTGGTCCCGTCCGAGCCGCGGCGTCCGTCGATCTGGTCGAAGAAGCCGGCGATTCCCAGCCGTTGGACTTCACCGCGCAAGAGGTCTTCGGGATACAGGGAGAGGAGGGACTGGCTGTGTCCGAGGCATCGCACACGGGCCAGGACCTGCTCGGCTCCCGTACGGAGTCGCGGTGGCCGGGAGCGCAGGAAGTTCGCGAAATCCACCTGAGCCTGGGCCCATTCGCTGTCGGTGAGGGGCCGGTTCACCAGCCGGGTGTAGAAGCGGCGAATGGGCAGGACATGCTGTGCCTGGTAGGTGGCGAGGTCGATGGGGGCGGCTTGCAGCCTTTCGAGCGTGTGGTTCACGGCATCGAGCAGGTCAGCCCGGTCGTCCTTGAGAGTGCCGTTCCAGTCCCAGACGATGTGGATGGGCATAGCGGTAATGGCTCCAGCGGGTCACAGGGGCTTGCGGAGGTGCATGCGGGCGTCGGTGTCGAAAAGTGCCAGCTCGTGGGGGTGGAGTTGATGTTGGACGATGAAAGATCGTCCGGCGACCCGCCAGAGCCCGCGTCCGCGGTTGAGATGGGCGATGGCCTCGGTCTCCACGGCGGTCAGGCCCAGCAGGGAAGCCGCGGCGTGGAGTTGGTCGGTTTCCTGGCGGTAGATGATGCGGGTGGAGCAGTCGGCGAGGAGGCCCTCGGCCAGCGCGCGGCCCCTCGATCCGGCGTCGCCGGCGGTGAGCAGGTCGGACAGGCGGTGGATCACCATCAGGTTGGCGATGCCGAGGCCGCGGGAGAGTTTCCACTGGGACTGCATGCGCTGGAGGAGTCCGGGGTGGCGCATGAGGCGCCAGGCTTCGTCGTAGACGATCCAGCGCCGTCCGCCGTGCGGATCGGAGAGCGCGGATTCCATCCAGGCACTCGCGCAGGTCATGGCGAGGACGAGGGCAACGTCGTCGCCGGAGCCGCCGAGGTGGGACAGGTCGATGGTGAGCATCGGCGCGTTGGGGTCGAAGGCGACGGTGGAGGGGGCGTCGAACATCCCGGCGAGATCGCCGTGGACCAGTCTCCGCATGGCGTGGGCGAGGTCGCGGGAGGCGTCGCCGAGGTGGCCGGACATCGTGCCGCCGGCGGTGTCGAGTTCGGCCGGGTTGTTGAGGGTGGCGGCGATGTCGCCGAGCAGCGGGGTGCGTCCGGTCGCGGCTGCGCGGGTGACCACGGTGTCCAGGGCCACGTCGAGGCCGGTGTGTTCCATCGGCATCAGGTCGCGTCCGAGGACGGTGCGGGCCAGGGAGCCGAGCAGCAGCAGGCGGCGCTTGCGGATCTCACCGGCCCAGTCGGCTTCGGAGACGCTGTTGGGGCGGGGTGCGGCATCCAGCGGGTTCAGCTTGCCCGGCAGGCCGGGGCCGAGGGCGACGGAGGTGCCGCCGAGTGCGGCGGCGACGGGGGTCCACTCGCCTTTCGGGTCGCACGGGACGTAGATGCGGTATCCGAAGGCGACCGACCGGAGGGCGAAGCTCTTGGCGAGCGCGGACTTGCCCTGACCGATGACACCGGCCAGCAGGAGGTTCGGGTTGGTGAAGCCCTCGACCTTGCCGTATAGGGCGAACGGATCGAAACAGAAGCTCGCTTCGGCGTGGACGTCGCGGCCGATGTAGATGCCCTCGGCGCCGAGCCCGCCTTCGGCGAGAAACGGATATGCGCCGGACGCGGTGGCGGTGGTCATGCGGTGGGAGGGCAGCTTGAGCTTGTTGCCGCGGGCCGAGGCGGGTCCGGTCCGGCCCGCGGGAGGGTAGAGGGCGAGGGGTGTCTGCTGCTCGGCGGTCTCGGTCCCGGCCGGGTGAGAGGCGGCCTCGGCGCGGGCCTTGGCGGCGGCTTCGGAGAGCTGACGGCGAGCGGCCTTGCGGGTGGCCCGGTCGGTGCCGTGCGGGGTGAACAGGGGGGAGGCCGAAGCGCGTCGGGCGCGTCGGGTGGGCCGGTGGGTCATGGCGGAGCGTGCTCGATTCGGCGCGGGGTCTAGAGAGTGCAGTTGGTGGTGTGGCCGTGCAGTGGCGTGGCGAGGTCGGTGGGGGTGGTCTTGCGGCGGATCGCGTGGGAGGCGGCCAGGTGCCGCTGGCAGATGGTCAGCACCAGCGGGCCGTCCGGGAGACGTTCTGGCCGGCACTCTTCGGCTCCGGGGCTTTCGTCGCCGGCGGGCACGGTGTGGAAGGCGTCGTGGACGGCGGCGGTGGCCTGCCACAACCGCAGGTGCGCGGCGGCCAGATGGCGTCCGGCGGCCGGATGTGGGGGCCGGGTGGAGTCGGTCAGCTGGTCGAGCAGTTGGTGGGCTGCGGTGAGGTGGGCGTGCAGCGTGTCCAGGTGCAGGCGGTCGGCCGGTGCGCCGGAGGTGGTGTGGGCGCGGGTGTGGTGGCGTAGACCGGCGGTGGCGGCGCGGAGGTAGGGGTGCGCGTCGGTGGGGCGAGGTGCGTTCAAGGGGGTCCTTGGTGCCGCGGAACGGCGAGGTCAGTGAGGGCGGGAACCGGCCCCGGGCGCTGCGGGGTTCGGTGGCGGCATAGGGGCGGGCACCGTGTGGCAGCTGGAGCGGAGGGTGAGCGGGGGGCCGTCATAGTGCGGTGCGTGCGAGGGGCAGGGCGGCGAGGGTGAATGCCTCGGGCTGCTGGTAGTACAGCCGTCGCAGGTCGACCTGGGCGGTGACCGCGGCGGTTTCGATCTGCGCGCAGGCGGCGTCGAGGGCGGCGTCGGAGTCCGCGCTGACGGTGAGCAGGCCGGTCAGGGCGATGTCGGCGTGTCCGGCGATCAACTGGCGCTCCCGGACCTTGACGTCCGCGTACTCGACCGAGTCGGCTTCGGAATCCACCTGTCCGCGGCGGGCGCGTTCGTTGGCGTCGGCGATGATCGCGGCCTTCTTGCGCTGGACGTCGCGCAGTGCGGACTCGAGCCCCTGCGGCACGTATATAAGGGACAGGCTGCGGCGCACCCCGGCGGTGAACATCAGCCCGTGCAGGAACCCGGAAGTGGTCTCGGTGCGGGGCCAGTTCTCGATCCAGTACGTGGTGTGGCGGGCGCTGTCGGTGCCGAGGCGGTCGTACTCCTCGACCTGGACGACCGGCCCGGCCGCGTGCGGGTCCGCCTCGGCCCGCCCGTTCGGCGACCATTGCTGGAGAGCGGAGAGGGCGTGCGGGTCGTAGGCGGTGCGGATGACCGCGGCGATCTCCCGCGCATTGAGCCAGCCGGTCACCATCAGCCCCGCACTGCGCGCAGCGAGGGCAATGGCCGAGGTGGTCTGCTCCAGCACGGTGAACGCGCCGGGAAGTCCGCCGCCGGCCTGGCTGATGAGGCGCTTGGCGGCCTTGAGGTCCAGGCTGATGGCGAGGTATGCCTCGTGCGGGGCGGCGGCAGGTCCTGCGGAGGCGACCAGCTCGGAGTACACCTGCCCGGCGACGGGGGTGTCGGGCCGGCCGTGCTGGGTCCAGTGGCGGGCGAGGGTGTCGCCGGAGTCGGGGACAGTGCGTTCCAGGACCTGAACGGTGGCGACGTGTCCGGTGCGGGCGATGCCGGCCAGGGCCCTGCCCCAGCTCGCCACGTTCGCGTTCTGCGCGGCCGGATCGAGCAGCGCGAACGCGCGGCTGCTGACCCGGGCGACGGCGGTGAGCCGCTGGTGGTGCGGGTCGTGGACGGCGGCAGCCTGATTGGCGGAGTCGCCGGGTGTGACGACCTTCAACGAGGCAGCCGTGCCGGGCAGGTGCAGCACGCCGTCCTGGCGGGGCCGGGAGGCCGGCCGGGCCAGCCACAGCGTCTGGCCGGTGCGGCGGCGCTGGGCGTAGCGAGCGACGACCGGTGCCCAGTCGATCAGTGACCTGCCGTTGCGGCGGATGGCGACCAGCGCGGTGACGACCGCCCACAGCGGGGTCAGGGCGATTGCGCCGAGCAGTCCGGTCGTGACCACCGTGATGAGCAGCAGAGCCAACGCGGCGGAGACGAGGGTGAGTTGGGGGAGGGAGAGGCCGAGGAGGATGCCGCGCCGGGAGCGGTGCGGGAATTTGACCGTGATCGGGGAGACGGAGAGTTCAGACAAGGGCCGGTTTCCGGTGAGGCGCGGGGCGGAGCCGGGACGGCGCACCCGAACGCGGAGTGCGGGGCGCCGTCCCGGCGTGGGGTTGGGTCAGAGGCCGGTGGGCGGAGGCGGTGGAGTACCGGTCCCGGCCGTACTCGCGGAGTTCGGCCCAGGCGGGGAGCCCTGCGGTGGAGGGGAGGCGGCTGCGGTCGGGGGTGCGGACATGAACCCGCTGCCCTGACCGGTGGATCCGCCACCGGACTGCGGTCCGGGGGTGCCGCCGAGGTGGCCGCTGGTGTCGTCTCGCGGGCTGGTCGGCGGGGGCTGCACAGCCTTCTCCAGACCGCTGGCGGCCCCTGCGCCTGCGGATGACGCGGCGTTCGAACCGCCCGAGTCCGTGCCGGTGTCCAATGTGGGGTTGGCGGCGATGTCGCCGGGGAAACCACCCACGTCCGGACCCTGGGGAGCGGCGCCCGCTCCGGCCGCAGCACCACCGACTCCGGCGGTCGTGACCGCGGCAGCGGCCTTCCGGCCGGCACGTTCGGCGTGCTGGCGGGCGATCTGCGCGCCTGCACCACCAGAACGGTGCAGTGATTCGGCGTCCGAGCCTTCGGAGGCGGCCCAGTGCACGAACTTGAACGTGGCGTAGGGGCAGAGCAAAACGAGCGTCAGGATGACGATGCCGGCCATGACGTCGGCGAGGGCGGCGGTGCCGTCCTTGGCCTCGGTCTTGCCCATGGCCGCGATTCCGAGGACGAAGATCACGGTCATCAGGAGCTTGGAGACGACGAGGGTGGCGGTGGCTTCGATCCAGCCCTTGCGCCAGCGCCGGGCGACCTCCCAGCCGCCGCCGGCTCCGGCGAAGACGGCGAGGGTGACCATGACGAGGATGCCGACCTTGCGGACCATCATCACGCACCAGTAGAGGAAGGCGCCGATCGCGGCGCCGACACCGACGAAGACCGTCACCAGCCAGCCCAGGCCGGACAGGGAGGCGATCTGGCTCACCTTGACGATGCGCCGCACTGCCGTGGCGATGTCCAGGTTGGCGGCTTTGAACAGTCCGTCGGACAGGGCGTCGACCACTTCGATGGCGACGGTGGTGAAGGCGATCGCGGTGAAGGCGAACAGCACGCCGCCGGCGGTGCCCGTGAATGCCTGGATGAGGGCCTGGCCGTCGCGGCGGATCGCCGCTCTGACAAGTTGTGCGCAGAAGGTGGCGACGAGGACGATCAGCCCGATCGGCAGGATCATCTCGTAGTTGTCGCGGAACCACGTCGCGTTCAGGTCGACCTTGGTGGTGGTGTCGACCGCCTCGGCGGCTAGGTCGGCTGCGGCGGCGGCGAGTTCGCCCGCGCTCTTGGCCATCCAGTTGCCGATGGCCTCGCCGGGATTGGAAGCGAAACTGGCTGCGTCTCCGACGGCACAGAGCTTGTCCGCGAGGGGGAGGTCGCAGAAGCCCAAGGGGGTCACCCCTCCTTTCACAGGTGGGTTGGGGGCGTGTCAGGGCACGACGTGGGGGGCGATGGAGACCAGGGAGCAGTCGGCATTGGGGCGGCACTGCACGGCGAGGGTGATCGAGCGGTCCTCGGCGCCGGCTCCGCCCTTCTTCCAGGCGATCTGCTGCTTGCCGGTGACGGTGACGGCGTAGATGTACGCCTCGGTGATCGCCGACGGGTCGTCCGCCAGGGCCTGTTTGAACGCCGAGGGGTAGTGGGCCTCGGACACGGTGGCGGTGGCGTACTGGTCCTGGTCGGCCATCCGCGACCACAGCACCGGATCCGGCACCTGCGCGGTGAGGGAGGACCAGTCGGCGTACTTGGTCTCCGCCGTCAGCCACGCCCTCATGCCGGCGAGTTGCTGGTCACGGCTGGTGGCACGGGTGTCGTACGACCACAGCATCGCCGCCGCGGCCTGGGCGAAGGCCAGCGGGTCGGCCACCGGTGGCGGCTTTGCCACCGAACCGGCCCCGGCAGACGCAGTCGGGCCGGCGGAGGCCGAGGTGCTGCTGCTCGCGTCGTACGGAGTGCTGGTGGTGCTGTCGCTGGTTCCGGTGCGGCCGGTGAACACGGCGACGGTGGCGGCGAGGGCGAGCAGGACGGCGAGGCCGATCGCGATGACCGTGATGCGCTGTCGGGTCGACCAGCCGAGGCCGTAGCCGGACAGGGAGGGGAATCGTTTCGGCATCAGTGGACTTGCGATCCCAGGGCGGAGAAGAACGCCACGACCCCGTTCGCGGCGCCGAGGCCGAGGGCGGCGCCGGCCGAGACGACGGCGCCCTTCTTGCCGTTGGCCTCGGCCTGGTGGCCGCCGGTGTGATGGCCCCAGGCCCACACGCCGAGCGAGACGGCGAGTGCGCCGACCACGGCGACGATGGCGAACAGGTTGATCGAGTTGACGACGTTCTTCAGCACGGCGAGGCCGGGCAGGCCACCGCCCGAGGGCGTGATGCCGGGGTCGTAGGCCAGGTACTGCACGGTGTCGAGCAGGTGCAAAGGGAGGCTCCTTGCGCACGCCGAAGCTGACGCGCGGGAATCAAAGAAGAAGAGAGGAGGAGGGCGAGGCGGCGGCCTCGGGGAGGCGGGCCGACAGCCGTGCGGGGACCGGCCAGGGCAGGTCGGCGCACGAGAAGCGGCGCGCACGAGGGCCCAGCAGCATTCGTGCCGAGCCTGGGGAGCGATCGCACGCCGGCCGGCGCCGCCTCAACGGCGCCTCGGCTCAGACTTCGAGCCGGCCGCCGGGGCGTCCTACTTCGGGATCGGCGGGGTGGGCGCGCCGTTGCTGCCGTACGGGTTCGCGCACTGGTAGATCACGTAGCCGCGGATCTTCTTCCCGTCGGACTTCCGGGTCACCGTGCCCCGGGTGAACCAGGTCTTCTGGCTGCGCTTGTACGCGAACTGGTCGTAGGCGATCTTGTCGTGCCGGTAGGCGACACCCAGAACAGCGGCGGTCTTCGACGGGGCCTTGCGTACCTTGACCGCGCTGCACGAGATGGTCGTGTGGCCGGTGTCGTACGCCTGCGCCGTGGAGGCGGTGGCCAGACCGCCGGCGGCGACGGCCAGGCCCATCGAGGCGGCTACAAGGGCATGCCGGACGCGGTGGTGAACAATCATGCAGATACTCCGTGGTGTTGAGAGATAGAGGGGAGGGAGATGAGGAACTCGTCCTGCCGGCGGGAATCGCCAGAGGAGTGAGGACGCGGCCCCGAGGGATGGAGCGGTGGGCAATCCCGCGCAGGTGCCGTGTCAGCGCTGTGCTGGTGATGGCGGAAGGAGGCCTGGGCGGCGGCTAGAGGACACGGCGGGCGGCGAGGATGTCCCAGTCCGCCAGCGGCGTGATTCGAACAGGCTTTCCCGTTCTGGGGGCCTCGATCGCGAGTCCCGAGCCGATGAAAAGGCCGACGTGCTCGGGGCGAGCGGCACTGCCGCGGGAGAAGATCAGGTCACCGGGCTTCAGCGCCTTCGGGGAGACGGCCTTGCCCTCGCTGATCTGCGTGTACGTGGTGCGGGTGAGCTGGATCCCGGCGTGCGCGTACGCCTGCTGGGTCAGCGAACTGCAGTCGCAGCGGCCCATCGGATCCGGACCGCGTGGCGCTGTGCAGGTACCGCCCCACTGGTACATCGTGCCGAGTTGCTGCATCGCCCAGACGATCGCCGTGCGTGCCTTCGGGTCGGCGTCCCCCGGGATCGAGTAGCCCTTGGGTACCGAGCCTTCGGGGATGGTGCCGTACCCGGAGCCGTCCTCGGTCGCCGCACACGATGTCGTGCTGGAGGTCGTGTCCGGGTCCGTGCCGGCGGCGTCGGGGAACGTCTGGGCGATCGCCTTCTGCAGGGCGGTCGCCAGCTCCTCCCACTTCGCGTAGGCGTCGGGGTAGGCGGAGCGCTGGACCTTCTGCGCGGCCTGGGTGACGGTCAGCTGCTGCCAACCGTCCACCGCGAGCAGGTGCTCGTAGAACTGGGTGGAGGCGTAGACGGGGTCGCGGATCTTCTCGGCGGTGCCCCAGCCCTGGCTCGGGCGCTGCTGGAACAGCCCCAGCGAGTCGCGGTCGCCCGAGTTGAGGTTGCGCAGCCGCGATTCCTGCATCGCGGTGGCCAGCGCGATGATCTGGCCCTTCTTCGGCACGTGGAGGCTGATCCCGGTGGCCACGATGGTGCGGGCGTTGGGGACCTGCTCCTCGGGCAGGGACAGGCCCTCGACGTGGACGTCCTTGGCGGACGCACCATTGAGGATCTTGGTGACCTGCTCGACGACGGCGTCGGTGTCGACGTCGCCCACGCACGCGAAGGACGCGTAGGTGGTCTGCGCGGCCTCGCTGCTGGTGGCCATCAGCATGGCAGTGCCGGCGAGGAGGAGAGGGGAGAGGACGAAGACGCCGATGCCGGCGGCTATGCCCTTCAACCGGGGGCGCCTCCGGAACGGCACTTACGGCCCGGTGGCCGGGTTTCGGGCAGGGGAGAGCAGAGAACTGTCACAGGGGGTCCTTCGAGGGCAAGATCCCGGCCGCGGTGGCAGAGACGGAAAGGGCACTGCGGCACGGGTGTTGGGTGAGTCGGGGAGTGCCTGGCGAGCAGCGGCTCGGCTCGTGAGGCGGGGGGTGTCAGGTCATGTGGGCCGGGACACGGAGGATCTCCATAAGGGCAGGGGTAGGGGATTGCGCCATCGGCGGTGTTCGCCGGGCAGTTCCAAAACAGTAAGGGCCAATCCCCGGTTGCCGAAATCGCGGGCGGTCAAGCCCTGAATTCCGGGGCCGGGAAGTGGCGATGCGTCTCAACCGGGGATCGTGCCCTACAGTTTTGACTCCTCCCCTCGCCACCCCACTTTCATAGGACTGCGGTGCCCTCATGCCCGCATTCGGCTTGACCGGGGTTACGTGCGCGAGCCGGAGTTCCCTTCACCCGACCCGAAACTGGGGTACCTCTTTGCCTTTTTCCCTGCACCAGGGCGACGCGCTCAACGCCCTCGTCGATCTTCCGGATGGCTGCGTCGACTCCGTCATCACCGACCCGCCGTACAACTCCGGTGGCCGGACGGCGAAGGAACGCACGAGCCGCAGCGCCAAGCAGAAGTACACCTCCGCCGACGCCCAGCACGCGCTGCCGGACTTCACCGGCGAGAACATGGACCAACGCAGCTATGGGTTCTGGCTGACGCAGATCATGACCGAGGCCCACCGCCTCACGCGCACCGGTGGAACGGCGCTGCTGTTCACCGACTGGCGCCAACTGCCCGTCACCACCGATGCCATCCAGGCCGCCGGATGGCTGTGGCGTGGCGTGCTGGCCTGGCACAAGCCGCAGGCCAGGCCCCAGAAGGCCCGCTTCACCCAGAACTGCGAGTTCATCGTCTGGGCCTCCAAGGGCGCCATCGACGCCTCCCGCAATCCGGTCTACCTGCCCGGCTTGTACTCGGCCTCACAGCCGTCGGGCAAGAAGCGGCAGCACATCACCCAGAAGCCGGTCGAGGTGATGCGCGAGCTCGTCAAGATCGCCCCGCCGGGCGGTACGGTGCTCGACTTCTGCGCCGGATCCGGCTCGACCGGTGTGGCCGCCCTTCTGGAGGGCCGCGATTTCATCGGCGTGGAGAAGACCGAGCACTACGCGGCGATCGCCGCCGACCGGCTGACCGAGACCCTGCAACAGACCCTGGCCCAGGACGATTTCGTTCTCTCCTCCTGACCCGCGCGGACTGCTGGACATGGCCGGAAACCGCCTTCCCGGATTCCTTCCCGGCCGCCGCGTGCAGGCGTTATAGCACCGGATCCCCGGTTAGCGAAACCGGGGATTGTCCGGATGGTTGGAGCCGCTATCCCAGTCCATTTGGAAGCGGCTTCAAGGAGGACCCTTTCGTGCCTGAATCCATAAGTCCCAGCGATGACGGGGAAATGGAACCGGTCCGGTTGCCGGACACGGATCTGGAAAGTATTGACGCGAGTGTCCGCAAGCTGCTGGCGCAGTCGGCGGAGCAGGCCAAGCAGCTCGACAGCCTCTCGACTGTGCCGGGACCGCGTGAGTTCGAAGGCTTCGGCATGCCGGGATTCGCCGGCCTGCCGGTGCCGCCCGCACCGCCGGAGCCCCGCCCGATCCTGGAACTGGACGGCGAGGAGTACGAGGACGAGCTCGACGCGCTCTCCGACTGGGTGGACGACTTCCTCATGCCCGTCTACGGCACGGAGGTCACCACCGCCACGCCGTGGTGCCACAAGTGGCAGGAACACGACGGAGTCGTCGCCTGGCTCCACGCCCTGTGCCTGTCCTACCAGCAGCACAAGGACCCCGAGGCAGGCCTGTCGGGTCTGTTCGTGTGGCACCGAGACTTCCTCACCCACGCCATGGCCGCCGTCCGTGCCCCCGGCGGTCCGCTGTCGGCCTGCATGACCGACCCGGACCGACCCGCCCACCGCCTGCTGCCCGGCCCCAAACCCTCCACCCGGTCGGCGAGTTCCCGCAGCGAAGGACCACAGTCGTCCGGCGAGCCGGGCCGGACCGCCGCATGAGCGGCTCCGAAGCCCGGCCGGCCTTCGGCCTGTCCTTCGACCCCCGCGCGCTGACCGACCTGCTCCAGGCCCCCGGCGACATCCGCGACCTGGCCCTCGACCAGCTCCAGAAGGTCGTCAACGCCCAGCTGTTCGGCGGCAAACTGACCGAGGAACTCGCCGGATACCGCAAGCTCTACGTCGACCACCGCAATGCCTGGCGCCTCGTCTACGCCCAGCGCCCGGCCCCGCCCGGCGCGGTCCACCGCACCGAGATCCACGTTGTCGCCGTCCGCCCGCGCGCCCGGCACGACGTGTACAAGACGGCCCGGGCCCGTCTTGGTATCGCCCGGCGTCCGATCGGCGTGCGCACGCACGCCGCCCGCTCCCGCTCCCCGCAGTTGGACGCCCAACGGCCGCCGGTCCCCAAGCCGGCACCGCCGCCGTACGCCATGCCCGGCCTTCCCCACCCCGCACCCACGTCCAACTCCCTGAAAGGCCCTGCCCGTTGACCCGTCTGCCCTTCATATTCGACCGCGTCGCGGAGGTGCTGGCCGTCGAGCCCCCGCGCGCCAACCCGCACCACCTGATGATTCTGGACATAGCCGGGGACTGCCACGACCTCGACCAGGAACTCGACTCCCTCGTCGGCGACCACGCGGACGGCGTCTTCGCCATCGAACGTCCCGAACTGTTCGCCCGCCAGCTTGCCGAACGCCTGCGCCTCGAAGTCGAGTTGACCCGGCTGGTGTCCCAGACTTGCTGCTGCGCACCCGCCTCCGGCGCCACCGAGGCTGAGGACGATGCCCCGCTGCACTGTCGGAGCCGGCCCGAGACGATCCTGCACGCCTGTCTCGACGCGTTCGCCGCCGCCGGGGACCCGCCCGCCCTGTCCGCAGAAGCGCTGGTCGACGTGCTCGGCGACCTCTCCGGGGGCATCGACGGGCGTGGCCCGTACGCCGGGCTGACCGAGGTCCGCCTCGCCAAGTTCCTGGCCCTGAACAACGTGTACGCCTGCGCCATGGACGACGACCGGGAGGTCAAGGGATACCGGCGCGGTGCCGTGCAGTTCGCCCTGAAGGGCTACCCCGGCTGAACCCTCGTCCGTTCACGATCCGCCCGGCGACCGCAGCGGACTGGCCTCTGGCCGACCGTCTCCACCAGCGCTGCTCTGACACGAATCTGCTCCTGCGCTGGGGGCGGACCCGCATCACCCGGCACGACTTCATCCGGCTGCTGGACCACTGCGAGGTCTGGCTCGGCCTCGACAGCGAGGGCGGTCCGCTCGCGATGGCCTCGGCCGGGTTCGTCAGCCGCGAGGGGGGCGTCGTCGATCTCGGACTGCAGGTCGCCGACGCCCACCAGCGCCGCGGCATCGGCACCCGGCTGGCCCGGCACGCAGCCGCCCACGCCCGCCGCCGAGGCGCCCACACGCTGACCGCGTTCACCGACGCCTCCAACACGGCGATGCTGCGCCTTCTCGCTCATCTCGGGCCCGCGGAACACACCCGCGACGGCACGTACCTCGATGTCCGTATTCCGCTCGGCGATACGCGTTCCGACCACAGTCCGCCCTGATCGCCCCACCGAGAAACCACCCCGTCCATGCCTCCCACGCCACCGCACGTGTCCACGAAGAAGGTGCTCACGGCGCTCGATCACCGCATCGAGGCCGCTGTCGGCCACAGCATCGATCAGCTGTGGCAGCACCGTGACCGCGACCTCCTCGACGAGCCGCACGCCCGCCTGGCCGACGTCCACCGCGCTCTGGTCCAGGCCGAACAGGCCGTGACCTTCTACCGGGTCCTGCTCCAGCGGCTGGCCTCCGGCGAGTTCGAAGTCGACCAGGCGTTGTTCACGCGCATCCACCGCACCGTTGCCACCCTGGAGGAGGCCGCTGTCACCCGCGACGAGCGCGAGCACCAGGTCACTGCGGCGCTGGAAGGCATCGAGGCCGCCACCCGCACGCTCGGAACGGGGTCGGTGACGGAGCTGTCGGCCCCGGACCAGGCGGCCCTGCTGGCCATCGCCCAGGGAGCCAAGCTGCACGAACACCTGCTCACGCAGCGCCTGTCGGTCGTGACGGCCTCCGGCGTCCGGGTCGCCTACAGCCAGTTCCAGCGGTTCGAGGCGGCCGGTCTTGTCGTGCGCGACGACTCCCATCCGCTGCACGCCGGGCAGCCCATCACCCTCACCGACGCCGGCCGCACCCTCCTGGCCCCACCGCGAGCGCCCGGGGTGCCGACCGCGGCGCCCGTACAGCGGGCCGGAGCCTGGCCGACCTCCCACACCTCCCGTCGCTGAACCCCTCGGCGCTGCGTCGCCCGGGCAGCCGTTCCTGCCGCCGATCCGAAAGCATCGATGACCGAAACCACCCCTGACTTTCGCCTTGGCGGCTATGCGGCCGTCAACGACCGGGTTGCCGAGCAGTTCTGGCAGCAGATCACCATCAACGACAACTCGCTCAGCGTGCTGGCCGAACACCACACCGGCGATGACCAGCACAGTTACTACGTCCTGCACGACCGGAGCGCCACCTGGGGCTTCCCCGGCGACCCCCAGATCGTGGCCCTGCACCTCAAGCGCGATGCCGCCACGCGTACCTTCCGCTTCGACCGAGCCGAACTCCCCCTGCCAGCCATGGCCCAGTCCTGGCTGATCGCCCGCGGCTGCCCCGAGGAAGCGATCCTTGTGCCCGAGGGACTAGGCACCACTCCGGCCGATGACGCCACCCGGGCTCTGGAGGAGCGGCTGCGCCGAGACGGCGATCACTTCGCCCTCCTGCGTAGTTACACCCACGACGTGACGCAGCCCATCCAGACCACGGTGCTCCTGCGCGCCCTGGACGAGCGGGCACCCGTGCCCTTCCGGGTGCTGCTGGAAGAGGTGGACGCCGACACCTGGACGCACACGCTGCGCGAGGGCGGCTTCGCCACCTATGAGGCCGCCACGATGTGGTGGGCAGCGCACTGGAGCGGCGACGACATCCCGCTGCCCACCGTGCCACCGCCTGCCCGCCAGCTCACGCCGCCTGTGGCCGCGCCGCGCGCCGTGCCGCCTACACCACGGGGCGGGCCCGGCCGCTGAGGCTGCCCCAACGCCCCGGGATTTCCTGGCGATTCACGCCGACGGCCATCGGCGGCGGCGAAACATAGCACCCCATCTCCGGTTAGCGAAACCGGAGATTCTCCGGACTCTTGAATCCGGCCCGCACAGGCAACTGTCCGGCCTGCATTACCTGTTCCTTCTTCCCTGACATGGAGCTCAATTTCCCATGCGCTCAACCCGAATTGCGATATCCGCCGCACTGCTCGGTGCGCTCGCCCTGCCCCTCGCGGCGGCTTCTTCGGCCGCCGCAGCGCCGACGTCCGTCGCCACTGCGGTGTCCGCGTCGTCCTGCACCAGCAACCCCTACCTTCCGTGGGCGGTCCACGGCACCAACGCCGTGACCATCCGCTCGAAGGCCACGACCAAGTCCACTGCCGTCGGCATCCTCTACAAGTCGCACAAGTTCAAGGTGCACAAGACCACCAAGGGTGCGAAGTGGGTGTACATCACCGACAAGACAACCGGTGTCAAGGGCTGGGTTTCCGGGACCTACGTCTATCGCGACGTCCGCATGTGCCTCGACTAACCAGTCCGCCACCTTCTCCGAATCGTCCCTGAATCGCACTCGTCTGTAAGGCAGTTGGGACGTGAAGTGCCACGCGCTGTCTCCCCGAGTCCAACGGAAAGGAATTTTCCTGTGCCCGATGCCGACGACGTGCTGGGCGTCCTCACCGAGCAGATCCAGTCCCGCTTCCAGATGCCGATCGCGGAGCTGTGCCGTGCGGTAGCCGCCGCCCCGCAGGCCCACCCGGACGCCACCACGATCGTGCGCTGGCACGGGCTGCTCACCGAGGCCCAGCAGGTGCTGGACCGGGCCGAAGACGCCCTGGCCGAAGCCCTCGCCCAGCACGCGGACACGGTGCCCGACGGTGAATTCGTCGAGCTGCCCGAGCAGGTCATGCAACTCGCGGACATGGTGAACATCGCGCACACCGTCCGGGCGGGCCGTGCCATGAGCCTGGCCCACCTTCTCGACCCTCAGGCGATCGGGAACCGGGGCTCGGGGACATGGCGGGGCGCGGCGCCCGCCGCCCGCCGGGGCCCGGCCCTGCCCACCGCCGCACCGTCCGTGCCCGCCACCGCGCAGGCACCCGTACGAGGAGCGGCCCGGTGAGCGTGACCGACAAGACCTCCAGCCAAGACAGCCTGCTGGAGCAGACGTTCGGTGCCCCCGTGCGTGACCTGTACGCGCAGGCGTCCGTCCGCGATGCGTCCAAGGCGCTGCGGCGGGCGCTGGAGCTGCGCTCCTTCCTCGTGGTGGCTGAGGAGCAGGTGGCCTGGGTACGGGACCGTGTCCACGAGGCCACCGCCGCCGACCGTGACATGAGCGAGCTGTCCACCGACGACCTTCGCTTCGACGCGCAGTGGCTGGAGGCGGCCTTGGCCGGACGCGACGGCTACGTCGCCGCCCTCGGCCGGCTGCTGCGCACCATGCCACCGCCCGGCCCGGTGACCCGCCGGCCCGTACGGCTCATCCAGCCGGTGCTCCCCACCGGCCTTCCGCCCGCCGCCGGCGCCCGCGCCGGGGCGGCGCGAAGGCCCCCTTCGTGAAAGCCCCGATTGCCCGAACCCCGTGCCACCGCCCAGACGATCGCCGAGCGCATCGAGGACCTCTACGCCAGACCGCTGGCCGACCTCGAAGCCCTCGCCGCCACCCACCCCGACGCCAGCATGCTCGCCGCCCTGATCACCGGCCTCACCGACCTGCAGTTCGCCGAACGCAACATCGCCTTCCAGCGACAGCGGCTGCTTCAACTGGCTGACCCGGAACGGGAGATCGGCTCCTTCGCAGCAGGCCACATCCGCGACTGCGCCCGCCGCCTCTCCGAATCCGTGGCCACCCGCGATGCCCACACCAAGACCCTGAGCGGCGTCCTGGCCGGCCTGCACCGCGTCCCCGCCCCGGACCCGAAGCCCGAGCCGACCGTGTCCGCCGCACCGGTTCCCACTCCCGCGCGTGCCATCGCCCGCACCCGCTGACTTCCCCATCCCCGTCCGAGGAGTACCCCGTTGGCCGCCACCGGTCCGTCCCGCACCACCCTGAACGATCTGTCACGCGTCACCGAGAGCCTGCAGATGCTCGCCCCCAGCTGGAGCGTGTGGGTGCTGATGACCCTCTCCTCCCAGCCCCTGCGCTACACCGAGGTCAAGGCCAAGCTCGTGCTCCTGGCGGACGGCCAACTCCACCCGAAGCTGGGCAAGCTCGTCGACGCCGGTCTCGTCGAACGCACCGAGCACACCCCACGGCACGTCACCTACGGCCTGACCCGCCGCGGCGCCGACCTGATCCCCGTCCTGCCCGCACTCGCCACCTGGGGCGACACACACCTGGAGAAGCCCCTCGTACGGAACAAGACCACCGGCGAACTTCAGCCGCAGCCGATACCGGTGGCCCAGCACATCGAAGACACGATCGCCCTGATCAGTCCGCGGCACTCGACGCCACTGGTGTGGGCACTCAAGACCCGCGGACCGGCGAGCGCGAAGGCACTGGCCGCCGAGGTCATGCCCCACTACAGCCTCAGCCGCGTCTACCCGCCGCTGCGCAGGGTGATCGACGACGGGCTGGCCGAGGTCACGCCCGACGGCGAATTCCAGCTGTCCGCCAGCGGCCGGGCCCTCGCCCCGGTCTACCAGGCCCTCTCCGCCTGGGCGGCCGGACGCCCACTCACCGACGTCCACCCGCTGTGGGGTCAGGCCCTGACACCGGCTCAGGCCCGGCCGGGACCGTGGCTGACCACCCAGTCCCGCCAGCCCACGCCCCCGGCCGTGGCTGCCCCAGCCCTGCCGGCCAAGACCCCGGCCACGCCGTGGCAGGCCAGCGACCTCTTCTCCCACCAGATACCCGCCCGCCCCCTGGCAATCTCGCCGGCCGGAGGCCCGCGCCGATGACCAACACCGCGATCCTCCACCACCCCCACGTGGGCCGGGTCATCAACGCCCTGTGCCGGCCAGCAGTGATCCGGCTGGTCAGCGAGATCGACGACAACGGCCCCATCAGCCGCAGCCGCGGCAGCCTGCGAAGCGCGTTCGGCGACCTCACCACCCACCAGCTGCGCCACGCCATCGACGTCGCCCGCACGCTCGGCGTGGTCCACGCCGGCCCACACGCCACCGCCCGCTACCGGCTCACCCCAGCCGGCGAAGACCTCGCCGCGCTGTACGACACCGCCGCCCGCTGGTCCCGCACCCACCAATACCCCAGCACTGCCAGCGACTTCGTCACCCGCGTCCAGCACACCCTGAAACTGCTCGGAGACGGGGGCGCCGTCCTTCCCGCCGAGGCGGCCTTCGCGCTTCCTACGCTGCAGTCGGCGCTGGCCGAGTGGCTCCGGACACATCCGCAGGTCCTGCACGCCGTGGCCTCCCGCTCCTCCCACGCAGCGGATGAGACGGAGCACGCCGCGTGAGAGCCCGTCCCGGAAACCGGCCCTCCCGCCGGCCGGTTTCCCCCTTGCTGCGGGGCGTCTATCTGCCGCGCAGCATGGACGCCGCCGCGTTCGCCATGACGACGTACGGCATCCCCCTGCTGGTGCTCGCCACCACCCACTCCGCCGCCCTCACGGGTCTCGCCTTCGCTCTGGAATGGGCGCCGCGACTGATGGCCTTCGCCGTGGCCGGAGCCCTGGTCGACCGCCACGGCACCACCCGCGTCTTCCGCCTCGCCGCGACCGCGCGGGCCGCCCTCGTCCTGGCCGCCGCGATGATCCTCAAGGCCCAGACCGGCGGGCTCGGCGAGACCGTCACCGTCATGGCGCTCGCCGCCGGCACCGGCGTGCTCACCGAGTTCAGCTACATCGCGGCCGAAACCGCCGGCGGGACCGCCAGCCGCGCTGTCGGCTCGCGCGCCCACCGGGTGCAGTCGGTGCTCCTCGGCATCGACCAGACGGCGACCCTGGCCGGACCCGCGCTCGCCGGCCTGCTCCTCAACTACACCGGCGCCACCGGCATACTCGCCGCCACCGCCGCCTTCTCCCTACTTGCTGCCACCCTCGCCCCACAGAAGCACGCGGACCAGCACACCGCCTCTCCAGCCGTCGTACGACAGGGACTGCGGACGGGCTGGCAGGCCTTGTGTGCGCTGCCGGCGCTCGGCTGGCTCGTCGCCGGGCTGACGCTGTCGAACCTCGCCATCGGCGTCCTCCAGGCAGCCGCGCCCGTGATCGTCGTCCAGGAACTCGGCCACTCCAGCGCCGATGTCGGCCTGCTCTGGTCGGCCGCCGCCGCGGCCTCCCTGATCGCGATCGCCCTGTGCCGCCGCGGCATCGACCGCTACGGCCTGTGGCCGGTCGGCGCCGCTTCAGCGGCGATCGCGACCTCGGCCTGCCTCGCCCTCTCGCTCGCCGGCACCTACTCCGCCTATGTGGGGCTGATCGCGGTCCTCATGGCTGGCGAGGGCGGCATGACCGTCGTGCTGCGCACCCTGCGCTCCCATCTGATCCCCGCCGACGTGTTCGGCAGCACCCTCGCGCTGACGATCCTGCTGCTCCTGCTGCCCTTCCCGATCGCCGGGCTGGTGGTCGCCGCCGTTCCGCCCAGCCAGCTCGGCCACGCGATCAGTGTGTGCGCCGTCCTGCGGGCCATCGGCCTGGCCACCGCCTTCACCCGGCTGCGCACCCTCCCGGGCCTGCGCCCTTCGGCCGCCTGACCTTCACGCCCTCCCGCCCCGTCCACCCGTCCGCCTTCCTAGAGGGCAGCCAGATGCCCATGCCCCACGCCGTGCAGCAGGACTTCCTGCCTCTTGTCGACGTTGTTCCCTCTCGCGCCGGCCGGCCCACGATTCACCGAGCAGTTCCTTGCGTGCGACGCCGAACACCCCTACGTCTACCGGGTGTTGGAGCGGCTGACTGCTCACCGGCTCACAGCGGGGGCCACTCGTATCGGCCTCAAGGTCCTCTTCGAAGCCCTGCGCTGGCGCCTTTCGTCAGGCGTGATGGGGCTGACCAGCAACTTCACGGTCCTGTACGCCCGCGAGCTGATCGCCCATGACCCCCACTGGGCTTCCGCGTTCGAGCTGCGCCGCCGTCGCACTCCCTGATCCGGCGGTGAGCCACCGGTCCGACTCCCCTTTCCTCACCCGTTCCCACTTGGAGACTTCTGTTGCCGTTTCGCCCCGTCGTCCTGGTCGTCGCCGCCGCTGATATGGAGGCCGAGGCGTACCGCGCGTACTGCCTTCAGAGCATCGCCGCCCACTACGACGTCGTCCTGATCACCGGTGCCGAACCGACGTGGGAACGCCCCTACCTCCTGGACTGGGAAGTCGCCGATCCCATGGAGCAGTCGGCCCTCTCCGCTGCCGGCCAGGCCCTCGCCG
This sequence comes from Streptomyces sp. GbtcB7, assembly GCF_019091445.1. NCBI lineage: Bacteria > Bacillati > Actinomycetota > Actinomycetes > Kitasatosporales > Streptomycetaceae > Streptomyces > Streptomyces sp. GbtcB7. The sequence goes on from NZ_JAGXJM010000022.1 coordinate 60,013, forward strand.
AGCGGCACCCGGTGGTGGGTGTGATGACGTGGACCGAGTGGCACCTCGTGCCCGTGGCCCGCCTTGCCCGTCGGCTCGGCCTGCCCACCGCCGGACCGGAGGTGATGCAGGGCTGCCGCAACAAGGCGACTTCCCGGGCCCTGTTCGCCCGGCACGCGGTGCCCTCGGCCGCCTCGACCGGCGTCCGAACCATCCAGGAGGCGGTCCGTGCCGCCCAGCACCTCGGTTACCCGGTGGTCCTCAAGCCCGCCTCCCACGCCGCGAGTGTCGGCGTGATCCGCGTCGACAGCCCTGAAGAACTGCCGGACGCGTACGCCTTCGCCGCGCAGGCCGCCGGCCTCGGGGTGGAGAGCACTGAAGTGCTGGTCGAGGAGTATCTCGACGGCCCGGAGGTGAGCGTCGAATGTGTCACTTACCAGGGCACCACCACCGTGGTCGCCGTCACCCGCAAGACCGTGGGCATTCCGCCGTACTTCGAGGAGATCGCGCACGCGGTCGACGCGGTCGACCCGCTGCTGGCCACGGTGTCCCCGGCAGCGCAGGCGGCCCTGAAGGCCCTCGGGGTTCCCGACGGCGTCAGCCATGTCGAACTCCGTCTGGTGGACGGCCGGCCCCGGCTGATCGAGGTCAACGCCCGGCTCGCCGGTGACATGATCGGCCACCTCGTCCACCTCGCCACCGGCGTCGACCTCGCCCGAGCGGCGGCGGACATCGCCTGCTCACGTGCACCGGACCTCACCCGTACGCGCAGCCGTGCGGCGGCGATCCGCATGATCTACCCCGCCCACCCGGGCACCCTCACTGCCCGCCGCCTCACCGACGGCTTCAACGAGCAGACGCCGTGGCTGGAGCGGGCCCACTTCCAGCGCGACGTCGGCGACCAACTGGTGCTGCCGCCGGACGGTGACCTGTTCACCGCCCGCATCGGGTTCCTGATCACCACCGGACCGACCGCCGCCGTCGCCCAGGCCCGTTCCCAGGACGCATACCGCCACCTCACCGTCCAGGTCGAACCCCAGCTGGCCACCACTTCCGCGCCGGGCTCGGCGGAGTGAGCGCGACGACTGCTCGCCGGGCTGTCCACGATCGCCGTCTGCTGACCGGGTACTTCGCCGCGCTCGGGGTCGTGATGGCCGTCTGGGGCGCGCGGATGCCGGCCGTTCAGCGGTCGGCCGACCTGAGCACCGCGGGGCTTTCCCTGGTCCTCCTCGCCGCCGCCGTCGGCATGGTCGCCGGCCTTCAGGCCGGCGGGCGCATCGCCGTTCCTGCCCGTCAGCCGCTGCTGCTGACCAGCGGCACCGTCGGCCTCGCCGCCGCCCTGGCGGTGCTCGGCGCCTGCCGCACGCCGACCGCTCTCGCGCTGGGGGCGTTCGTATTCGGCATCGCGCACGGTGTACTGGACGTGGCCGTCAACGCTGCGGCAGTCCGCTGCCAGGGCCACCTCGGCCGTCTCATCATGGGGTCCTTGCACGCCGCTTATAGCCTTGGCGCTCTCGGTGGGGCCGCGCTCGCCGCCCTCACCTCCCAGACCTCCCACACCTGGCTGTTCGCCATGACCGGGACCGCCGTCGCCGCGGTCGCTCTGGCGATGGCTCCAGCAGCACGCTCCCTGGGCGCGCTCGACGAGCCGACGCCGACGCCGACGCCGGCCCAGCGTTCGCCGGACCTGAAGGACTCGCAGGGCCTGCCCCGGGTGCGGTTGTGGCTGCTGGGGGCGTTGGCTGGGGCTTGTCTGCTGGGAGAGGGGGCTGCGGCCGACTGGGCGGCCGTGCACCTGCACAGCCTCGACGCGTCGACGGCCGTCAGCGCCGCCGCGTTCGCCCTCTACAGCGCGGCCATGGTCACCGGACGGCTCGCCGGGGACCGCCTCACTGCCCGTTTTGGTGCTCCGGCGGTCGTACGCACCGGCGCCGTCCTCGCCGCGGCCGGCCTCACAGGGGGTTTGACCCTGGCCACCGTCCCGGCGGCTCTGGTCGGCTGGGCGGCGCTCGGGCTGGGTCTGTCCGTCACCGTCCCCAGTCTGATCACCGCCGCCGGAGTCGGCGGACCCCGCGCGGTCGCAAGCGTCGCGGTCACCGGCTACGCCGGCCTGCTCGCCGGCCCCGCCCTCATCGGCGCGCTCGCCACCGTCACTTCCCTGCCCTACGCGCTGCTGCTGCCTGCCCTGCTCGCGGCCGTCGTCGCCGCCCTGTCCCACAAAGCCCTGGAGAACCCCACCCCTTGACCAGCACTTTCCTCACACCGACCGGTGTGGACGCCGTGATCCTCGACTACAACGGAGTCCTCGGCCTCCAGCCCACCCCCGACCAATGGCAACACCTTGCCCGCACCGCCGACTGGCCCGATCAGGACCTAGCCGGCTTCCAGAGCGCCTTCTGGAACGTCCGCGAGGCGTACGACGCCGGACAGTTGAGCGACCTGGCGTACTGGGCCAAGGTCCTCGGCGCCCACCCGGGTCCGCGCCTGCTGCGCCAACTGCGCGCCGCCGACACCGCCATGTGGACCACCACCGACGACCGTGTCCTCGCCGTCCTGGAGCGCGCCCACCGCAGCGGACTGCCTCTGTTCCTGCTGTCGAACGCCCCGCTTCATCTCAGTGATGTTCTCGACGCCACCGACTGGTGCCGCCGGCTCATGACCCGCGCCTTCTACTCGGCCCGGCTCCTGACGGTGAAGCCCGACCCCGCCGCCTACCAGCAGGTTCTGGCCGCGACGGGAGTCCGCGACCCGCGGCGGGTGCTGTTCGTCGACGACCGGGCCGACAACTGCCACGCAGCAGCCGCTCTGGGCCTGCGGACCCTGCACCACACCGGCCGGATTGCCGACCTCGAAGCAGCCCTCCTGCACACCCCGGGCTGATCCGCCTCCCCGAACCCCCTTACCTCTCAGGACTCCTGTGCCTTCGAACGACGACCTTTGGACCGGCGGGGACGTCTACGTCTTTCCGCGCTACCTCGCCGGGCTGCCCGGGCACGCCGACCCCAGCTTCGCCCCGGTGACCCACTGGCCCCACCATCATCCCGACGTCGGGCCGTGCCAGCTCGTCATCACCTCGCCGGACCACCGCATCCGCATCGGATGGTTCGGCGATGACTACGACACGTGGCTGATCAGTGCGGCCCAGGACCCCGTCTCCGCTCCCTGCTGGACTGCCCGGATCAACCAGAACACGCCGCCCGAGATCGTCGAAGGACTCACACGTGCCCTCGCCGCCGAATGGGACGCAGACAGCGACTCCTTCCTCACCAGGCCCTCGGCGTCCTGGAGCGACGCGGTACAGCCTCTGCTCGACGCGGGCTGGGACCGCGAGCCCCTCTCGCGCGGCATGGTGGAGATCGTCTCCCCGGACGGGCTGGCCGGAGCGAGCATCGACGTCGTCAGCACCGGCCCCGACGCCGAGGCGGTGACGTTGTGGGCCGGACCGCCGGGCTGGGGAACCCGTGCCGAAGCGACCTTCACCGCACGCACGCCGAAGCATCTGATCGCCGCCACCGCTGCCGCCCTCGCCGATCCCACCCCCGTCCTTCGCTACGAGGCCAGCCTGCATCCGCGGCTCGCCAGCCTTGTCCGGCTCGCCCCCGTCGAGCCGCCACGTCCGGCCACGCCGACCCCGCTGGATGTCCAGCGTGCTGCGGCAGCCCGGCGCCCGGCCGCTACGCCGGCCCGCAACGTGCGCCGATGGACTACCAGCACGCCCCCGCCCGCACCGGCGGTCGGCTCCCGCCCCGGGCTTCGCCGCTGATCCACACCACCCACCCATGTGAAAGGGCGCGAAATGCCCCTGCACGCCGAGCAGTTCTTCACCCGGCAGCTCACCCTTACCGGCGGCACCGTCATCGGGGACACCTACTACGCCACCCCACAGCCGGGCTCCCCACTGCGGCTGAGGATCGGCTTCTCCCGCACCATCGGCGCCGACGAGTACGACGGGCTGCGGCTGCAGATCCTCCATGCCGAACAGGGCGGCGTCCTGGACACCGTGATCCTCACGTTCGCCGACCACGACACCTTCCGTAGCCGCGACACCGCCATCGGCCGCTACCCGGGCCACGACGGCTACGCCCTGGTGCGCGACTGGCACCAGCGCGACGAGCCGCCGTGGCAGGGAGCCGCGACCACGAAGTTGCGCCGCGCGATCGAGCAGTACACCCTCCTCTGGTTCCCCCAACCCCCGGCGACGCCCCAGCCGAACGCGGCAGTGACGCAACGGGCCTTGTCCGGTCATCCGCCGGCGCCCGAGCCGAACGGGTTCTGGCTGGTGGATCCCGATTTCCGCGCCCGGCTGCAGTCCGCCACCCACCTGCTGCTCGACATCGTCGCCGACTGCTTGGACGACGACTTCCGCCTCATCCAGGCCCTTGACGGCGCCCGCTACCACGCGGGTGAACTCCTCGGGATCCCGGACGAATTCGGGGTGCTGGTCGAAGCCGAGGCGGCGGCAGAGATCGTCGGACTCGGGACCCGCTCACCCTTCGACCCCGCCGTCACCCGTGGCCTGGTCCTCCTCGACCAGCGCCCGGCCGAGGAACAGGAACGAGCCGTGAGGGCCGCACTGCGCCGCTGCGCCAGCACCGCGCTCGGCAGCCACAAACCCATGCCCGCAGCGGCGCCGCCGCCCCCGGCATCCGCCCGCACCCGCTGACCCCCTCCTACCAGGAGCCGCGTGCCACCCCACGACGACACCATCGACGGCGACGTCTACGTCTCCCCGCGCTACCTCGCCAGCACCACGGGGACCGGCGACCCCGCCCTCGCGCCCTTCCTCGACCTCGGCTGGAACCTGCAGCACGACAACCTCGGCAACGTCTACGTCCACGCGCCCGACCGCAAGGTCCGCCTCGGCTACCTCCCCGAAGGCGAGGACGACGGCCTGTGGCGCATCAACGCCTACCGGGACCCCTTCGGCCCGCCGACCTGGGGCGCCTGCTTCAACGACTCCTGCCCGACCGAGTTCGTCACCGCGTTCACCACCGCACTCGCCGAGGCGTACGAGCAGGGCCCGAACGCCTACCTCGCGACACCGGATCCCGAGAGCACGACCCGTGACCCGTTCCTCGCGGTCGTCCCGCTCATCAAGCGGGGCTGGCAGATCGACCACCCCCGCTGGGGCGTCTTCGCGATCCACTCCGCCGACCAGTTCGCCGGACTGGAGTTCGCCACCGGACGCCTCGACGCGGAAGCCGAGCTGACCACCCGCGACGCCCGCTGGCAGATGTGGGCCGGCACGTCCATCGACCGCCCCGCCTGGTACGTCACCGCCAGCACCAACACCCCCGTCGCCCTGATCACAGCCGTCACCGAGTGTGTTTCCGACCCCGCGCCGCTGCCTCGCTGGCGTGAGGACACCTACAGCTACGTCCAGGGCACGGCCCAACTCACCCCGATCCTCCCGCCGAGCCCACCGGCTCCCACTCCGCTCGACGTCCAGCGCGCCGCCGCCCGCCGCCCGGCAGCCCTCACCGCCTCCAGCGTCCCGCGCTGGAGCACCACCAGCCGCCCCGCCTTGCCCGGCCCCCGCCGCTGACAGGCACCAGAGAGCCCAAATGTCTTTCCACGCCCGCGAGTTCTTCGCCGAGCTGATGCTCCCCTTTCCCCACAGCACCGTGGTGGGCAACACCTACTACGCCACTCCCACCCCGGGCAGCTCGCTGCGCCTGTGCATCGAGTTTGCGCCCACCATCTACGCGGACACCTACGGCGGCCTGCGTGCGTCAGTCGTCCACTCTGACCGGGGCGAGATCAACGCCGTCGCCCTCAGCTTCGTGGACCACGGCACCTTCCACCGTCGCGACGAAGCCAAGAACACCCCCAGGAACAACTCCACTTACGCCACCTTCAACACGCGCTACCACCAGGCCGACCAGCCCCCGTGGGAGGGAGTCGTCACCACCGGACTGCGCGACGCGATCGAGCAGTACTGCTCCGTCTGGTTCCCCGGCTCCTGGCCGGCATCCCCACCGCCCCGGACAACAGCCCGCACCGCCCGGCACGTGCCCGCTTCTGCCAGCTCGCCTGCCCGCCGAAGGACCTGACCCACCTCCCCATCAAGACCAATGAGTCCCTCACCTCGTGCACGCCCGTACCTTCCGCAGCGTCCTCCGACCGACGGCCCTGGCCGGCGCAGTAGCCGTCACACTCGCCTGGGCCCCGGCCGCTTCCGCCCTGTCGGCCGAGCCGACTCCCTCCCCGACGGCCACCGAGACCTCCGACGAAGTCGGCAGCGTCGCGATCACGAAGAAGGACCCGGCCGGCGACGTCATGCAGGGCGCTTCCTTCCCGGCCGACGTGAGCCAGTGACAAGCACGGCCTGTGTGCAGGTACTCATGGCCTGCCGGGGCTGCCGCCCCAACCTGTGTCACCAGGGACCCCAGGGATCTCCTGAAGACGTAACCTCGTCTTCGGCGGAGGCCCGCGCGACGGTGCCCATCAACTCCACTGCCTCTGGGAGCCGTTCCATGACCGCTCCAAACGTCGTCCAGCCGCCTTGGTCGGTGCGGTTGTGGCAGTACCGTGACACCCCGACCCGCGGCTGGACGACCCGGCTGTTCTCGGACACAAATGTCCAAGGGACACCAGACAGCGAATCGGTAGGCCCCTACCGGATCGCCTCGCGTGACGCTCCGCCCGACCATCAGCCGGGTCAGCTGCGCCCCGTTATGGAACTGGCCAGTTGGTTCCGCGACCCCGGGGACGAGGCACCGGCCTCCGACAGCGCAGGCTGGACAGGGTTGTCGATCCATCAGGAGATCACCGCGATGCTGTCCCTGATCCTCGGAGTCCGACTTCGAGGCGACGATCCGGTCATCCACCGCAACAACGGCGGGACCATCACCTCCTACCACCCGAGCACGCGCTCCGTGCCGAGTGCGCCGACGTCGCCGTGGGCCTCGCCGATCATCCCGGACCTGCCGGATACGCCAGCAGACACCGCGTCAGCCCGTGGATACCTGGAATCCCTGCCGGGCCTTGCACCGCAACACGCCGTCGACCTTGTGCGGGCCGCCCGGCAGTACGCCGACGCACTGTGGATCGCCGAGGGCGAGCCGGAACTTGCCTGGCTGATGCTGGTCAGCGCGGTGGAGGTCGCCGCGACCTCGCAGCAGGTCGCCACCGCCGACTATGCACAGCTGGTCACGAGTGGTTTCCCTCTCGCTGCCGAGGCGCTGGTCGAGCGAGGCGGTGACGAACTATTGGTGCGAGCCGCCGATACGGAGTTCGCCGGTCTGATCAAGGCCACCGGCCGGTTCCTCGCCTTCGCATGCGCGTTTCAGCCCGACCCACCTGAGCCGCGTACCGCCGATCAGGCCGCCCAACTGCCGTGGTCCCGGCGGGGAATGGAAGGCGCGCTCAAGAAGGTGTACGAGTACCGCTCGGCGCGCCTGCACGCCGGGGCGCCCTTTCCCTGGCCGCTACTCATTCCGCCCCCAATCGCCGGCGACGGGCTGCCGGCCGAACGGTTCACCAATGGCCCGTACGGGAGCGGCGATACGACCTGGTCGGCCGAGGAACTCCCGATGACTCTGGCGCTCTTCGCCCATCTCGTCCGTGGCATGCTGCTGCGCTGGTGGAGCACGATGGCCGACGGAGCAAGTGCAGCCACCGCGTAATCACCAGCAGAATCGGGAAGCACCTTTTCAGTTCCAGCTGGCCGGCGCCAAGAACGCCCCCGGATACGGCCTGAACACGCTGTCCACGGCCGCTGGCAGCGGGCACTGGGCGGTCCTGCCCGACTGCCCCGCCCCGGGCGCGGAGCGGCGGGACGTCACCATGGTCACTCACCGGCTCGGCCGCTTGACCGAAATTTTTGGCACCGGCAGCGAGTACGCCGAACTCACCTGTTACCAGGATCGGTAGTTGGCATCAGGCGACGTTCGCGACCTGCGCTGATGCCAACTAGGTTCTACGACTGGAAATACGCAATCAGAGGGATAGTTGGCACTTTGGTACACCGCAGGTCAGGGGATGTTTCTCTGGCAACCCCGATGCAGTGTCCCTGCTGATGATCCGTACGGTGATGCATTCACAGCGCCACGTCGCAACAACCTGTGACCAGCACTTTTAGGTGACACTCAACGTCTTGTCTGGCCTGGGGTGATGTCAACTACAGTAGTTCGGGTAGTCCGCAGTCAGGTGTAGCAACTCTTGTTGGCACCGTCGTACAGAATCCATGCCGCCGGACTCAACAGCAGTGGTTTGCTTCATCAGGCTCTTCACCAAGTGGTAATTATCCGGGGCCACTTCCTGCAACACTGAACGCTTTAACCAGCACCGCGTTGGCGACCGCTGTCAATTGGCCGAGGAGCAATGCTTCAAATCCGAAGTAAGGACTGGCCTGGAACATCCCGGTGCGGGCGTATCCGAAAACCTCTTCCGATCCGAAAAGCGTTCCTCGATGTCCCGTGTGCGACCGCTTGTCGTACAGCGGGCCAGCGATTTCTTTCACCTCGCGTTGCGTCAGCACTGTTTTGAGTGCTTTTCGGAAGCGTTTCTCGGCAACTCCCTTGCTGTGAGTACATTCGGGATGGCAGTTACAGAGATCGTCTGGGACGAAGCGCATACCGACGCCCTCAATTGCGGCGACGTAAGTGAGCAGCGCAAGCGAGGGGTGGCGCCTCTGCAGGCGCACGGCCTCGTAGTACGCGTTGAGCGCGATGGCTAGTCCGGAGTCGTTATCGAGCCTCTCCCACGCCTGGTCCACCCACCACGGCAATTTCCAGTTCCCGGTTCCCGGAGGGACGTCGCCGGTCCATTCCTGGCCTTCCGGCATCGAGAACCCAGGGTTGACCGAGATAGGAACCTTCAAGGTCGGACCGGTGGGGCTCTGGGGCCAAGGGTGTGACCGCGGCTCCCAGAGCAGTCTGGTACTCAGCGTCAACAGGGCGCAGACGCGGCGCAACTGGACCTGCGCAACCGGAACGACGCGATCCCAGTGGTATGTCGTGACTCGACCAGTGACGATCACCGGGAAGGTGCGGCGGATGCCGATGAAGTGGGAGTCGACGCGCTCTGGTCCTCGGAACTCGCGCATGTAGACACCAGCAGAGGCCAGGTCAAGAGGCCCGAGGCTCCTTGCTGTGAGCTCTCCCAGGGTGTCAGGTCCAAGGCCGACCGAGGGGCTCAGACCTACCAGTGCATCCCAGACCTGAGGCTGCTGGTGGCGGCCGATCTCGCTCACTGCCATGTGCGCACCAATACGCCAGGGATCGACCTGGTCAGGGGCCAGTGTGCCGTCCTCGCCGACGACAGTGCAGGCGATGCCGACGGGGTGAGGGTGAACGCGAAGGATGCTCGTTACAGATCCGTGCAGGGGCGGCCCCATCTCCACAGGCCCTCCGACACCATCGGTACCACTGATGCGGTGAAAACCGGAACCGCCCATCGCATTCCCGAGGTGGTGAGCCCATTCGTCACCGTCTTCCGCGAAGGCGACCGGGAAGCAACCGATGTCCTGCTCCCACATGATGGACTCCTGCCCCTTCAACTACACCAATGTCGGTCGGTCGCCACTACCGCGGCCGGCTCATTTAGCGTCGCACGATCTATGTCATCGTCCCGTTTCACTCGGGTGCGACGCTACCGAATAGACTGTCGCGATTGGCACCGCTCATCGCTGCCTGTTCACGTCCTGTGCCAACAGTCGCGGTCTGGGGCGCTGATCGTGGCCACGTTAAGCGGGTGGCACGAGGCGGCGCTGCCCAGATGCTGGACGAGTTCGTCCCGTCGGCTGGCTAGCGCAATGACGATGTCCCTCGGTGCGTCGTCTGGCAGTCCCCGTCCCCGTTGGTCCTGATGCCAGTGCCCGAGAAATTCCAGGATCAGGTCGGCGATTCCTCTGCCTGCGTGGGCAGTCAGGATGTCGGCGGGGAGAGCGAACTGACCGGTGTGGATGGCCAGGTTTCGGCTTGCGTACATCCACGCCAAAAGGCCGTGGAAGAGTTCCTGTTGATCTTTGAGCCAGTCAACGAGAGCTGACGGTGCCGCGAGTCGGTGTTGCCAGGCGGTCAGCTGCTCCCGGGCCAGGCCGCCTGCCACATCAGCCAGTACGGTCAGTGCGTCCGACGTCTGCTGAACGGTGGGGGGAGTCGACACCTGCCGTGGTAGTACGGCATCCAGGAAGTCGTTCAGATCCAATTTCCAGCTGGACATGTTCAATGGATGGTCGCGGTCGCCACCCTGCAGGAGGTTCTGCCGGACGACGTCAATGGCCGGGGCGAGAACCTTCTCCAGCTGCACGGCATTCACTTGAGCCTCGGCTTGCCGTCGGCGGATAACTGCCAGCGAGTCCGTGAGGCGGGATGCCGCCTCTTGTGCGGCGGCAGTGGTGCCCCGGTTGGCTGCCGCGAGCGAGCGCTCGGCCTTAGCCAGCACAGTTACGAAGCTGTCTGCATACCATCGTGTGTGACGCAGCTGAGCGTTCGCTGAATCCGTCACAGACTTATAGACGCTCAACAACTGCTGTCTCACGCTGTGCAGAGCACACGCTTTGGCGATGGTCTCGAAGTCAGCCGCCGTGACCCCGGTCGATTCGATGGCGCTCCAGGCCAGGGCCACACTGGCCACCGGGGCATCCACCTGGCCGGCCAGATTCGCCATGCGCAGAGCTGGTCTGAGAGAAGCGGACCACCCGCTGGTGAGGGGGCGAGCACTCTTGCCACCACTCACTCGGCTCTCCGTCAGCAGCGGCCTATTAGTGGGGTCGATTACGACCGAAAGCGGGCTGAGACCCAACTCCATGAGTCGCTGCCCTGCCGCATATTGGTCCAGTGTCTCCGTCAGCTCCCTCCGGGCCTGGGCGATCGCAGTGTGGGCGTCCGCGGCCTGCACAGGTACCTGAACCAGCGTGCCGGAGCCGACCCCTCCGATCACGGCCGTGACCAGGCCGCGCACCGCAGGGCTTCGAGGAACCCCTGGAGGAAGGGCGGGTCCGACCAATGGCCACTGCGCCGCTCCAGGGAGGAGCCGATCCAGTTCTTCCAAGAGCCGTGTGCCCGATACAGTCAGGGCGACCCGGTACTGCTTCCGCGCGGGCCATAGGATGTCAGCCAGTTTTGCCGCATCCACCGGACCGCGATTGAACGCCGCAACGAGATCGTCCTTGAGAGCGAGCCCGTCCCGCCCTTCGAGCGCTACGAGAACTGCGACTTGGCCGCGGATTTGACCGGCTACGGCCGGGGTCAGAACGGCGCCGTTCCACAATGTGGCAAGCGCGGAGCGGACGGCGCTCGCGACGGGCTGGACGAGAGCCTCAAGTTGCTGGGCGTACGTCTGTTTTACCACTGGCGTGAGACTTCCCGCCATGGCGCTGTTCACCAGCGTCAGAAGCTGTTGGGCCTGCCCGATAACGAAGGCGCCGTTCGGCGTGACGCTGTGCGCGGGTACCGCCGCCTCCACATTGCTCAGGGCCTGCGCAAGTACAGTTCGAGTCAGGCCCACACGCGGCTGATCGACGCGGGTGTGGCTCTCAAGCACGTGGTGGGACCGGGTGAGCGCCAGCACGGCACTGTTCGCGCCGACGACGTGTTCGCTCAGATAGGTGCCGGGTTCGAGTGCACGAAGCACACCTTCCGCCAAGGCCCGCTGTTGTTGAGTGAGGTTAGCCCGGTCGAACGATCGAACTGCATGCGGATCCCACACCGTGTAGCGCATCGCCGAACACTACTGTGTACGTCATCGATCCTGCCTGCCCAGCCGTTGCAGAGAGTCGGAGTTGGCGGCGCGCGGCTTCTCCGGGCCGACCGATGAAGCCGACTCGGTGCGCTTCCACAGGTCCAGCCAAGGCGTCACCACCGTTGGCACGCCGAGCCGATGTCCGTCGAGGATCGAACCGCTCTGCCTCGAGGACACGAAACGAGGACGCTGTACGTGACATTGGGTGCGATGCTGTCTGCTGACCATCGAGAGGGGAGAGAGCGTGCTGCGCGAAGGCGTGAGACCCGAGACGGTTGTCCTGGCAGTAGCGAAAGCGATCGAGGCCAAGTTCAGCCGCAGTGACTGGATCGAACTCAGTCTCCTCACGGGTGTGCGGGAAGAAGTGGTCAGCCACGATCGGCTGCTCCGCAGCCTCAACTGGGGTGACGACGACTACTTCGGTCATGTCGCTGACATGGTGCCGCTTCTTCTGGGCGCTTCCGAGCGACAGCCGGGCTCACAGCGGCGATCGGTCAGTTCCAGGTTTCCCAACTTCGCACAGGTTGAGCAGTTTCTCGACCTCCCGGCCTGGCTACGCACGTCCGAGCCTGACCTCTATGCGAAGCTGTACGGCGGCCCTGTTCCGGTGGATGCTCTGCAGGCCGCTGCCGCCGAGTTGGGTGTCATCGATGTCGACGAGCATGCAGTTCGAATCCGTCGAGGTCTACGGGAGGACCCGGCACAAGCTATCGGTTCGGCCAAGGAACTACTGGAGACCGTCCTCAAATCCATCCTGGGGCTCCATGGCACGGGCAAAGAAACCAAGCTGGATGTGCCTGTGCTGCTTCGGAAGGCCAATGTCCAACTGGGCCTGGACGCCGGTGGCGTTCGTGGAAGCGATGCCGCGGCGGAGCAACGCCGCAGGATGCTGGGGTCTCTCGCCCAACTGGTGATTTCCACAGCGGAGTTGCGTAACGCGGGTTTCGGGACTGGACACGGCTTGAGTCAGCGCCCTGAGCTGGATGTTCCAACCGCTCGCATGGTCGTTGCCGCAGCAGTCACGGTGGCCCAGTTCTACATTGAGGCGCATGCTGCAACCGCCCAGAACGTTTGACGGCGACGGCCGATCTCGATGCAAACGCCGACGATCGACAAGTCCTGTCCTGGCCAACGCCGCTGCGTTAGCCGTTCGGGTTGGGCGTCAAGCACCTGGTCATGGGGCGGGACCCCGAGTAGTTCCTGTGGTGTCGAGCCCAGGAACGAGTGCCCGGAGGTCCCGTGTTGCAGCAGTCTGCCAGTGTCGGGCGGAGCCTGACACCCCTCGACTGTATGCCCCAGGCCATCTGGGCGAGTTGACCGAGATCATCGATCCCTGCCTGGTCGACGCGGTTGTCGCCGAGACAGGAGCCCAGGAACAGCGGCTGCGGCTGTTGCCCGCGCGGGTGGTGTACTTCGTGCTCGCGCTCGCCGTGTTCGAGTGTGTCTCGAATACAGGGGTGTGGGCGAAACTGACCGCCGGTCTCGGCAAGGTGGTGACGGCATGCCCGTGTACGTCCTCGCTGTCGCGTGCGCGACGCCGGTTGGGCACCGCACCGCTGCGCCGACTCTTCGAGGTCCTGGCCAGCCCGGTCGTGACTCCGACTGACGGGACTCGTTCTACCGCGGACGGCGCCTGGTCGCCCTGGACGGCACCACCCAGTGCGTCCCCGACGATCCCGCCGTGACTTGGCACTTCCCCAAGCACATCGGCGAGGTGAAGGAGTTCGGCTATCCGATGGTCCGCCTGGTGGCCCTGGTGGAGTGCGGCACCCGTGCCCTGCTCGACGCCGCTTTCGGCCCCGGCCGCATCGGCGAACTGTCCTACGCTCACCACCTCCTGGCCAGTCTGGACGCCTCCATGCTGCTGCTGGCCGACGCCGATTACGACGCGGTGGACTTCCTCAACGCGGTGTCCGGGACCGGTGCCGCGTTCCTGCTGCGCTCCACCCGTAAACGCTGCCCCACCACCCGACACACGCTCCCGGACGGCTCCTATCTGACCTTCATCCGCTCCCAGCACTACCGTGCCGGCCGAGGATACGGCCGACGCCTGGAGGTCCGGATCATCGAAGCCTGGATCACCGTCCGTCTCGAAGATGGCACTCAGCGCACCGAGTTATGGCGCCTGATCACCAGCCTGCTCGACGCCGACCGCTATCCCGCCCTGAAACTGATCGAGATCTATCACCGCCGTTGGGAGGCCGAGACCTGCTACTTCTCGCTGAAGTCGGCCATCCTGGACGGCCGGATCCTGCGATCGAGGACCGTTCCCGGCATCGAGCAGGAGTTGTACGCCCTGCTCACGGTCTACCAGGCCCTGATCCGCACTGCGGATGATCTCGTCTTCGTCCGCCCGGCACTGCCCGCACACCGCATCAGCTTCACGGTCCTGCTGCGGGCCGCCGCCGACAATATCGTCACGGGCGACAGCTCCCACCGATCACGGCTCCGGCCACGTTGGTGGGCTCCATCGGCTGGGCCGCCCTGGCTGACCTTCACTCGCCACGACCCCGCCACCGACTGAAGGCGCGGATGCGTAAACGACACAGCAAATATCCCTTTACCCGCCACCGTCATCCCCGCAGGTGCATGGGCTACAAGCTCCACACCGCGATCATCACGGACGGCATCCTTGACAAGACAACACCCGGCTAAGCGCAGCGGCGTTGCCGCCGAGTGGTGTAGCCGATCAAGGCGCCGGAATCCGCAGGTCGGGGCCGGTGGCTCAGGCTGGTCGGGCGTTCAACTCGCCTGTGAGGCTGGGTCAGGACTGGAGCAACACGAGCAGCTCCCGAATGTCGGCCGCTTCGCTGGTAAGACCAAGGCTTTCGAACATGCTTGCTGCACGCGTGAGATGAACGGCGGCCTGGTTGATGTCGCCTGCGGTGATCCATGCCAGGCCGATGGCGCCCAGAGTGTGCGCGTACAGATCGTGGGCGTTGGCGCGTTGGCACGCTGCTTGGGCTTGCAGTAGGTAGGCGATCTTCTGCTGGGGCGTGAGGATGGTCAGCAACTCGGCGCAGGTCATCAGGATTGCCGCTTCGTCGCGGGGATTGCCCATGGCGCGGCTGACGGCTTCGATGGCCCGCTCGCAGACAACCTGTGCTTCGTTGGACTGTCCCGATGCCTGGAGTGCGAATGCTGCCGTGCAGAGCGCTTTCGCTTCGTTGGTGGTGTCGCCGAGTTGCTGGAACAGTGAGGCGGCCTCTTCTGCTGCGGCGCACGCAGCTGTGACGTTCCCCAGCTCCTGGTGGTCAAGGGACAGGTTGTTCAGTACCGCGGCCTGTTCCTGCAGGTCTTCACAAGCCCGTTGGATCGTCAGGGCTTCCTGGTGGATCTGCAGTGCGTCGGCGGGTTTCCCCCAATCGCGCAGGGCCGAACCGAGCCCGTTGAGTGCCTTGCCGCGTTCCTTGTGGTTGTCGATTGAGGCGAAGAGGTCGGCGGCCCGCCTGTGAGCGGGGACAGCCTCCTCGTAGCGTGAGGCCTCGGCCAGGGCGATGCCGAGGTTGTTCCACGCTCCTGCCTCGGCGGCGAGCGCTCCCGCTTGGTGGGCAATGCTGCACGCGATCGTGGTCACGGCGATCAAGTCATCGAAGTACCCGTGCCAGATGAGGTAGTCGTAAAGGATCACCGGGAGTCGGAGAGCGATGTCCTGGTGCCCGATGCCGGCTGCGGCGGCCACGGACGCGGTGAGGTTGACACGCTCGCTGTCCAGCCAGGCGAGCGCCTTGTCTTGGTCGGCGAATTCGCCTGGCGCAGATGAGTGTGCCCCCAAGGTGAGGTGCGCGCTTGCCGCGAGGGCGGTTGTGGTGTAGTGCTCGAGCAGTCGGCTGCGTGCCTGAGCGTGAGTCCCTGCCGTACCCAGCGCCCCTTCTCCTCCGGCATTGTTTGCTGCAGCCTGCTGGGTGTCGAGCGCGAGTTCGGTGGCGTAGTCGCGGACGAGGTCGTGCATCGACCAGCGCTTGTTCACGCAATCGAGCAGGTGCGCTTGGACGAGAGCGCGGAGTATGGTGCGGACGGCTGGCAGCGGGCGGGCGGCCAGCACTGTCACTGCTTCAAGGCCGATGTCGGGACCGGGGTTCAGCGCCAGGAGCCGAAAGAGCTCGGCATGATCCGGGGAAAGCCGGTGGTAGGAGAGATCGAAGGAGGCACGGACAGCCCGTTCTCCGTCGTCCAGGAGGCTCAGTCGTGACCGGGCCGTGGCTAGCTCGGCCGTGAGTTCGGCGATGGTCTGGTCGGGTTCCAGGATCAGCAGGGCGGCGCTGATGTGCAGGGCTAGCGGCAGGTACCCGCACAGACCGGCCAGTTCTTCGATGCCGTCTGCGGCGTCCAGGACGCGTCGGTCGGCGGGGTTGGCTCTCTGCAGGGCATGCCGCAGGAGTGCCACCGCCGCCTCGGGGCTGAGCACGGCAAGATCCACGAGCCGGGCGTTGAGGGTCGGCAGGGTGTGCCGGGAAGTGATCAGGACTTGGTGCCGGTGGTTGCCGGGGAGCAGGAGACGGACCTGGTCGGCGCTGGCGGCGTTGTCGGCCACGATGAGTAGACGTTGTCCCTGGTCGGCCCGGTTTTCCAGCGCGGACCGGTACAACGCTGCCCGTTCCTCAGCCGCTGCAGGAATGCCGGCCGGGTCGACGCCGAGGGCCCGCAGGAACGCCTCCAGAGCCTGGCCTGGCTGCACCGGGCTCTCGTCGTATCCGTGCAGGTCGATGAAGAGGCTGCCGGTGAACCAGCCGGCCTCGGCGGCAGCATGTCCGCAGGTCAGGGCGAGTGCCGTCTTGCCCACGCCGGCGAGCCCGGCGACTGAGGTGACCAGTATGGGCGGTATGACATCATCCGCAGCCGAGGCGGTGGTCGGCCCGGCCCCTGAGCAGTCCGCGTCCTGCTGCGGTGACCCGGTGCGCGGCCGCAGGACTGACAGAACCTGCTCCACCTCTGTGCCCCGGCCGCTGAGTTTTGAGGGCGCAGCGGGAAGAGAAGCCAGCGCGGTCGGCGCTGGCGCGGGCGGGTACACACTGATCGTCAGAGGGCTGTAGTCGCCCGTGGTGACTGCGCCTATGCTCCCGGCGGCCGCGACGGAGCGCGGGCCGGATGCCGCCACGTCGGCATCCGGCATCAAGGACTGCCGGTCAGCAGGCGAATTCTGCGCTTCGGGAGTGGGTTTGGGCTTCCTCTGCCACGGATTCATGCGCGTGTGTCGTCTCCGGTGAAGGCCTCGCCGACCTCGCCGGCCGCTGCGACGCCTCGATCACCCATCGCCTGTGCCGAACCGGACGTCCCTGCTGCTGCCGGGGGTGCCGCAGGGGGTGCGGCGAGTGTGACGCGATCACCGGTGACCACTCGTCCGATGCTGCCGCCGGCCGCGACGGAACGTGCTCCCGCCGCTGTCGCAGCCGCCCCATGGTCGCCGACCGCAGACGACCGCACCAGTGTGTAGCAACTCAACGCAACCCCGACCAGGCTGGCGACCGAACCAGCCACGCTCGCTACCTGACCAGCCGTGTCGAGATCAGCAAAAGCCGCGACGACACCCAGCCCCACCGCTACCAGGCCGCACAGCACTGCCAGCAGCCACATCACAGTCCTCAGCCGTCCCGTCACACACGCATCATCGCATTGGGGACTGACATCCCCGTCTGCTCGACGCCCGCGTGATACCGGGCCCCAAGACGCCCGCCCGCCTACGGGTGGACACAGCCGATGCTTCCGCTTCCCCACCGGCACGCAGGGACACGGACCCAGTGGCGGCCGGCGGATGACTCGAAAGCGAAGTCGGGGCGGGCAGATAGCGTCGTGAAGCGCAAAAGGGGCGGAGCGGTCGGCGTTGTCGGTGGTGCCTGAGACAGTGATGGGGTGGATAGCCAGGCAGAGCGAATTTTCGATGATGCGGTCAGGACCGGCCGCAGGAACGCCGTCACCGTGGAGATGGCTCGCCGTCATTGTCTGAACATGACGTTCACCGAGTTCGGCGGGCGGGGAACGGCCGAAGCGGTAACCGGGTTGCCGATCAACACGCGGCAGGTGGGCTGCCTGGTGGCGCACGGCGGTATCGGCGCCAATCTGGCCTGGATCGCTGGCGAGTTCTACGAACAACACTGCGTGGGATGCACTCATCGCCGTCCCACGGGCGACGTGCCGAACCTCGCCACGGTCATGGACGAGCAGAAAGATGCAGCGGCCCAAGTCGAGGCGGCCGAGCGTGCTGAAACGGCGCAGCGGCACCGCGAGTGGGAGCAGCGTGCCGAGCACCGTCGGGGCGTGCAGGCGTCCTCGGACATGGCGATGGCCAGTGCTCTCAACGATATCGGTGTCCTGGACCAGGAGCCCGGTGCGGAGCGGGACAGGGCGGCCTGTGACGGTGCGCTGCGGCGGTTGACTGCGCTGGCGGAGCGGGCGCCGGAGACCTTCAGCACCGTGGTGATCGAGTTGGCCCTGGCTCTGGTGGCCGACGTGCACCGCTCGGAGTTGTTGACGCCGTTGCGGCACGTGGCCCGTGTCCGCAGCGAGTGTGCCGCGGATGTAGTGCGGGCAGCCCTGGACGCGTTGAGGCGCAGTCCTGTCGAGGAAGCCGGCCGCTGTGTGGCCGACCTTTTGACTTCGCGCGATGCTGGCCAGCTCGACGGGGCGGTGATCCGGTCGTTGGTGTATCTGGCTGATCCGCGAAGTCGGCGTTTTGGGTCCTATGAAGGCGGAACCGGGGACGCCAGCGCTCTACGTGCGGCAGCCGGAGCGGCCCCTCGATCGGTGGCCGCTGTGCTTGCCGGCATGCTGCCCGCCCCCCGACCGTCCGCGTCACTTGTGGTGCCTGCCGGAGTGCGGCCCGCACCCCGGACACGAAGAGAGGCCGAGACCGATCGGCGAGCTGCCGCAGCCGCGGTGCGGGCCCTGGCGTTCACCCACGCGGACGTTGCGGGTCCGCTCGTGCCGGCGATGCTGCTGAATCTGGGCGTTGACGGCGACCACCACGACGACCCCGCGCCGGTGGGCACGATCCAAAAAGCCCTCGCCACCCTGCTCGTCCTGACGGTGGGCGACGTCCCTGCCCAGCTCGAGCGGGCCGGCAGCACCGCCGCAGACACCGTGCGCCAGCGCCACTTCGGGGTCCTGGAACAAGCCGGCCGCCTCATCGACCCCGGATACAGATTCCGGACCGCCAGCGATCCCCAACTCGATGAGAGCCAGCAGCGGACCGTCTTCGAGTACCTGCTTTCCACGTGCCTGACCCGCATCGGGGGAGACTGGGGCGACGACGTACGCGTCCCGGCCGCGACCCTGGTCGAGCAGCTGGCCCACACCCACCCGGCCTGGGCCCAGCCACATCTTGATGCCCTCCTGGGCTCGGCGCTGACCGCCATCGACACGCTGGAGTCGACGGACACCGCCTCCGCCCCGCTCCTGGCCACCCCCGAAACAGTCCCGCCCCAACTGCGCTTCCTCGAACGGATGGGGCACCAGCAGTCTCTGGCGTCCAGTATCGCCAGGCTCCTGCACGCCCTGGAACACATCGCCACCGTCGACGTAACGGCCGTGTGCGGGGCGGTCGTCGACACCATCGCCGACGAACGCGACAGCCAGCGCGGACCGGTCATCGTGCCGCGACTGCTGCCGTTGCTGGGGAAACTCGGACGACGCCACGGCGACCATCCCGGCCTGCTGCGGATGATCCTCCCGTCGCTGCACACCTACGTCGTCGGCTCCGATATCGCCTCACGGTCGGCCGCACTGAGCGCCTGGGCAGACATCGGCGGCACCCACCGTCTGCCCTCCAGCATCTCCGATCTCCTACCGGCTCTGCTCACCGACTCCTACCTCGGTGTTATCAACGGCGTTCTCGACACCGCTGTCCGTCTGGACTGGAGCACCCAGGACACAGCCTCTCTGCTGGACTACGCGCTGTTGGTCTGCACACACGTCAACGCCGACCAGTTCCCGGACACCGTCAAGAAGGCCATGGCGGCGGCCTCCCGTCTCTCCCGGAGCGATGCGGCCCTCAGGATCCACACGGAACGGGAGATCCTCCGGCGCGCCGCCGACCTCGACCGCTACGACCTGCGCGACGCCCTGAGCCGTGACTGGCTGCCGCAGACCGCCTCCACTGTGGCCATGGCGCAGCTGCGCCTGCGCCAGGTGCGCGACCCGTACATCAACGACCAGTTCAACGTCCACGACAACGAGCAGCTGTGCGCACTGTTGGACTGCGGCCCGGGCCTGGCCGGCCTCTTGGTGGAGGACCTGAAGGCGGCCGCCCTCGAACTCGGGCCGCACGGCATGTTCGGGGCGGCCGAATACGCCGAGGTCGCCTGGCGGGCAGCTCGCCCGGGAGATGCCGCCGCCATCATGAACGCTGTGCTTGAGGTGATCCCGGACCAGCCCGCCTTCACCGCCTACAGGGCCCTGTCCTCGCTGATCGCCGCTGCGGCCGCGTTCGACGCAGCCGCAGCAGCCCACGACGACACGAGTGCGGCCGCCCTCGCGCTGACACACGCCGCTCACGCCATCGGTGCAGACAGCGACACCCACGCTCTGGCGGAGCAGGCTCGCACCCGTGTCACTGTTCGCAGCCTTCTCGCGGGCCACGAACCAGTGCCGGTCACTGGCACAGACCAGCACGATCCAGACCAGCGCCCCGGCCATACCAGCAGCGACCCGGCCGCCGACCTGCGTGCCCGCGCAGCCCACCTACGTGCCACCGCGGACACACTCAGGGGCCAGTCCCAAAAGGCAACACCGACCGCCGCCTACGTGTGGTGCTTCGCCGGGCTGTGCGAAGTGGCCGCCGTTCTGATCACGCTCGACGCGGCCGAACTCGACGCCGACACTACGCAGATGACCGCGCTGGCCACCGCGGCCCGCCGACGCGCAGCCGTCATCACCACCGAGCTTCGGAAGCGATTCACTGACGCTGACCCGCTGGCCGGCCCCGTGTTGGCCGCCCTCGCGCGGGTGCAGTCCCTCACCGACGCCAGCGGCGTCGCGGACCTTCTCGCCGACTGGGCCGCCCTGCCCCTGCCACTGGTGGTCGCCCGCGGCCCGCGCCGCACGCTGCTCACTTCCGGCACGGCCGCCGCGGACAACGCCCCGGACTCCCAGTTGGCAGAGGACCAGCCGGCTGTCGCCGTGGTACTGGCCAGCGTCGACGGACACCTCATCACCGGCCCGCAGGTCCTGCGCCCCTCGACGGTCTACGAACTCCGCCTCGACGTACGCACCGGCCCCTGGCCCGAGTGGGCCGAGACCCTAGAAGCCGAACTCCTCAGCCACTTCACCCCCAACGAGGCACAAACACCCGCCTACTTCTGGCCGCGCCCGCCAAGCCCGAACGGCCCGGCGACACTGAACGCCACCGGCACGCTCATCCTTCGCTTTGGGCTCCCCGCTGGCAGCCCTGCTCCACCGTTCCTGGTACATCTGCGATGGCGCGGCACCCGGGACGGCAAACCGGTCACCCAGCGCCTCGACGTCGCCGGACACCACGAAATCCGCTTCCGCCCCTTCCACCCCGCACGCGACTTTCTGACCAACTTCCCTGTCTTCGACGAACGCCTGCTCGCCCTCTACGAACGCCTCCACCACGCCGGCTACGACGAGGACCAGCTCCAGGCCTTCTGCCGCCTGTTCACTGCCATCTGCCGTACCGGGCTCACCATGACGTGGAACAAGCAGTACAAGCGCGGCAGCCACGTGACAGAACGCAAGTTCCACGACGACCTGTACAAGGAACTGCAGGCAGAGCCGGAAATCGGCGGGCGCCTGGAGCGGGGCAACCCGCTCGCCCTGGGCTACCTCGACGTCCGGCACGACGGAATCACCGCCGAGCTGAAGGTCGAGCGCAAAACCCCGGTCACCCAAGAGAGCGCCCCCAAGTACATGGGGCAGCCCACACAGTACGCAGCCGCGGACGGCGCCCGCCTGTCGATCCTGTGCATCCTGGACATGAGCCGCAAGACATCGCCTGTCGGAGTGCCGGAGAACTACCTTTTCACCCTCCAGCCGGCGCTCCATGGACTGGCCAATCCGGAGGCGCCTTCACTCGTCGCAGCCATCGTCGTCAACGGCAACCTGCCGACCCCCAGTACATGGTCGCGCCGCAAGACACCCGTACAGCCCGCCTCCTCGCCCTGAACCCCCTGACACCCGGCCGCCTGTGCGGAGGGCGGCCGAGGCTCTGGCCGACTGCCCTGAATCGGATTGCTGTTGGTGTGGCTACCGCGTCATGCTTGCTGAAGCCGTGCGGTTGCGGACCAGGCGGTTCACCTATTCCTGGAGGGGCTGATGGGAACCCACGGTCAAGCGGGGGCGGATCCAGGGGCGCTGCACCGCAGCAGACTTGAGGCGTTCGTGCTGCGCGCCCGCCGGGTGGAGGCACACTCCCTGGCGGCGGGCTGGGACGCGCTGGTTGCTCTAGCCGGTGCCCCGTATGCGGTGACGGCCCTCGACGACGGCGAGGTACAGGTCCGACAGGATTACCCGGCCGAGGAGATCGTGGAGTCGGCCGCCGCCCGGGTCAGGCCGCTGCTGCTGGAAGGTGACGCCTGCTCGTATCTGAAAGCGCTGGCCGCGGTGGGGTACTTCTGCCGGGAGCCGCACGACACGACATGGACGAAGGCCGCGCGGGTCGAGTGGCGGACGCGAGCGGACGCGAATGCCCCATGGGAGGACGGCGGCTACCAGGTCATGATCGGAGACGACGTCACGGGCTGGACCGCCGAACTCGACGACCGCAAGCTGGCCACGGCATGGATCTACGGCGACGTGGTTCACCATGACACCGACCTCCTCGAAGAGGCCGATCCCTTTGGCCTGTCCGAACGGTTCCGTGCTGCTGTGCCTCTGGTCGCCTGGGCCATGGTCAAGGCGATCGAACTCCTCAACTACGTCCGGGCCCTCCAGACCGATGGGCTTCTCGGGCTCCCGACAGCACTGTTCGACCGGGAGGTCGTGCTGACGTCGACCTGCTGGGAGCACAAGGTGCGGGCGTACGCGGCACCGGTCGGAACGCCTGCACCCGCTGATGCACTGGATCCCTTCACTGATCCGTGGACCCCCTGGTCGGGCAGCACTGTCCTGCTGCACGCAGACGACTGATCCCGGCCGGCAGTCCGCATATCTGCGTGGGCGACAGCCTCGTCACGGAGGCTGCGGGCAGCCTGTGCATCCGCCGGACCCGCACCCGTGCCTCTTACCGGAAGATCTGCTGTCACAGGGCGGGTTCGTGACTTTCCCACCGCCGGAAGTGGAGGCCCGGAAGGATGAGCCGTGGTACCAGGGAGCAGGCCTGTTACGGGAGAGCCCATGGACAAGACGAGCCGACCATCAGCACGACGCCGCAGCGCAGGGGCTACGGTCCTTCCCGCCGTCCCGGGCACACCGCATATGCGAACTGCCCGCGCCGTTTCCCCACGTACTGGACCAGCTTACCTACGCGACGCTGGATGACTGTCGGCAGTGCCAGCCCACACTGCTGGACAGTGTCGCAGGTGATACGCGAGCGACGCTGGAGGCTGGTGTCCTGGGCCTGTTTCCTCACGTCGGAAACGTACTGTGGCATCCCGTTGTGGAAGTTCGCGTAATTCCCCCGGCTGAAGTTCATGAGCGTCTCCATGGGGAGCGCGGAGTTGCTTTGCCGAGACCCGGGGGATGTCGCAACTTCCCGGGCCGCCCCAACCAACAGTAGGGGTGGAATCCGTCGACGAGCGGATGCTGCGGCGAGCCCGTGACGAGCACTGGCACGACTGGCAGCAGTACCAGAGGGTGCGGACTGACTGGGCGTCCCGAGCCGGATCGATGGCGCATTATCTTCGAGCTGCCGGACGACCAGGAGCAGGCCACCCGACAGCGTCTGAACGCCTTCGTCACGGTCCTTGGCAACACCCTCGACCTTGGCAGCCGCCCTTCGCCCGCGTCCAGGCCAGAGCCCGACTCTGCTAGCAGCGAGGACGAAGGCTCCACTCCACACTCCCGCTCAACACGACCGGAACGCTCCCGCCACACGTCTGGGTTTCTGATGGCCACCAGGATCAGCGAGATGCGGGCGACGGCCGCCTCCGGGCTGAGGAGCCGTACGGCGGTCCCGGCGGCGGCCCTCGCGGCGCCGTAACGGGCATGAGTTTTGGTGGGGTCGTGCCCTCTGTATTCGGCACGACCCCACGTCACTCGGATGCCCACGAAAATGCGGGCGTGACGCACGGCAGTGGGTCACCATAGGTGGGGTGAGTACCAGCAAGAAGCATCACTACGTTCCACAGATGTATCTGCGGAACTTCGCGGACACCAAGCTGCGGACGCAGGTCGTGCGGCTGGAAACCAAGCAGTCGACAACCGCGCGGATCAGCACGGTCGCTGCGACGAACCACTTCACCGGCTCACGGTCAACGGCGAGCACAGTCTGCATCTTGAGGACGCGGCAACCGCGTTGGAGGGCCGCGCGGCGCAGCCGCTGCTCAGGTTGATCGACCCAGGCAAGCATATGTGGCCGCTGCCTGACGAGGAGCGGCTGACTTTGGCCTTCTTCATCACCTTCCAGTACCTGCGCGTGCCCGCGGCGCGGGACACGTTCAGCAGTCTTGTCGAACAGCTTCCTGAGATGCTCGGCCAGCGCCTTCCGGCGGAGCTCCAGAACCTGGACATCCCGCTGGCCCATGCCGCCTCCATGATCGGCGACGCTCTGCCGGAAGGGACGGGAGAGCTCTGTAACCGCTCCTGGGCCGTGATCGACTTCCAGCGAAAGCGCCTGGCTACCTCGGACGTTCCCGTGGTCCCACTGCCGGACGAGAACACGACCGAACAAACTGCTGCCGGCCTGAGATCCCCAGACGGCGTGTACTTTCCGTTGTCCCGCCAGACGGCGCTACTCATCGGTCCACCTGGCACCATTCCCGAGGATGATCAGATTCTGTTCGGCAATGCGCGCACCGCACGCATGTTCACCGCTGCCACGCTCGCCTGGGCTCGTGACTGTCTCTTCCACCACCCCGACGACGACCCGCTGCGCGGCTTCGACCTGCCGCAGCCCTGGCGCGGGGAAATCCGGTGGGAACGCATGGGGCCATCGCAATCCGTGCCATAGCCCACTGTCGCGAAGACAATCGCGTCATGACTGGATCAGGTGAGACGCGTGGGATCGGCTTGTTGAGATCACGACTCGAACGAGTGAGACGGGACAGTTCGCCTGAGGCAGACGAGAAAGATCGCGAAGGGGACTGGCCAACGCTTCGGGGGCATGTCAACGTAGACACCTTCCCGGAAAATGCCAGGTCAGAGAGGTGATGCCGGTGACGGTGGAGGTTGTCCAGCCCGGATTTTCCACGACCGTCGAGGCTCTGCGGCTGCACTCCTGGAAGCTCGGTCCTGGTCAGCCGACGCTGGTGACCGACCAGTTCACGGACGCTGGCTTCAAGCTGGTCGTGGACGACCGTGCCGATGTCCATGTGAACAGCAAGGACGGGCGGTTCTACCTTGGCTGGTTCCCGACAGGGCGCCCTGGCACCGATGGTGAGGGCTGGGTCATCGCGGTCACCGGCACAGCGAAGGACCCCGGGTATCGGATGTCGTTCGACACCGAGACCCCGGCGGACATCGTCGCCGCCGCTGTGGCGCGGGTCCTGGCCACATCCCAGGCTGTCTGAACGGCGTTGCGGCCGATGGCCGTCACCGGGTTGTTCGTCACACCCCATCCTCTGCGGTGCCCTACTCCGGGGCGCCCTTGTCCGCTACTGCTAGGAGAACGTTGTGGACCCTCACCTGCCCGATATGACTGTCGGCGAGGTCATCGATCTTCTGGCCGCTTGCGACCGTCAGGCGCCGGCCCGGCTCGCCATCAACCCCCTCTTCCCCATGGCCCACCGTCTTGGCGGCGTGATCAACACCCGCGACGAGATGGGCAGCCCGGTGGTCTACATCGCCGAAAGCAGGGACGCCGAACAACTCGGCTACCTTCCGCCCGACGTCGCCGTTGCTCTGACCTGGCAGGAGCCGACCGAGGCACCCCCGCGCCGGCGACGCAAGGCGACCGGGCCCGACCACGACGGCCACTGACCCACCCACGACGTCCCGGAGGCGCCCCTGAACTCGCACTACCCCATCGACCCCACCCACCCCGCCTCGCCGGACCCGGTGTACTGGGTCACCCCGCGTCATCTGGCCGGAGACGACGATGCTCTCGCCGAGAGAACCGGCGACCTTTTGACCGGCATGGGCTGGCGACTGTGGCCGACCTCCCGCCACACCCTGCTGTACGTGAGCCCGGACGAGCTGCGCGGCGCCGAGTGGATCCTCGCCAGCTACCCCTTCGAACTCGGCGGACTGCCCGTGGCCTGGCAACTGTCCGCCCGGCCGCACGCCACGAGTGCCCTGACGGAGTGGAACGCCTACTTCACCACCGGCGTCCCCCACGAGGCGCTCGCGGACCTCCTCGTCGCCCTCGACGCCCGCGAGGCGCCCGAGACCGGTTTCGACGACCCGGAGGCGGTCCTGACGGCGCTCGTCGCCCAGGGCTGGATCAGGGACGTGGACCGTCCCACGAACGCTGCCACGGACCCCGGCTTCGCCTCCAGCATGTCGCTGGAGGAACTGCCCTCGCTTATCCAGGACGTCGACCCGCGCCCCGACCTGATGGGCTGGCAGGCGTGGGCGGAACCCGTCCTGGGTGCCCCGTATCTGTGGTGCGCCAGCTTCAGCGCCAGCGTCCCGCACGACCTCGTCGCCGTCTTCGCCGCCTCGCTCGCCTCGCCGGTCCCGGTTACGCGCCGCACGCTGCCGGACAGCGCGGAAGGCCGGCTCACCGTGATCCGCCGCAACTGAAATCCCATGCGCCCCGAACCGGCGCCCCGACCGACCGTCGCCTTCCCACGAGCGGCTGCGAGTCGTCCTGCCGCCCGCGGATCCGTGCGCTCCCGCGCCGTCCCGTTTCGCGTCTCCCTTCCCTGGAGGTCTTGTTTGTCCCTGCCGCTGATCCGACTGGCCATCGGCCGTACGAACGGCACCGCCCACCACGGTGTCCTGCTCGACACCGGGCCGCTGACCGCCTGCGCGACCCACACGCGCGATCTCGAACCCATCGGGGAGAACACCGCGCACCACATGTGCCAGAGCTGCACCCGCGCCTTGCTCGTCCTCACCACGCTCCCCCACGAGGGTGGCGAACCGGAGTTCCGTCCCGGTGCCGACACGGGCAAGAGCGCGGTCGCGCACAGGCCGATCCCCGGGCACCTGCTGGGATACTGCGGTAAGCCGCTCGACAACCGGTGTTCGGCCGCCCGACGGGTGTGTGCCAACTGCACCGGCCTCGGCGCCGCCCTCGACGGCCTCCGCCACCGCGCCGGTGACCTGTTGGTGAGCGCCGGCGAGCCGTGCCACACCGACGACACGGTGCTGTGGGCACCCAGCGGCCGAGACAACCTCGTCACCGGCCACTGCCGAGACGTGACGACCGGCCAGGCCCTGTGCGCGCGGCCTCTCTCCGGCCCCAACCCCGGTGCCCCCAACGAGTGCGCCCCCTGTCGGCGGATCTGGCAGGAGGCCGAGGCCGCCCGTCAGACCCACACGCTCCCCAGGCTACGGAGGCGTGCCCGATGGTGGCCGCAGCGACGTCAACTCGACACATTCGACGACCGTACCGGCACCCTCCGGCCGGGCGACGCCTATGCGCTCTCCGGCTGCGTCGAGACGCATCACGTCGTGACCGCGGTCGACCGCAGCCGCAGAAGCCACACCCATCTCGTCGCCTACCTCCCCACCGCCGACCGGATCGTGGATGTACGGCTGCACCGCGACCGCCTGGTCACCGTCCAGCGCCCCTACTGAACGGCTGACGTGGAATGCGGCACCTTCGTAGGCACGTTCCGTGCCGCATTCCGTAACTCATTGGCCCGGCAGGCCCTTTCGGCCTGCCGGGCCTTCGCCGTTATCCGGCGTTTTCCTCGGGCGGCTGGGCGTACCGGATGAAACGCGCGACGCCTTCTCCGACCGCCAGGTGGACGTGCAGATGGCGATTGCCCTGCTCGTCGCCGATGCTGGTGATGGCCTGGCATCCGCCGTGCCGACGGATCACCTCGGCTGATGTCTCCTGCACCATGGGCGGGCGGAACGCGAGCACCTCAGGTGTTTCCCGCACCACGTCGACCGCGACGCGCCCTGGCAGAACGTGCGTGCAGTACCAGTCTGGTTCGTCGGCTTCCACGACACGCACCGTAGAGCCACCGCACCGCACTGGGAGCCGGTCTGGATACGGGTGTGCCCCTGCCAGCGAGGGCAGGGGCACACCCGTGGGCGGGCGGGGTTCAGTTGGTGGTCTGGGCCTTGGCCAGCGCCTTGTCGAGGTGGGCGTCCACGAGCCCCGGCGAGCCGGAGACGATCACCAGAACGTTGCCGGTGCGGATAGCCGTCTGCTTGACGACGCTGCGCTGCCCGCCGACCGAGTAGGTCAGCAGCTGGCTCCACCGCTCGTCACCCAGGTCTGGGGCGGCCGTCTCCTGGGCGCTCATGTCGATGACGGTGTTGCCCGACACGAGCTGGTAGGCGGGGCAGGAGACCATCGCGTCGAAGATCTCGCCGATGCCCGTCGACAGTTTTGCCGCGGTGTCGCTGTAGAGCTCCTCGGAAACCTCGGAGTCGCTGCCGCCGGCGTACGTGAACGATGCCTTCGCCTGGCGAGGGAAGGTCAAGTCGGTGCCGGTCGCCGCGTTACTTCCGAGCTTGGCCAGTGCCGGGCAGCCGAGCACGGCGACATCGTCGTGTGAGGCCGATCGCTGCGGCTTGCGGGTGTAGCCCTCGCCCAGGTCGCTCTCGTCCAGGAGCCGCTCGGCCAGCGCGGCCGAGGACAGCGGCGCGGACGACGGGGCGTTTCCGTCCGCCTGACGTGCGGGAGCGGCGGTGGAGGACGTCGGATCGGCGGAGGTGGTGTTGCCGTTCGAGCAGCCGGTCAGAGCCAGAGCGGCGAGAGCGCTGAGGCTGAGGACGGTCGTGGTGGGAAGGCGCATGCGAAACCCCTAAGTGGCCTGTGAAGCGGACGGGTTGACTGGTCCGGCCCTCCGGGCACCGGCAGACAGAAGGGGAGTTGGGGTTTCAGGGGTTTCGTCGGCTCAGTGGCCGAGGTGGCGCAGACCCTCGTCGAGGGTGGGGTGGAAATGGTCGACCGGACCGGAGTTGCGGTTGAACCAGGCCGGGTCGAGGCGGGGCTCCGTCGTCTCGTGGCTGGCCCGGCAGCGCAGCCGGATCGTGTCGTCGCGCATGCTGAAGATGATCCAGTCCCGGTATGCGCCGCACTCGGGGCACGCGGTGACCTCCCCGTCGATGACGAGTGGCTGCTGCCAGCGCATCATCAGGCCCTCTACGTCCTGGCGCGAAGGGACTCGCAGATCCGGCGGCAGGAAGTCGGGCACCACCGAATCCGCGACCGGTACCGGGGTCGGTGCGGGCGGCTGGACGTGGGGATGTGACTGAACGGCGTGCAGCAGCGCATGACCCGCACGCTGGGCTTCGCGGAACTCACGGTCGGCGCGAGCGCGTCCGAACATCCGGTCTCCTTCTTTCGTCTGACAGGCCACAAGGAGGGTGCCTCATGCGCCTGACCTGCTGCAACTCTCAGACTCCGTAATCACCGGGCCTTGCCCGACCCCTCGCTTCGGCTCGCCTTGGGCGTCGTCGTGCGCCGTGTCGGGGTGGTACTGGAGTGGTGGGGCATCGTGGACGCGTCGGCTGGCAGATCGGCCATGCGGCGCAGCCGCCACACCAGCACGTCGCTGACCGAGTCCGCAGTGTCCATCTCCCGCCGCTCGGCGGCCTCGGCCAGCAGTGCCGCCGGATCGTGCCCGAGGCTCTCGGCGTCGGCGAGGGTGGCCGCGAGGGCGTACCAGCCCGGCTCGGCCAGGATCTGCTCGGCCAGCTCGGGCACCGCCGCCCGCAGATGGGCGGCCTGCTTGTGGCGCAGAGGCTGCGACAGATGCCGGCCCCGCTGGTACAGCACCCCCAACGGAACGCTGGCGGCGGCCTGGTAGGCCGCACGCAGGTGCTCGGCGGCCTCGCGGGCGGCGGCGGCCTGCTGGGCATGGTTCTTCTTCGCGTGCCAGTGGGCGGCGGCGGTGACGAGGAAGAACGCTATGTCGATCAGCATCGCCGTGGTCGCCCCGTCCTCCCCGCGGCCGAGCGCGGGCCCGCTGTAGACGAGGTCGCGGGCGGCCTGGCGCAGGGCGCGGTCGTGCCCGCGCTCGGCCTTGACGTGGGAGCGGGTGGCCCGCTCGAACGCGAAGGCCGCCTCGCGCAGTTGATCGCGGGTGTGGGCGGCGGAGGTGTTGGCGAGCGCGTCCAGCACCTCCCCGGCCGCCGCGATGTGCGCGGCCACCTGCGCGTCCTCACCGTCGTCGATGACCAGCACCGCCTGCCAAGCCACCGCGGCGGCGCGCCGCCGCGCCGTTGCCGGACCGCTCGGCGCCGGGCCCGTGGCCTGGTCCGAGGGCGCGCCGGTGTCCTGGGAGGAGGTGTTGCCGGACCAGCGTTCATGGATACGGGGCAAGGACAGGTCGGGCGAGAGCGTGGAGCCCGCGTAGAAGACCGGCTCCTGGTCCTCGTTGCGGTCGTCGGGCAGCGCGACCTTGTAACCGAGCAGGTCACCCGAGGGTGCGACGCGCTTGCGGATCAGTACACCGGCGGCGGCCAGGCGGTCGAAGAACTCCGTCTCGCTGGTGGCGCCGGCCACCGCGCGGCGTACGGTCTCGCGCAGTTCCTCGCGGGAAGCGCGGTCCTTGCCCAGACGTTCAGCCTTGTGGCGTTCGGCGCTGGTAGGGCGCTTGGCGGCAGTGCCGTCCCCCTTGTTGAGCCGCCGCAGCCCCAGTTCGGCTTCCAGGAGACGGGCTTTGGCCTGGACGCGTGCGGCGTCGTGGTCGAGATCGGGCTTGTAGCCGTCTTCGCGCACCAGGGTGGCGATGATGTGGATGTGGTCGTCGGCGTGCCGGACGGCGGCCCACCGGCAGCCCGCGCCCTGGTCGGGGTCGTCGATGCCGGCTGCGGCGACCATGCGGCGGGCGATGTCGCCCCACTGTTCGTCGGACAGGATCCGGTCCTCGGGGGCGTTGCGGACCGACAGGTGCCAGACGTGCTTGGCGGGGCGGTCGGCTGCGTCGATGTTGTCCAGAGGCTGGTCGAGCAGCTGCTGGAGCTGTTTGTACGTGGCGTTCGCATCGCGGCCGGGGTCGGGGGCGTTGTTGTCCCAGGACGCGACGAGGTGGGGGTCGATGTGCTCCTCGTGCGTGCCCTTCCCGTACAGGTAGTACAGCAGGCCGACCGTGCGCTTCCCGCGCTTGTGAATCTTGGGAACCATGCCGTGACCTCGGTTCCTAGTTCTGGGCGAGGAACTGGTCGGTGGCGTCCTGGACACGCTGTACCGCACGCTGGGTGGCGGCGATGACGGCATCGAGTTCGGCGGGCTGGGCACCGGAGTTGATGGCGCGGGCCACCTGGTTGAGGTTGTTGCCGACGTGGCCGAGATGCCGGCGGGCGGCGAAAAACTCGGAGACCAGCTCGCGGCGTCCGGCGATGGCGGCGACGGTGTTGTCGAGGTCGCTGGCGGCGGCGAGGCCGCTGCGCGCGAGGAACGCGGGCAGGCTCGTACGCGCGGCGGTCGCGGCGCTGGCGAGCAGGGTCTTCTCTTCGTCGTTGAGGCGGACGCTGCACACGTGGACACGCTTGTGAGCACGGGACTTCGGCGAGCGTTTACGCGAGGCGTTCTTCGCGGCGCGGCGCTTGCGCGGCGTCTGCTTCTCCTCCGGCTGCGATCCGCCCTCGGTCGCTGCCTCGTGGACCAGCGCCCCCCGGTGCTGGTCCGCTCCCGCCACCCCCGGGGCGGGATTGGCCAAGGACGCCTTCCCCGACGGGGAAGAGCGTCTTGGCCGATAACTTGCTCGCCCTGAGACCGAGTTGGGAACCGGCTCATCGGGGGTGGGGGCGGGGCTTGTACTCGGGTGCGTCATCGGGTGCGGTCCCTGGTGGTGCGGAGGCGGTACTGGATTTCGGCGGCGAGGTCGACCACGGCGGCCGGTCCGTCGAGGACCCGGACGCGCGATTCGGGCGTGTCCTGGACGAGCCACTGGTTGGTCGGCACACGGACGGCCGCGTGCAGGAGCCGGTGGCGGACCAGGACGTCCGCCCAGGCGCTCGCCTCGGCGGCTGTGGGGACGTATGTGCGTGGGTGGCGGGGACGGATGGCGGACCCTCCCTGGCGGTGGCGGGGGCGGTGGCGGTGGCGGTGGCGGTGGCGGTGGCGGTGGCCCAGCACGAGGCCGGGCCACCCAAGCGACTGGGTGAAGTGGGGGCCGCCTGACCTGCATCTATGTGGCCTGTCAGCCGCACTCGGGGCAGCGTGCGAAGTGCCGGCTCATCGCGCGGGCCATGTTGTGCTTGACCGTGATCGCCTGCTTCGCGCTGGTCTTGGCCGGTGGGGTGCCGGCTTTGCGCTCCGCATAGGCGGTCAGGAAGCGGATGTCCTTCTCGAAATCGGACCTGATGCGCGACAGGCGCGGGCACGTCTTCACCGTGCACTCCTCTTCTTCGTGGTGGACGTGGCCGTTTCGTGGCGCAGACGCTCCAGGACCGGCGTGAGGCGGTCGTTGCGGATGCCGATGTCGTGGGCGCGCATGATCTCCCTGAGCTGGGTGCGCGTGACTTCGGCGTTCCCGTCCCGTTCCAGCAGCTTGGGCACGTGGGGACGGAGCTGGGTGACGAGCTGGTCCACACTCACCTTCCCCTGCCTTCGGGACGGCTTGCCCTGACCGCCTCGGGACCGGCTCCGGGACGCCTTCGGCCTCCTGCGCGCGGGGACCGAGTGGGGACGGTCCCCGCCCGACTCGGTCCCCGTTCCGGTGCCGGGGGCAGCGTGGTCCCCGTCGTTGGGGACCGGTTGGGGACGGTCCCCGTTGGGCTCGGTCCCCGTTTCGGAGTCGCGGGCATCGTGGTCCCGGTTATGGGGAACCGGCGTCGGGGACGGGAGGTCTGGGCTCTGAGCTGCGGTTTTGTCCCCGCGTTCCGGGCTCGCGTCCGTGCTGTTCCCGGTGTTGTCGGTCCCGGGGACCGCGTTGTCCCGGTACCCGTTCACGGCCTCGCCAGTGGCGGCCTCCATGTCCAGGTCCCCTATTGCGTCCCGGTCCCCGGTCGGCGTGCGGTCCCCTGTTTCGGGGACCGCGGGGGGACGGTCCCTGCTCTCGGCGGGTGCCGTCTCGGGGACCGGATTCGCATGGTCCCCTTCGGGACCGTCCCCGATCGGCGTGGTGTTCGCGCTGGGGACCGAGAGCAGGCGGATCGGCCGGTCCCGGGATGCCGTCCCGCCGGCGAGGGACGGGCGGACGGGACCGTGGTCCGTGTCCCGTGACGGCTGCGTCCAGGGCGAGGGCAGGTGGACGGTCGCGAGCGCGGTGGCATGGCGGCGGACGGCGAGCTGGTCCAGGAGATCGCACCTTTGCTGGAGGTCGGTGCCGACGCCGGCCTTTGCGAGGGCCTTGGACAGCCGCCGGGTGATCCGTCGGCCCCGCCAGCTCTCGCGGCTCTTGGGAGAACGTTCCGCCAGGCGGGCGGCCAGGGCGACGGCCTGGGCGGTGGCCCGGTCGCGGGTGATCTGGGCGGCGTCACGGTCACGTTCGGCGATGCCGAGGCGGGACAGCAGGCGCTCGCGCGCTTCCCGCCCGAGGGTGGCCAGGATTCCGTGCGAGGCGGCGCCGGGCTTGCGCAGCCGCAGCTCGATGCCCATGGCCTGGTGCCACAGCATCGCCGCCATGATGGGGCCGACGAAGGCCCGCACGGTCCCGCCGATCGGTCCGGACTCGGCGTAGGCGGGGATCACCTGCACGCCAGTGATCATCCAGACCAGGACTCCGGGCAGGCCCGGTGCGCCCTGGGTGTTGAGGTTCTGGCGGGCCATCAGCGCGGTGGTGAACAGCGCGAGTTCGGCGGCGCCGAACATGGCGATGCGCTCGGCGGTGCCGGCCATGTCGAGGTAGTCGGCGGCGAAGCGCCAGCTGGTGTCGGCGCTGTAGGCGGTGCAGCCGATCGCGGCGAGCGCCGCGACCCACACCGCCGGCGCGGATGAACGCACCGTTCCGGCGCGGGTACGGCGGCGCAGGATAAGCCACCCGCCCACGAGCACGGCAAGGACCGGCAGCGCGACGGCGGCGGTGATCACGGGAGGCATCTCGAAGGAGAAGGCAGCCAGGGGGATGGCGGTGGGGTGGGTCATGCTGCCCTACCTTCTTTCGCACGACCCGGTCGTTCGCGACGATGGGGTCGCGCGAGCGGGGCAGGGATGGGTTTCATGCTGGCTGCCGTCGATGGCTGGAGAGGCTGTTCCCCCTGTCCCGCCACTTCTTCCGGACTGCTGATTAGGCTCTGCGGACCATCGCTGAGTAGGGCGAGGACAGGCGGAAGGGGTCGCGCCACACGTTGCACGGCGAGGGGAGCGTCATGGCCGCCACTGCAGGCTTCGACATCGGCAAGGACTTCCACTGGCTGGCCGCCATCGACGACCGCGGCCGGCCACTGCTCAGCCACCGGGTCGGCAACGACCCGGAATCGATCGAACAGGCCGTCGATGAACTGCTCACTGTCCGGGCCGAGCACCACGGTCTCACCACCGGGCTCGACGTGATGGGCGGCATCGCCGGACTGCTGACCGCGATGCTGCTGGCCGCGGGCTTTCGCTGCGTCCACGTGCCCGGCCTGGCCGTCAACCGGGCCCGCCGCGGCACGCGGGGCGGCGAGAACAAGTCCGACCCGCGTGATGCCAGGGTGATCGCCGAACAGGTCTTGCTCCGCGACGACTTGCGGGCCATCACCCTGCCCGAGGAGGCCACCGTCGAACTGCGGCTCCTGGTCAGCTACCGCACCGCGCTGGCCAAGGAGACCACCGCCCGCATCAGCCGCCTGCGCGACCTGCTGGCGGGCATCCACCCGGGTCTGGAACGCGTGGTGGACCCGACCCAGAAGACCAGCCTGTTGCTGCTCGCCCGCTATGTCACGCCCGCCGAGATCCGGCAGGCCGGCGCCGCGCGGATCAGCAGCTACCTGGGCCGGCACGGCGCCTACCGGCCCGCCGTCGGGAAGCTGACCGAGGCCGCGCTCGACGCGGCGCGTGCTCAGCGCACCAGCGTGGTCGGGGAACGCCGCACCGCCCAGCTCGTCCGTGAACTCGCCACCGACCTGATGGCCGCCAAGGACCGCCTCAAAACGCTGGAGGCCGAGATCGAGGAGCTGGTGGCCGCCCACCCTGACGGGGCCCTCATCCGCAGCCTGCCGGGGATGGGGGCCGTCCTCACCGCGGAGTTCATCGCGCTGGTCGGCGCCATCGACCGGTTCACCAGCCCCGACGCCCTGGCCGCAGCGGCCGGACTTGCCCCGGTCCTGTCCCAGTCCGGCAGGATCCGCTACTCGCGCAGTGCCACAGGCGGCGACAAAGCCCTCAAACGCGTCTTCTACCAGTCCGCGTTCTGTGCCATCCAGCGCGATCCCGTCTCCAGGACCTACTACGACCGCAAGAGAAGCGAGGGCAAGCGGCACCATCAGGCTCTGATCGCCCTCGCCCGACGCCGCGTCAACGTCGTCTACGCCATGCTCCGCGATCGCAAGCCCTACGAAGGCCGACCTCAACTCCGCCTCATCGCTTGACATCAGCATTAGGCAGCCTTTCCGAGCGCGGTGATCAGAGCGTGGGTATGCACCTGGCGGGGCACGGGCGAGGAGGTGACCTCGTCCTCGTCCTCGTCGGTGGAGGGCTCGGCCTCGTCGTACAGGCCCCAGTAGCGGTCGCGGTCGGCGACGGCGTGGGCCGCCTTGCGCATCAGGTCGCGGGCCCAGTCGAGTTCGAGCTGGAGAGTGTGGGCGAGGCGCTCGGGAGACCATCCGCGGGCGTAGGCGTGGCGGATGATGGCCTCGCGTTCGGCGTCGCTGAGGTGGACGTCGCGGCCCTGGAAGGCCGCCTTGACCCGGGCGTAGTCGAGGCGCTTGCTGACCCGGGCGTGCCAGGGGCGGCGCTCGATCTCGGTCAGTCCGCCCCACATCCCGTGGCGGTTGTCGTTGTCGAGGGCGTAGTTGAAGCAGTCCTTCTTGACCGGGCACCGGCCGCAGATGGACTTGGCCTCCGCGGCGGCCTCGTGGTCGCGCGGGGCGTGGAAGAACAGCTCGTCGGCGTCCTCGGCAGGCATCCCGTGGCACAGGCCCCGGGCATGCCAGCTGTGGTCGGCGATTCCGCGCAGCGTCGGGCGCGCGGTGTCGTTCGTGGTGATGGTGCGCAAGAGGATCTCCGGGTACGCCTCAGCGGTCGTGCGGCGCTGGCAGGGTGGGTGCGGCGAGGCGCGGCGATGAGGCGGGGCAGGGGCGCGGCGGTGCCGCAGCGGAGGTGAAGTCGGTTGCGGGGGAGGCCGGTTCAGCGGCGTTGGAAGCGCCGGTCCGGCCCGGTGAAGTGAACCGGTGTGCACATGCCGGACAGGCGGGACAGGACCCGGTCGCCGATCACGTCGCGCAGCACCGGCTGCTGCCGTGGCATGCCAGGCTCGCGGACCGGCGGCAGGTTCGTGGTGAAGATCGTCGGCAGGCGGTTCTGGCAGCGCCAGTTCACCAGCCGGAAGGTGATCTCCTCCGTCCACTGCGAGCCCTTCGCGGCGCCGAGGTCGTCGAGCAGCAGCAGCGGCACCCGCACGATGCGGCGCAGCATGTACTCCGGGTCCACGCCGGACTGCGGGCGCATGTCGGCGTACAGGTCGGCGGTGGTGGCCGCGTGCCAGCTCACGCCGCATCCTGCGGCGGTCAGGGCGCGGATCGCGCCGTACGCCTCGTGGGTCTTGCCGGCTCCGGTGTCGCCCCACAGCAGCAGCGACGGGCCGTGCGCGATCCTTCGGCGTCCGGCCGATCCGAAGTGCGGGTGGAGTCCGCCGGTGTTCGGTTCGACGGCCGCCTCGGTGATGGAGCGGACCCAGGCGGCGACGTCGGGGTGCTCGACCACGGCGTTGCGGTAGTCGACCGGGATACGCGCCTGGGCGGCCTCCAGGGCCGGGATCGGCTCCGGGGTGTCCGGCAGCGGCGCGGTGGGGTCGATGCCGCGTTCGGCCAGCTTGGCCTCCAGGCGTGCCCGGAGCCGCTCACCGATGGCGGGCTGGGGGTCGGCGAGGTGCGTGCGGGTCACAGGCTGCCTCCGAACGTCGTCGGCTCGGTGGCCGGGTTGAGGTAGGGCGTGTAGCAGGAGGTGCTGGCCCAGGGCCCCGCGCCGGAGGCGGACGACGGCACCGAGGCAGCCTGCGGTGCGTTGACGACTTCGTTCACCAGGCTCGGCAGGACGCTCGGGTGCAGGCTCTTGGCCCGCAGTCGCTCCATGGCTTCGAGGATGTCCTTCGGGTCGAAGCGCTCGTCCAGCAGGACCTTGACCTTGCGCCCCAGGAGCCCGAGGAAGTCCTGCGGCGGTCGGTGCCGGCAGCCCCGGATGTACTCGGCCATCAGCTCCTTCGCGGAGACCGGTCCGGGGACGGCGTCAGGTGCGGGCGCCTCGCGCCCCGTAAGGAGAGATCCAGGATCCAAGATCCTAGATCCAGAACAGGAGCCCTCCGGTAGTCCTCCCGTAGTCCTCCGGGAGTCCTCCAGGAAGGGCGCCTGACCTGCAGTTTTCCCAGGCGGTGCCGCAGCCGGTGCAACAGGGTCTCCGAGCGGCACGGATGTCGGCTTGCTCGCGACGGCAGCGGGCTCCGCAGGCTCGGTGGCGCTCGGAACGGGGCCGCGGACCCCTTCGTGCGGGCTCCCGGAGTCCTCCGGGAGGATTCCGGGAGACGTCACGGACGGTGCCGTGCGCGTGGTGGGGCAGGCGCCGTTGTGGCACTTGCCGCACTGCTGTTGGCCCTGGTGGCTGGGGCAGCGCGGCACCCGGGACGCCGTGGGCTTGTTGATCTTCTGGTGATGGTCCCACGTCACGACGTGGAGCCACGTGCGTCCGTCGCAGCCGGTGTAGCGGCAGATCAGCCCGGCGGTGGCCAGTTCCTCCAGGTCCTGGGCGACGTGGGCGGCGGTGTGCTCCGGGCGCAGGGCCCACAGACGTCCGGCGATGATCGCCGGGTGGTCGCGGTGACGGCCGGAGTCGTCGGCCTGTGTCATCAGCCCGATGAAGGTGAGCATGGCGGTCACCGAGCACTCGGCCAGCGACTCCGACTCGAACATCTCGGGCTTGACGGTGCGGATGCGTGCCATCAGACATCACCCTCGCCTTGCCGCACGGCCAGCTGACCCGGCGTCGGCGCTCGGCGGATGGGGACGGAAGGGACACGGGCTGCCGCGCAGGCCGGGCGGTCGGGCCTTTTGCGCAGGGCAGGAGGCATGTAACAATCCCCTTTGCAGTGTTGCCACGCTGAAGCGCCCCGTGGAAGGGATCAGCGTGGTGAAGGTGGGCAATCTCCGCCCTTGCCGGGGCGAGTTGCCGTTGAGCGTTCGGCGTCCGGGAGTTAGCGCTCCCGGGCGCCGCCGCTGTACGCGGACCTACATGTCTGGTCGGTACCTGCCGTGCTCCTCACGTTCGTGGGCCCGGGCGGGGTACCTGGGGGACGACGAACATACGCACGACACTGCGTCAAGATCCAGAGTTGGTTCTTAAACTCTGTACTAGTTGCAGAGCGTGACGCGATGGCCGGGCCTCGTGATCGCCACAAGGCGTGGCCGTAGCCACGCGAAGCCTCCGAACGGCCGTAGCTGCAGTCGCCCAGAGTGCTTGGAATGCGGCAGCGCGCCTGATTCTCGGCAGGCTCACGAAAGTCGCATCGCGCAGGGGGGCGCGTGCGTCGGCCTTCCGTGGACGCCCATCGAAAGCCGGGCTGGCTTCCGTTTCTGTGCCGGAAATTTTCCCCAGAACGGCTCGGGCTTGAGCTTTCTCAGAGGCTTCGAGAGGCAGGGCTCGTGTATGAAGGGGGCGTGAAATGTGCTGCGAGCGGGTCTCCCATCGCTCTATTGAACCGATTACGCATGTAAATACATGACTCATGAGAGCAGGCTTCCCAAACCAACCGAGGA
Source organism: Streptomyces sp. GbtcB7 (assembly GCF_019091445.1). Classification (NCBI taxonomy): domain Bacteria; kingdom Bacillati; phylum Actinomycetota; class Actinomycetes; order Kitasatosporales; family Streptomycetaceae; genus Streptomyces; species Streptomyces sp. GbtcB7. The sequence goes on from NZ_JAGXJM010000022.1 coordinate 98,692, forward strand.
GTGCTGGCGGTGGAGAACTTGTCATATCCGGGGCACGCCAGTCAACACCAGTCAACGGTGGCGTACGGTGGTGGTGTCGCAAGGGTCGGATATAGGGGAAGTTGATCATGAGTGGCTTGCCGGGGCGAGTGTCTGCCGATGAAGGGGCCGTGTTCCGCGAACGGCTGAACTGGCTGTTCGAGCACGTTCACCCTCCGCGGCGAGGGGTCTACAGCAACAAGGAAGTAGCCGCACGGATTGCCGGTTTCGGAGGCTCGCTCTCCGACTCCTATATCTCGCTGCTGCGCACCGGGAAGCGAGTCAACCCGTCCACGGAGACCAAGGCGTGGCTAGCCCGGGCGTTCGGATTCCCGCGCGACTTCTTCGATGACGACGACCTGGCAATCGAGGCGATGCACCAGTTTGCTGCGGTCAAGTCGAAGCAGGCCGGGATCGAGAGCGTCCTCTACCGAATGATCGGGCTATCCGAAGACGGATTTGCCCAAGTCCTGAAGGAAGTTGACAGGGTGAGAGAACTCGAAGGGCTCCCCCCAGAGCCAGAGTGACACCATGTCAAATAGACTCAGAAGAACGAGAAACAGAGAGAACTATGTGGTCGTCTCCTCGCCAACAGTCGAGTCTCTTGGCGGAATTGAAACTCCCTCAGGTCGCAAGCGTCCGTGACCTCCGGCACGAAGTGACCCGCCGGACAGGGCGCGCGGTGCACATCGAGGCGGCCCAGACCGTTCCGGGGCGGCGCTGCGGCGTCACGTACGTCACCCGCAGCGCCTTCTACGTCTTCTTCGACCCGCGGACCAGCCGCGCCCACCAGGATCACGTCATCGGCCACGAGTTGGCCCATCTGTTTCTCGGCCACCACGAACGCGGTCAGGTGCCCGCAGCGGAGCCGCAGGACCTTGCCCCGCTGCTCGACCCAGACTTGGTCGAGATGATGCTCGGGCGCAGCAGCTACGAGGAGGCCGAGGAGCACGACGCCGAACTCCTCGCCTCCTACCTGTCCGGCCGCGTCATCGAGCACCGTCTGCGCACTGCGTCCCCGACGGGCGACGACATACAGGAGCGGGTCGCCCACACCCTTCTCAGCCGCAGAGGGAGCGACCGGTGAAAGACCTCTTGCATCCAATCAGCCTGACCGTGGCGCTGGTCGGCCTAACATTCCTGCTCCGTGACCTTCCCGCCCGGCGCAGGGACACTGCCTGGGCGGCGCTGACGGCCGTCTACCTGCTCTCGGCGCTCAGCTTCCTGTTCTCGATCAGCTCCATGTGGCGGGCCATCGACGACACCCTCGGCACACGGAACCTTGCCGTGCCGCTGGCCATGAGCTGCGTGGTGGCACTGCTGGCTTGCCAACAGGTTGTCCTCAGCCACTGGGGGTCACCCGCCGACCGGGCACAGCGCATGTCGCGGTACTGGCTCGGCTCCGGCGCCGCCGTCATCAGCGGGTTGTTCGTGCTCTTCTTCCTGCTGACACCAGCCGTCCAGCGGCCGACGGACTTCACCCTCTACTACGCGCACGACCACCTCTACGCGACCTACCTGACCCTCTACATCAGCGCCTACACCTTCGCCGAGCTCTACCTGACCATGGCGTGCTGGCGCCTGGCCAGCCGCAGCCCCCGCACGGCCGTCCGTATCGGCCTGAGGATCGTCTCCGTCGGCGCGGCCGTCACCCTCGGCTACAGCGCCGTCCGCATCGGCGACGTGATCGCCGCCGCCCTGGGAACCTCACTGGCCGGCTGGGAAGACTTCGCCTGGATCTGCGGCGACATCGGCACCATCCTCACCCTCGTCGGCTGGCTTGTCCCCACCCTCACCGCCCAAGTGCAGCGCACCGCCTACTGGATCGGCCTGCGACGGGCCCACCGCCAACTGCACCCGCTGTGGCTCGCTTTCTACCGGGCCGTACCCGAGATCGTCCTCACCCCCAACGACTCCACTGCCACAGGCCGCCCACCCACACAAGGCATTTCCTTCCAGGTCTACCGCCGCGTCGTGGAGATCCGCGACGGACAGACAGCTGTCCGCCCCTACCTCGACCATGACGTACGCGAGGACAGCGAGCGGCGGCACCGAGCCGTCGGCCTCTCGGGAGACGAACTTCACGCGGCCATCACCGCTGACCAGATCCGCGCCGCCCTCTCCGCCCACACACAGGGCACGCCACCGGCCCGATCTACTGACTTCGCCGACCAGAACGTGGAATCCTCCCACCCCATCGAGGACCTCACCGTCCTGAGTGCTGTCGCCCGGCACTTCGCCCGGCACGAGCGCCCCACAGCCCGCGAGGATGTTCTCCGGTGACCACGGACTGCACAGCCCTCCCGGCTCACGCCCGGCTCAGCGCTCTGAACCGGCGTCTCATCTCCAGCCGCGAACTGCTTGACCTCCACCATCAGCGGATCCAGGCCAACACCCTCAACGCCGTCGTCACCCTGGACATCGACGAGGCCCGGCAGGCAGCCGGCGCCTCAGACGACCGCCGTGCACGGGGCCAGTCCGTCGGCCACGTCGACGGGCTGCCGCTCACAATCAAAGACTCCTTCGAAACCGTCGGACTGCGTACCACCTGCGGGGCCGAAGAACTGTGCCACCACATCCCCGCACGCGACGCCGACGCGGTCGCACGGCTCCGCCACGCCGGAGCCGTGATCATGGGCAAGAGCAACGTCCCCGCCTACTGCCAGGACCTCCATACCGACAACACTCTCTTCGGCGCCATCCGCAACCCGCACGATCCCACCCGTACCCCCGGCGGCTCCTCCGGCGGAGCCGCAGCAGCCGTCGCCGCCGCACTGACCACCCTCGAACTCGGCAGCGAGCTCGCGGGCTCCCTACGCCTGCGGGGTGTCGCCCTGGGCGCCACCATTACCCTCGGGTACAGCGAGGTGCGCATCGGCGGCGTCATCGCCGATGCCTTCGACACCTCCCTCGCCGAGTGGGAGAACTTCGCGTGGACGTGCGGCGACGTCGGCGCCATGCTCACCCTGATCGGCTGGCTGGTGCCCACGATCACCGACCAGGCTCGGAACGTCCAGTACCGGATCAAGCAGTACCGCAGCTACCGGGGTCTGCGCCCCCTGTGGCTGGCCTTCTACAGCGAGGCGTCTGAGATCGCTTTGCCGATCGACCGGGCCGACCCCGCCCAGCGGCGCCGTTTCCGCGGCATCGGGCTCAAGCTCTACCGGCGGGTGGTCGAGATCCACGACGGCCGCTTCGTGATCCGTCAGTACCTCGACGCAGGGGTCCGAGAACGAAGCGAAGCCCACCGCCGGGCGAAAGGTCTCCACGGTGAAGAGCTGAACGCGGCCGTCACCGCCGACCAGGTCCTCGCCGGCATCGCCGCCCGCGCGGGAGGCAACCATTCCGACCCCGCCCGGCTCGCCGACTTTGCCGACGCCGACCGGCAGGCCAGTCGGCCAATGGGTGACATCGACGCCCTCCTCGCCGTCGCCCGGCACCTGCCTCGCGAACCTGCCCGCACCCCCCACCCCGAGCGAGCTTCCGCATGACCGACCTGATTCTCCAGCCCGCGCACGCCCAGCTCCGCGCTCTCGACAGCCGTGAGATCTCCAGCCGCGAACTGCTCGATCTTCACCTCGACCGGATCGACGCAAGCACCATCAACGCCGTCGTCACCCGGGACGACGACGCGGCTCGGCACGCTGCCCACACCGCCGACGAACGCCGCGCCCGCGGGCAGAAGACCGGAGCCCTCGACGGCCTCCCCTTGACCATCAAGGACAGCTTCGAGACGGTCGGACTGCGCACCACCAGCGGCGCCGAGGAGCTTCAGCACCACGTTCCCGATCGGGATGCCGACGCGGTCGCACGGCTCCGCCACCAGGGGGTGGTGATCATGGGCAAGACCAACACCCCCACGTACTGCCAGGACCTCCACACCGACAACGCACTCTTCGGGGCGACCCTCAACCCTCACGACCCGGCCCGGACGGTCGGCGGCTCCTCCGGCGGCCCCGCCGCAGCGGTCGCCGCCCACCTGACCCCCGCCGATCTCGGCAGCGATCTCGCCGGCTCACTCCGCCTGCCGGCCCACTACTGCGGGGTATACGGCCTGCGCCCCACCCACGGACTCGTCCCCGCCCGCGGCCACGTTCCCCGGCCGCCGGTCTGGCTCACCAGTGCCGACATGGTCACCCCGGGCCCCCTGGCCCGCCACCCCCGAGACCTCGACCTACTACTCAGCGCGCTGACCACCCCGGCACCAGCCGAGAGCACGCCATGGCGCGTGAACCTGCCAACGGCCAGCCAGAACGTGGAACGGCTGCGCATTGCGATCTGGGCCGAGGACCCGAACTGCCCCGTCGACCAGGAAACCGCCCAAGCCCTCAGCACCGTCGAGGAAGCGCTGACCGCAGCTGGAACCCTGGTCCGCCACGCCCCCGGACCTGTTCGCTTCGCAGACTCCACGTGCCTGTTCGAACAGCTGCTGCACGCCACCGCCACGGCCACCACCGACGACAAAACCGCTGCCGCTGAACTCGCCGCCGCGCGACAACTGCACGACGACGACTCCAGCCCCCGCGCGACCTTCCTCCGACACCGGACCCAAACCCACCGCTCCTGGCTGCGCGCGAACGAAGAACGCGCCCGACTCCGATCGGCCTGGCAGCGGTTCTTCACGGAACACGACATCCTCGTCACACCAGCCGCACCCACCGCCGCCATCCTCGCAGGCAGCCGCGTCCTTGCAGTCGACGGCCAGGAGCGGAACTTCTTCGACCAGACCGGCTGGGCCAACCTCACCAGCCACATCGGCCTCCCCAGCCTGGTCGTACCAGTGACCACAACCGCCCAGGGCCTGCCTCTTGGCATCCAGATCATCGGCCCGCCATACGCGGACCGCGTTCTGCTGACGGTGGCGGACGAGCTGGAACCCGTGCTTCGGGCGGCCGACTGAGGACGTCGCCTTCGCCCCAAGGCCTATTAGATGGGTGGCACTGACCCTTGGTCGGCTTTACGACATCGGGCTGCACAGTCCCTTCGCCGTCAATGACTGTCTGAGGACTATCTCACCGGTATCCAGAGCGCTTGCGAGGTCGCGGTGTAGCACGTCCGGTAGCACGCCTGAGTCGAGAGCACAGCTCCGGAGTAGATCCTCACACTCCTGCCGTTGTGCGTCCCTCCCGAGTACGCCGAAGAGAGGGTGGGCCAGAACCTCGCGGGCTGTGTATCCATTGCGTGCCTCCGTCGTCCGCCGAACGATGTCGTCAGCGAGGAGACGAGCTTCAGGGCGTTGAGCTGATCCGACCACGTCCAGGACCGTGAGACCGAGTCGGACGTCGAAGACAGTAGTACCGGCCTTCCCGTCGTAGTTCAGATAGGTGTTCGTCAGACACGCCACCGAGTCGCTGGCTGGTTGCTGCGCGTCGCGGCGGCATAGAGCCGTCAGGCACGCGGTGACAGCCTGCTCCCATGGCTCACCCGGTGCCGTATCGGAGAGCAGTTCGTCAGCGCGGCTGGTCTGGCCGGCGGTGAGAGCTGCGATGACGGCGACCTGGCGGCCGTCCAACATCCTGGTGCCCACGCCCCGGTGCCGTTCGATATGAGCCAGTGCCTCGTCCCATCGCCCCGTGGTGGTGAGGGTCCGTGTGCCGTCAGCGAGGAGCACGCGCCACAGCCAAGCCCGCACCCCTTGCCGGTCGTCAGCGGTGGCGGTGATGTCGGCTGGAACGGTGATGCCTTCGAAGGACACAGGGGTGGCGGTCCCGACGGCCTCGTACAAGTCCAGTAGTCGCTGGCGCCCTTCGTCGGTTCGGCCGGCGCGGATCTGCAAGCGGGCGAGGTTGACCAGGGGCTCCAGCCCACGGATGGCGCTCATGGCGGGTAGAGGGCAGGCGCGCATGTAGGCGGCGGCGTGCCGATGGCAGATCGATCGGGCGAGATCCGGAAGATCGAGATCCGAAGCGACGAGCGCCGCCTGGTTGAAAACGGTGGAGGCCAATCCCTGGTCGCTCCCTTCAGCGGCTCTGGCTGCCAACTCGGTGAGGGAGCGCACGCGGTCGGGCAGTGGCAGGCAGGCGGGGCGGAAGCGGGCAATTAGTGGGAAACGTCTTGCTGTCGGGCCGTTCGGATCCATGGTCTCTCCGGGCGACGTTGGCACGGTGGTGGGTGAACGCGCGGGGCGGTACCGGTCGGAGTGGCCGAGTGGCACCGCCCCTCGTTCATCGGCGGTCGTCTGTACGGGGCGTTGTCACCGCCAGTCGACGACCATGCGGTTGAGCGGGGTGCCGAGGGCGAAGAGTCCGGGGCGCTGGTCGGTCACCGGGGCGTCGAGGGGTTGGATCTCGAAGGTGGCCTCGCGACCGCGGTACTCGCGGTCCCAGGTGCGGATCACTTCGGCGACCTTCGCGGCCAGCTTGTCGCTGCCGGGGCCGTGGCTGATGACGCCGAACTCCCAGAGCTTGCCGCCCTCGGGGGTCTTCGTGTCCGACAGGCGGCGGGCGAGGTAGGTGATGGCGCCCTGGTCGACGGCCGCGGTGGAGGAGGGGTAGGGGTCCTCGGTGAGGACGGTGCCCTTCGCTTCCTTCGGGAACAGCATCCTGATCAGACCGCTGGGCAGGGAGCAGGAGACGAACAGCTCCATCCACTCGGGTGACTCCATGGCCCGGACCGTCATCCCGGTCCATTCCTCGGTGCGCGGCTGCTCCAGCACGCCGGCCAGCGCGTCGGCGTCGAAGTGCTGTCCGGCAGGGGCCTGGAGGCGTACGGTGCCGTCCGCGCTGAGGGGGATGACCCGGCGGTCGTCGTCGGCGATTCCCCGGCGCAGCGGCATGAAGGTGTTCATCTTGCTGCTGACGCTCGTCCAGCGTCCGTCGCGCTGTTCGTAGGCGATGGACCGGGACACGCTGCCTTTGAGGCGCTGGGGCACGACGAGCCGTCCGCCGGGGGCGAGTTGCTGCATCCAGGCGTGCGGGACTCCGTGTGCGCCGACGGTGGCGATGATCCGGTCGTATGGCGCTCCCTCGGCGTGGCCGACGGCGCCGTCATGGGTCAGGACCTGAACGTTGGTGACCCCGGCCGCGTCGAGGTGTGCGCGGGCTCCTTCCACGAGGTCGTCGTCCACGTCGATGGTGGTGACGTGACCGCTCTTGCCGACCAGGTGGGCGAGCAGGCCCGCGTTGTAGCCGGTGCCGGCGCCGAGTTCGAGAACGCGCTCGCCGGGCTGGGCTTCCAGCTGGTCGAGCATGAGCGCGACGACTCCGGGCTGGGAGGCGCAGGAGATCGCCGAGCCATCCGTGTCGTACTTGATATTGACCGGCGCGTCGGCGTAGGCGTCTTCGAGAGAGGCGTCGGGCACGAACAGGTGCCGGGGGACGGTGCGCAGCGCGGATTCAACGGCGGCGACGCGCGCGTTTCCAGTTGCGCGTACCTGGTCGACCAGGGCGTTGCGGAGCCGGGTGGCCTCGGCGTCGGAGGTGGTGATCGTGGCGGTGTTCACCTCCTCGACGCTAGTGGTTTCGGACGTGGCCCCGGCGGGCGACGCGGTGTTGTCACTCGATCCCATGACTGCCTCTCTTGCGATGGTGAACATGGCGCTCTGGTCTCCGGACGGGAGACCTGCGCGGTTGGCGTGGAAGATCAGGTGGTGTGCGACGACGGCTCGCAGCCCGCGCGTAAGACGCCCGCCGATGGCAAGCCGGGCAAGGGTTGTCCCGGTCTCCTCGAAGGCGGCGACCCAATCGGCTTGCCCTTCGAGCGATCCTCCAGGAAGGCACAGACTGTGGGCATCGGCCGTCATCAGCTTCTGCATCGCCGCAGTCAAAACGGTGGCCCGTTCGGGAGTAGCCGGTTGGGCGGCGGGGCGGAACACGCAGGCTTTCGCCCATACGTCCCCTTGCTCGAACCAGTCGAGCCTGGCGGCCCTCATCAGTGTGCTGATGAGGAGTACAACGGTCTCCCGGCGGCCCAGCCGACCAGGGCCGGGCTGGTACCTCAGCAGATGATGGCTGTCGTGATGGAACAGGTCGTGGGCGGTGTCCATTGCCTGTGGACCGCCGAAGGCGTCGGTCTCCGGTTCGTAGAGTTCACGTACGAACGCCGTCGCCGTGCCGTCGTTGACGAGGTCGTTCAGCAGCAACTCGACGAGCGGGGACGGTTCGGGGGCGCGGTATCGCAGCCGCCAGGGCTGCTTGTTCATGAACCACCAGTCGGTGAGCTGACCGTCTTCCTCGGCCGCGCGCAGAATGGGGCCGAGGCGTTCGGCGACGGCGCGCTTGCCGGTCTCGCGATCGGTGAAGGTGATGTTGTGCTGGTGCCAAGGGTCCGGGTGCACGGCGGTGGTCCTTCGGTGGGTGGGTCAAGCGATGAGCAGGCAGGCGTCCCAGGAGGTTTGGGGCGGGGCTCCGGTCGCGGGGACCAGGAGTGCCAGAGCGACCCCGGCGGCGCCGTTCAGGAAGCCGGGCTCCGCTTCCTTGTTGTGGACGATTGCCGTGGCGGCATCGTCCGGATCCGTGCCCGGGGGACAGAGGACGGTCAGGAGGGCTGGGATCGCCGCGCGCAGCTGACCTGCGGTCGAGGGGTCTGCGTCGTCGGAGGTCCGGGCGGCGATGTGGGCGAGGCCGGCGAAACCGTGGCAGAGGCCGTTGTCCGCGGTGGCGCTGAGCTGCGCGGAGTCGGTGAGGGCAGCCACGAGCGCGTTCTCGGCTTCGATCTGACGGCCGGTGTCGCCGAGGGCGAGGGCAGCGAGTTGCTGGGCGCGGGCCAGTCCCGCGGTGCCGTAACACCATGACGGCCGCCGTGGCGCCGACGGAGTGAGGAGTCCGGTGCGCAGTTCGGCTCGATTGACCCAGTAGGGCCAGACGCGGCCACGGCTCGTTTCGTCCTGCCACCGGTCCAGCCAGGCCAGGATCGTCCGCAGGGCTTGATGATGATGACCGACGAGGGTGCCGCGACGGGCGGCGAGCGCAAGGAGCGCGAGTGCCCCGCCGATCCCGTGCGCCATACCGGCGTTGCCGTGTCCGTCCGGGAACCGGCTGTCCGGTCGGCCCGAGGGGCCGGTCGGTGTCCACCAGCCGGGCAGGACCTCGCCGTGGTGAGTGACCGGTGCGGTGAGGCGTACGCAGTAGTCGAGGATGGCGCGTACTTCGTCACCGGTGGGGTCGCGGCGCAGGAAGTAGGCTCCGTATCCGGTCAGGCCCCGGATCGTGTCGAACTCGGCCAGTTCCGGCAGTTGACCGGCGTCCATGCGGCGGTGCGCGGCATCCAACCGGCGGTGGACGTCTGCGGCCAGTTGGCGGTCGACCAGGCCCAGGGCGCGCTGGTAGGCGCCGGGCGTGTGGTCGGCGGCACAGGCCATGGCGTGCGCGAGGGCGGGCACTCCGTAGAAGGGGTGGCTGTCGGAACCGCTGGTGAACGGGGAACGTACGGCTGCACCGAGCCAGTCGTGGGCGCGCTGCCACGGACCCAGACCGAACGCGGCCCGCTCGATGTGGAGTAGCGCGACGCCGGTCGGACCGTACGCGAGATGCTGGCGAACGGATGTGCCATCTGGCCCCGGTAGTTCCGTAGCAGGGCGGGCCAGCAGATCGGCGACGGCCTCCGTCACCTTGAGCGTGATGGGGTCGTTCACCGTGGCCTCCGGGACATCCACGCCATGGCGACGGCGCGCGTGACGTACAGGCAGGCCGCTTCCTCGGGGAAGTCGACCGCGACGTGGCGGACGAAGTGGACGTGCAGCAGAGAGGAGAGGACATCGTCCTCCACGATGCCCTGGGCGTCCGGGCCCGGGACCTGGGCTCGGTAGGCCACCAGCCCTGCGTGCCGGTCGGCCCACGCCTCCACGATGGCCTGCCCCCCGGGCACACCGCGCAGGGCCGCCCAGTCGCCGGACGGGTCGGACAGCCGTACTGCTTCCGTCAGTTGAGCGCGGGGGACCGGTGCGGGTGCGGTGCGGGGAATGTGGTCGATCAGCCAGCGCATGCCGGCCTCGGTGCTGCCGAGGAACGCGATGGTGATGGCGATGCTGTGTGCGGCCACCAGCGTGCGCTGGTTCGAACGCCGAGGCTGGCGAAGCTGAGCGACGACGGCGCGCGAGTCCGCGCGGAACACTTCCTCGGCTGCGTCCCAGGCCGCTCCGGAGCCCCAACGGCCCATCTCGCGGTACGAGGTGGGATAGCGCAGATCCGACAGCAGCCCCTTGGTGCGCAGTTCGTCGGCCCAGGTGCTGATCGTACGGACGGTCTCGGTGAAGGCGGTGGAATCGGGCAGGGCGATACGCACTCGTAGATGCTGGTCGGGATCCCGGAAGCGGATGAACCACCAGGGCGGAGAGCCGAGTTGGGCCATCAGGCCGGGGATGTGATCGGCAAGGAGGAGGTCCTGGCGCCGTACGTCTCCGTAGAGGGTGGCCAGCAGCAGGGACGAGATGCCTGGAGTCTGGATCTGCGCCGGTGAGAGGGCACGGTCCGGGGTGGGGGCCGGCAAGCGCGGCCATGCTGGAGGTTGCGTCGCTTTGAGCGGTACGACCACCTCATGGGCACGGCCGCCACACCAGTCGTAAGCGCCGTGCGGTGGGGCTTCGATGAGGAGGGTCGGGCGGGGACGGTTCAGGTGGTGGCGCAGGAGGGTGCGGTGGCCGGCGTGGTCGAGGTCGAGGAGCAGTTGACGGTCGTCCTCGGTCAGGAACACGCGGTGCGGCATCCGCCGTCGGATCCGCCAGTCGTCGAGCGCCACGTCCCATTCGGCCTGGGGGCGGTCGCGGCCTGGGAGTTCCGCGGGCTCCAGCCGCCACCGCGCGGGGGCGAGCACGATACGCCCGTAGCGCAGCCGGGGCAGGAACGGCATGGCCGTGGCCGCGCCCCAGTCGAACAGAGTGACCTGGGCGCACTGAGCGCGGGACAACTCGGTGAGGAATCGGACGAGCGGCGGGGTATGCGTGGCGAGGTTCAACGCGTGCATGCCCACGGCTTCGACCCGGTGCCCGCGCTGGGGGACGGCCAGGTACATGCGGCGGCCGTCGCACGCCACCGCCAGGTCGTCGGGCGTGAGGACGACTCCGTCGGGGGCGCGGTGTTCCTGGACGCTGATCACGGTGGGCAGGATCTGCGGGGTGCGGGTGACATGGGTGCTCGTGGGCAAGAGCGGGGGAAAGGACAGCTGGGCAGGGACGGTCCCGGTGTCCGCCGCCGGTAGGTCGACCAGCTCCGTGTTCAGGGCGGCACGGTCCTGGGCGGCCAGCACGCTGAGGAACCTGCCCGAGATGACGCCGCCGCCTCGGGACACGCTCACGATCTCCACCCGAAACCGCCCGCTCTGCAAGTCGTCGGTGCTGGCGGCGTGTACGCGGACACCGATCTCCAGGTGCGGCGGCACCCTTGGGCGCTCGGGGCCGATGTCCATCGCGGCGATCAGGTCCTCGGTGAGGAGCACTTCGTCGCGGCCGTCGATGGCGGCGGCCTGGGCCAGCCCGACCAAGGTGTCGTCCCGTACGGATGTCCGTCGGCGACGCACGTCTGCGGATGTGCCCGGGTATCCATCGGGGAAACCGGTGCCGCTGTCTGCGACGACTTCCTTGAGGGGCACCATGGTGCCGATGCCGTACCGCTCGTAGAACCGTCGCTGGTACGCCTTCCAGGCGGCGGTCCCGTACGGGAGGGTGCTGACCCGGGTCAGCGCCCAGGCAGCACGCTCGATCTCGCGGGCCACCGCCTCAGGCAGCTCGACTTGGGCATCCAGACGGAGATCGAGAGCGAGCGGGTGGCGGCGAACACCTGGAACCAGGGCCCGCATCCGCGCCGCCGTGCCGGCCCGGCCACTGCGGGAGTCACATCCACGCAAGTCGGCCTGCACCGAACGGAGTTCGCCGATGGTGGCGGCGACCGGTGCCACGGAGTCGGCGTGCACGGTGTCGAGGCTGCTCAGCAGGTAGGTCAGCGCGTCGGTCTCGGTGCTCGGCGCGTGCAGGCTGGAGATCAGTACCTGGTGCCGCATCAGATCCTGCACGAGCCGGAGCGCCTTCTCCGGCCCTGCGTGGGGGAACTCGGAGACCAGCTTGTCGGCCAGATCGCCTGCGCGGATCGGTGATCGGGCGGCATCCAGGACCATGCGCACCGGCGCGGACAATCCGATGGACGCCTCGACAGCGTGCCGCGGGCCATCGTGGATGTCGGGCTTGTACGGCACAACGAGCCGATCGCCGCGTTCCGCGACGACGTTGTTCAGGACCACCGGTAGACGCCCAAGTAGTTCCGGACACGACTCCAGTTGCTCAATGACGGCCGCCAGCCATTCTGCGCTCGCCCGGCCGATCGCCACATGATCCGAACCCCACACCGTGGCTGCTCGTGGCCCGAGAGCCGCTGTGGTCACACCGGCGAACAAGCCGAAGGGAGTCGCCCGATGCTCGGCACGCAGCAGATAACGGGCCACGGAAACGACCGCGCGATGCACATCCCGCGAGGCCGGACAACCGGATGAGCACAGGGTCCGAACCCGGGACGCGAGTACAGGGCTGGCGTGTTCCAAAGCCTCGACGAGGTCCTCGTGAGACCACACATCCCGCAGCCACGCGAGCCGGGAAGCCGCGCCGTGGGGTGAAGGGTCATCAAGGTCAGGACACGGAGAAGCGGGAAGCTCCGGCCAGGCAACTGCACGGACAAGAGCGGTCTTACCGGCGCGGTAGCCAGTGCTCGAAGCCATCACAACCTCCGTGATCCAGACGGGGCGGCCGGTGCCCGCGCGATGCGAGTTGCGAGGCACCGGCCTGTATTGACGTGTTCTTGGGTCAGGCCACGTTGGTGGTGCAGGCGCCGCAGGTCGAACCGCAGCCGTCGTCCGTGGCGTTGATCAGGCCGGCGACGTCCGCGACCTCGACCAGGGTGACGTCGAGGTCAAAGTCGTCCGTCGTCCCGGCGCTCGGTGGGAGCGCCTTCGTGCTGGGCTGAATCTGGGGACTCATGTCAACTCCAGGTACTGGAAGGTGAGTTGCGGATAGTGGTTCTGCCGGGCGCCTGCTCGCTGAGCGAATTGAGGCGTCGAGTGGTGATTCCCGGCCACCGACCCGAGGTGCCATGCCCCGATCTTGGAGTGGATCTGGGCCGCCTTTCCCTGGGCTGGTGTCTTGCGCCGCCCTCTGGAATCGGGCTCGGAGGGAGCGAAACCAGAGGGCGACTGTCTGTCAGGCTCTGCTGGCGCCGGTGCCGTTCTTCTCAGCGCTGGTCAGCAGGCTGCGGGCTGAGGAATGGACGACCGTGCCCCTCTGCCGGGTACCGCTGAGGATTCCCCGTTGCCTCAGCGGCCTGAGCGCGGACTTGAGCGTGCCTTCGGTGGTGCCGAATTCCTCGGTGAGCGCCTTGGTGCCGGGGATCCTGCTGCCTTCCGGATAGGTGCCGTCCTTGATCCGCGCTATGACCACATCACGGATGTGCGGGGACTGGGTTCTCGGCAGGGTCCAGGTCTGTATCTGGCCCGATTGCCTGCGCACCTGGAGGGTGGGGCCGGCGGGCGGGGCGTCGGGGTCCATAACCACAGTGCCGAGAGCGGAGATGCCGAGGGTGAGTCCCGCATGGGCGAGCCGGGCCAGAGCCCGTCGTACGGAGTCGTCGAGGACACCGAGTTCCACGCACAACCGGTCCCGTGAGGGGAGCACGTCCCCAACCCGGTAGATGCCGTCGGCTATACGGGTCCGCAGGACCGTTTCCACCCGATGGGCCTCGCTCCCTTCGTCCAGGCCTTCTCCGAGGTCGACGAGGCGGTGCACGAGCCCGGAGGGGCAGCCCAGGAAGGCGGCGATGCCGAGCATGGATCCTCCCGCGCGGTGGGCGGCGGCGACCGCGTTGGCGTACCGCTCACGGTCGTCGTGGGTGAACCGCACGCCTGGTGTGTAGACGGGCAGTTCTATGAGGTGCTGCTGCCAGGGCGGGGCGTCGCTCGCGTGCGGGCGTCGGCGCTCTTTGGCACGGGCGTCGGCGCCCATCTGATTGACGGGTCCCGCGTAGGGTTCGCCGCTGGTCACGGTGGTCTCCATCGGGTGGGTGCTGGATGGGGGGAGTACCGGTCCTGTGTCGCTGTGCCCCAACACGGCGGCACAGGACCGGAAGCCGGCCCGTCGTTCCCTGAATCACCGACGGTCCAGGGAACGACGGGCCGTGCCCTCGTCGTCGAGCGGGGTGTCAGGACATTGCTCGACGACGAGGTGTTGAACCCGCGCGTGGCATTCCGGTTTCACGGCGCTGCCGCGCGCGGCAGCTTTCAGACGACCGTGGATCTAGACCGTTCCTGGGCGTGCGGAATACCTACGGTGGCTTCGTCCGCCTCGGTGGAAGGAGGTTCCTGACCAGAGGGTTCGGCGGCGTTCACCCGGGCGGCCGACGTGTTGACGGACGGAGAGCGGGTCCTGTCAGGAAGGAGACGGTCAGGGGTGAAGAGGTAGTCCGCAGCTGCTCTGCGGAACGTCTGGCCGAGCCCGGAGGACGTCTTCATGCCACTCCCTCCGTAAGGAAGGCGGCGAAGCCGTCGGCGTCGTACACAGCGAGCTGGCTCCACGGATCAGCGGCGGCACCAAAGCGCGCGATCTGCTGCGTCATGTCGAACAGCAGACACAACACGGTGGCCGTGATGCGATCCCACCGGTCGCCCGGCGAGGGGAACGGCAGCCGGGATCGTGGACGCGCGGGGACCGCCTTACCCAGGGGTGTGGCGGTCTGAGTTGGGCCGGGGCTGCTGCACGTGCCGTCAAGAGCGGCGGAGTGGGACTGGGGCACCGAACGTCCTGTTCAGGAGTGGTCTGGGCTGAATGGAGGTTGGGGCCGGGTGTGGTTCCCCTCGGGCATTGACGGCCGAGGGGAACCACACCCGGCAGATCATGCGGATCTCAGGGATGCGAATCGGGCCGTCCAGGCAGCCGGGTCGTCCGTCTCTTCAGTGGTAGGGACCAGGTCCGGGCTCGCCCAGACCTGGTTGAAGATGTCGAGACCGTGCTCGGCGATGATGTCGCCGACGCTGCCCCTCGCCCGGTCGAAGAAGTCGCGCGTCCCTAAACCCGGGACGGAACCCTGCAGGGCACGGAAGCGCGGGCTGGCGTGCGGGCTGAACTCATTCGTCACTACCGGGGCGCCGAGGATCTTGGTGGTGACCTGGTGGTCCGCCCAGTAGGCGTGACCCTCCAGCAAGAACTTGTAGTCGCGGTCCGCCGTACCACGGAGGTGTGGGAAAAGGGTGTCCTGGGCTTCCCAGATGCGGCCCTTCGTTGTCGTGTACTGCGTCAGGTGGGTTGCCTCGTGCGCGACGGTCTTATAGAGGAAGGGTTCGTCCTGGAGGTATCCGCCCTCCCGGAGCGACTTCGGCAGGACGACGATCTCCGGCTTCCCTGGTACGAGGGACGCGGAATGGGCCGCGATCAAAGGCCATTGCTGGCGCAGTGTCTTGCCGTTGGCCTTGATGGTGGCGTACGCCGTGCGCATGTCCGCCCACGGAGCGGAAAGTTCGGTGGCTTCGGTTCCCAACTGCCGCTTCAGCCTGCGGACGTGGGACTTGCGCCAGGCACGGGGACGCATCAGCCGGATGACCACGGAGTCGGGCAGAGGCAGCCCGGTGATGCTCTCGACCAGCGGTAACGTCTCGTCGGCAATGGCCTTCAAACGGTCCGCGAGCGGATCGAACCGGCGGCCGGCTTCGTTGCGTACGACAACAGATGGCATCGTGCTGCTTTCCTGAGAAGTATTCTAATTTGCTTCTATCTGGGCTCCCTGTTGCCGAGCCGGGAGGTGTGGCTCGGCAACAGGGAGCGGAACCCGTACGCGGCAATTCGATTGACGGGACTGCCACG
The DNA here is from genome assembly GCF_019091445.1 of Streptomyces sp. GbtcB7. Taxonomy (NCBI): domain Bacteria; kingdom Bacillati; phylum Actinomycetota; class Actinomycetes; order Kitasatosporales; family Streptomycetaceae; genus Streptomyces; species Streptomyces sp. GbtcB7. The sequence continues at coordinate 114,476 of NZ_JAGXJM010000022.1, forward strand.
CACGGGGGCTCATGCGGCGGCCAGCCGCTCGGACCACTCGATCTCTGCTTCCCCGAGAGCGGTCTTGGCGAGGTGGATCCGCTGGAACTCACCGGTCCCGGCGGGCGGATAGGTGTACTGGATGTCGCGGAAGAGGCGTTGGAGCAGGTAGTCACCGTCCAGGGCGCGGGCGCCGTGCAGTTCCATCGCGTCCCGCGCGGAAGCAGCGGCCAGTTCGTGGCCGGTGTGCTTCGCGCCGATCAGCTGGGAGTCACAGGGCAAACCGCGGTCGAGGAGGTGGACGGCCTGATAAGCGGAGCCCTGAGCGATTTGCAGACGGGCCTGCATGCCGCCGAGCCGGTCCCGCACGACAGGCAGTTCGGACAGGTGCCCGTCGTACCGGGGACGACTCCTCAGCCACTGGGCGGTGGTCTCGACGAGAGCTTCGTGGATGCCGAGACTGACCGCGGTGAGGTTAGGGCGGCCGTAGAGGATGCTGCTGCTCTGCGCGACGAACAGCCCCTGGCCGACGTCCCCAAGCACATTGGCCACAGGTATGCGAACACGGTCAAGGCGCAGATGACCGACGGTAAAGCCGTGCAGACCCAGACCTGGTCTGTGCCGCTGCCGGGTCAGTCCCTTGCGGTCGTGCTCGACCAGGAACGCGGTCAAAGCCTGGGAGGCGGAGACGCCGGGCGGCGCCGTACGGGCGACAACGACATGGAGACCGGCCAAGTGGCTGTTGCCGATGTGGACCTTGCTCCCAGTGATCACCCACCAGTTGCCGTCCCGCTCGGCGACCGTCTCGATCCCCCCGATATGACCGCCCGCCTGCGGCTCGGTCACCGCGATCGAGAAGAGCAGCGTCCCGCCCGCCGCTTGTGGGAGCCACTGCGTCTTCTGCTCGACGGTCCCCCAGAGCTGCACCGCGCCGGCCGGGATCAGGCTGGCTTGGAGCATGGCCGCCGTGGCTGCCGACACCACACCGGTCCGATGGATGAGCACCGTCCTGGCGACGTGCCCGGCCGCCATCCCGCCGTACTGCTCAGGGACTGTCACTCCGAACCAGCCCTGCTCGGCCATGAGTTGGGCGATCCTGCGCTCGACCTTGTGCGGCGAGGCCTCCATACGTTCCACGCGGGGCGCGATGAACTCGGCGGCGAAGGCATCTGCCTCGTGCCAGAGCCGGTAGTGGTCGGGGGTGAGGTAGGGGGTGAGTGCGGTGGGCGGGGTGGTGGACATGGTCGTCTCCCTCTCCCTGGTGGAGTCGCAAGGCGGCGTACGGCCGGGTCCCCGAGCGCGGGGCTGCCGAGTGGGGGGCGAGGCGGAACTCAGTGCGCCGGCGCGCCGCTGGTCAGGGCGTGCAGGATCTCGGCGCCGCTGGCCTTGACGGCGTCGAGGAGACGGCGGGCGTCGCTGAGGGCGCGGGCTTCGGGGTCGATGGTGCACACGGTGCCCAGCGCGATGCCGGTCTCCCCGTGGATCAGGGGTGAGCCGAAGTAGGAGCGGATCCCTACCGCGTCGGCGACGTAGTTGCCGGAGAAGCGGGGCGAAGCGTGGACATCGGGCAGGGGCAGCGCCTTCCTCCGCTCCATCACGGCGGGGCACCAGCCGTGATCGAGTCTCATGGTGCGGGGGACGATGAGGTGGCCGCTGTCCGGCGGCGGATTGTGCAGGCCGACGAACGTCTGCTCGCCCAGGAAGATGTTGACGAACCCGTAGAGCATGCCGGTCACCTCAGCAAGATGCCGGGCGAACTCGTCCATCAGCCGGTCGGGAGAGGTGGGGATGCCCAGGCTCCGGATCAGCTCATCGCGGGCCTGCTGCTCGGCGATCTTCCGAGCCTGGGCTGCGCTGATCTCCTGGCCCAGTTGGATCGTGCCGGGGTGCGGGACGATCGTCTCGGGCCGGACGCCAGGTTGGCGGCGGGCGGACCGGGACGGGAGCGGAACGTGGGTGGGATGTGTCATCAGGCATCCAGGTGGGTGAGGTCGGCGGGGGTGAGTTCGAGGGCGTGGTCGACGAGGCGCAGCAGGACCCGTGCGACCGACGACTTCACACGGGCATCGCAGGTCACGACCGGGGTGCCGGGCTTGAGCGCGAGGGCCTGGCGGACCGCGTCGATCGGATAGCGGTGAGCGCCGTCGAACTGGTTGACGCCCACGACGAACGGCAGCCGTGCGCGCTCGCAGAAGGCAATCGCCGGGAAGCTGCGGTCAAGGCGGCGGGTGTCGGCGAGGACGGCGACGCCCACGGCTCCGCGGGCCAGGTCGAACCAGAAGTCGACGAACCGGTCCTGGCCGGGCGTGCCGAACAGCATCAGTTCCACGGGGCCGTCGTCGCTGTCGACGCTGAGGCGGCCGAAGTCGAAGGCCACCGTGGTGGTCTCCTTCGCCTGTACGCCGTCCAAGTTGTCGGTGGAGGTGCCGGCCTGGGTCAATACCTCTTCAGTGGTCACCGGCTCGATTTCGCTGACCGCGCCGATGAAGGTGGTCTTGCCGACCCCGAAGCCCCCGGCCACCATGCACTTGAGCATGATCGGGGCGCCACCGTGCGCGGCGGCTGCATCTGGGCGAGACGAGCTGGCGGTATCAGCCAGCCATGCGGTCGAGACCGACACGGAGTTTCTCCAAGAGCTGTCGGGACGGGCGGTCCCCGAGTGGGTCGTCCGGGGCGGTAGCTGGCGTGTAGGCGTCGGTGTCGGTGACGGACAGTTCCAGGACCCGGGCGTCGACGAGATCCGAGATCAACACTCGGGTCGCGGCGAGCGGGAGACGGATGGTGCCCGCAAGTTCAGCCACCGACCGGCGCCGTTGCCGGCACAGGGACGTGATCTGCTGGTACTCCTCTGCGGCCAGGCTCACGCCGGGCCTGCCCCGCCCCGCCTCCAGTACGGTGTCCGGGCTCAGCAGATGGCGACCGCGGGTACGGCCGCCGGTCACGACGTAGGGCCGTACGAACGCGGCAGCCGCAGGGGCGGGGTGCGGCATGTGTCGGCTGGGGCTGGCCATCAGGCGGTACGGGCGGGCTCGACCATGTACTCGGCGAAACGGTCCACTAGCTGGCCCATCTCCCACCCGATCGTGCCCACGCTGGCCTGCGGTTCGGCGATCACTCCGAGCACAGTGTCGACCTTGCCCTGTTTGGTGCCCGGTTGGTTCGGGAAGGCCGCGCTGGTGCCGGCGATGCAGACGAGGATGATGCCGTCGGCACGCTCGATGAGTACCTGCTGGAGGGGGGCCTTGTGTCCCTCCGGGCCCGGGATGTTCTCGCTCAGGGAGGCCAGCGAGCCCAGGGTCGCGGCCCACTTGTGGGCATAGTCCCGGTGGATCCCGCTGTCCACCAGCGGCAACGCGTCCCGCGAGATCAGGAGCGCATGGCGGACACCAGGGACCTTCTCGACGAAGCCCCTTAGCTGGTCGGCCAGCTTCTGGCGTACATCGGCGGGGTTGGACGCGGCATCCGTCGCGTCGTGGGGCTGTGGCGTGTCGAGGGTCATGGGAATCGCTCCTGCATATCTGGACCGGCCGTCGTCGCCGAAGGCCATGGGTAGGTGGGGGCTAGGAGTGCGTGGCCGGCCGGACGCTCTGCGGGTCGTGCGGGGCACGGCCGGAGCGGAAGCTGTCTCGGAACTCGGCGGCCAGGCCGAACCGCGGCCGGGCCGAGGGAGGCCTGAGGGGAGCGGGCTCGGGCTCCACGTCTTCCGGAACGCGTTGGGGCAACGGCGGCACGCCTCCCTCCTGGCCGACGCCCGGCGGCGCCAGCGCCGTGTGTGGGGTCACGGCGGGCGGTGGCGGAGACGTGTACTGCAGCGTCGGCACCGCTGCTGGCGTGGGGAGCGCGGAAGGCGCGGCCCTCTGTACCAGCAACCTGTTCGGCACGACCACCAACGCGGTGGTGCCTCCGGTGGAGTTCTCCGACAGATGGACAGCGATCCCGTGGATGCGGGCGATCTTCGCCGCAGTCAGCAGACCGAGCTTTCCAGCTCTGACCAGCGGGGTCACATCAACCTGGTCGGGATCCTCCAGCAACAGGTTGTACCGAGTCCGGTCCGCCGACTTCATCGGAATGGCCACGCGGTCCTCGACCTCGATCGCCAGACCGCGTGCTACCTGCTGTGCGCGTACCTGCACCTTGGCCGATTGGTCGCAGAACGCCGTGGCGTTCTCCACGAGTTCGGCCAGTAGGTGTGTCAGGTCCGGCCCCACATGCCGAGGCAACCCCAGATCGACCCCGACCGTGCTCGCCGCGATGGAAACCTGCGAGTAGTACTCGACTTCCTGCACGGCGCCCCGCAGCAACTCCACCACGTTCACCGGCTGTTGATGACTCCGCAGGGACTCGCCGGCGGATGCGGACTTGCTCTCCACCCAGCGACGCAACCGCGTCACCAGATGATCGAGCTTCCAGAGCGTGTCCAGCTGGTCCGGATCATCCGTCTGGCGCTGTACGAGATCCAGAAGCTCCAACGCCCGGTCGAGGAGGGCGTGTTCACGCCGCGCGAACTGGCCGTTCATCGACAGCAGCACCGACGACCGCGACTCGCTGTGAACACGGATCAGAGCGTCAGCGGCCTGCACCTGAAGCTCATCCAGCAGTGCCACCACATCATCGGCCGGGCCTGCCCCCTCAATTGGCGGAAGGCTCTCGGGCACCGACGGTGTACCGCCCCGGCACAGTTCCTCAGCCGTGAACTGCACGAGTTTCTCCAGAGCGGCTGCCGCCGCGGTGACCCGCTGCAACTGGGCTTTGTGCGCCTGGTCAACAGCCTTCGCCGCTGTGCGGGAACGGAAGACGCCGGCCACGGTGGCGGCCACTGGGCCGCACGTCACCAGTGCCAGAAGGTATCCGGTCGGAACCTGACCTGTTCTCCAGACGATGACGGCGACGCCGAGGAACGCGGTACAGATGACGAGTGGTGGGGCGACCGCCGATCGGATCTGTTCGAGCACGAAGCGATCGATCGGAGCACGACGCTTTCCTTTACCCCGGCCGTGGGGAGCCGGGCGTGCAGAAGGCTGGGGGGCAGGCATGAGTTCCTCGGAGTCAGGTTCGAGTGGGGGTGAACGGGCTCGTTGTGCGGTCAGACGACGGGGAGGATGACCTGCACCTTCTTGCCCACGACCTCGCCGTCGGCGTTCTTCTTCAAGCCCCACGACAAGCGGCCCTTGTAGTAGGCGACCCACCACAGGCCCTTCGGCCTTCCCACCACGGAGCCGCTCTGATTCGCTATGTCGACGAAGCCGGGAAAGTCGCGGAAGGCGTCCTGCACCTCAATGAGCAGTTCACGGGTGTTGGCGTCGACCATCAGACGCAGCGTGATGGTGCCGTCGGGGAATGCCGCACCGTGGTTGACGGCGTTGTCCACCAGCTTGTCGGCGAGGCGGGCGGCCTTGTCCAAGTTGCCCTGCCAGTGCCCATCCATCAGAGCCGACCGCACCCGCTCCCGCGCGAGGGAGCCGACATCCGTACCGGCCACCATGGCCACGATCCACTCGAAGGCTGGCTCGACCTCCGTTCTCAAAGTCATCAGAGGCGTGACGACCTCATGGGCACCGGCGTGGCTTTCGGGGCTGGCCGTAGCGGCGTCAGTTGAGGAGGGCATGAGAGCGGATCTCCAGTAAGTGCACGAGCAGGTCAGGAACAGGACGTCGGGGACAGGGAATCGGGGGCGGCGATCGAGAACCGCAGACCCTTGTCCGTTGTGGAGAGGCGCAGCGGACCGGCTCTCGGCACAGGCACGGATCGGTCACCAGCGCCAACTGATCGGCGACTTTTCGGATTCACGGTGGGAGCCGATAGCGCTTCAGCTGCGCGAGCGTCAGTCGGCGGGAGAGCGAGGGAGCACCAGGTCATGGTGCCGTCGCGGCTAACACCCCACTCCTCTGCGAGAGCGGCGACGAGCATCAGCCCCCGGCCGTTCTCCGCCTCGGCGCCCGCCTCACGTTGTTGAGCCGGAGTCGGGTTGCCGTCGGAAACCTCGATCCGCAGTTCTTCGGCAGAGCTGACGACCCGAAGCCCGATCGTGTTGCCGTGGCAGTGGCGCACAGCATTGGTGACCAGTTCCGAGATGGCGAGCGCAGCCGTGTCATTGAGTGCTGTGAGGCCCCAAAGGCGCAGGTGTGCCAAGGTAGTCCGTCGCATGAGCCGGACGTGGGCGTCGGCTGGGGCGAATGCCACCTCGAAGCCACGAGTGGTCGCCCGCTCTGATCCGGCCGGGGCGCGCTGGTCGCAGCGCCCTCGGCCGTCCTCGTTGTTGAGCGCCTTACGGAACGTCATGGACCTATCGCACCGTGCTCTCAAGCACCCTGCCAGGGGAATCTAGAGGGGGAAAAACTTGTCAAGGGGGAAACCAACGGGGGGATCTGAAGCCATGATTGGGTGCAGTCCACCAACAGAGGTCACACTCATGCCAGCAGATCCGTTCGCCGAACTGCTTCTCCAACTACGTAAGCAAGCGGGACGCACTCAGGACGAACAAGCAGAGGCGATCAACACTGTCTCCGGCCGGGACACCATGACCCGCCGCGAGATCAACCGGTATGAACATGGTCAGAACATCCCCACCAATCACACGGTTGCGCATATCGCGACGGCCTGCGGCTTCCCCCCTGAACAGTTGCAGCGGGAGGCAGCAGCCGCCCGCGCCCGGCGGAGGAAGGGGCACCGCCGTGGAGGGGAGGAGCTGGATGACGTGAACCGCCGGACACTGGTTGGTGGCGCTGTACTGGGCGCTGCTGCTGCCGAGCCGTGGGGCCGCCTGGCGCACGCCCTCAAACGAGGGACGAAGGTCGATGCGACCGGAGTGGACGCGCTCACTGATCACGCCGCCGCGCTCCACGTGAGCGAGCATCACCTCACGGCCCGTCAGCTCCAGGGCAGGGTCGAGGCGCACCTTGACGCCATCACTGCAGCTCTGCCCCGTGTCGGCGAGCGCGAGCGCGCTGTGACCATTGCTGCTGGTGAAACGGCTGCCCTCGCTGGGTGGGTAGCTTGGGACCTGGGCGACTCCGGGAGAGCGCGCGCCTACTACGAGGTCACGAGCGCGTGCGCTGAGGCCGCCGGACATCCCCCACTGCGGGCTTTGGCCCTGGCGTACGCCAGTTATGGCGCCGCCACGCCGGAGAAGGCTATGAAACTTCTGACCCAAGCTGCCCAAGATGTCCGGGGGCCGGGTAACGCGGCCGCTGCCGCCTGGGTCCACGGCCGCCTTGCGGAGGAAGCAGCGACTGCCGGCGATGACACCGGCGCGCTGCGGGCCCTGGAGCGCGCCCAGACCGTGTACGACTTCGCAGACCACACCACCGAACAAGCATGGGTGCGGTTCATGACCCCGTACCGCCTCGACTCTCTGTCATTGTCGGTGTACGGGCAGCTCAGGCGGCAGGAATTGGCGGAGACCGCCGACAACGCCGTCGACCGTCTCGGCGATGAGCTGCCGGAGTCAGGGGTCGTGGTCCTGGGCGACCTGGCCTCAGCGCTGCTGCGCGGAGGAGACATCGAACAAGGTGTCTACGTGTCGCATCAATTCGCAGCCGCGGCCGAGGCCCGACCGAACACCATGGGCAGGGCACGTGCGCAGGACATTGCCACGCTGCTTCCGGGCCGGGAGAAGGAACTCGCCTGGCATCTGCAACAGCTGGCAGCGTGAACTGACGTGCGGCTGCTGCATACAACGCTCCGTGCAGCAGCCGCTCCTCGGCGGCGGTCCGCGCCTTACCTCACGGTCGACTGCTCAGCCACCCACGACAGGTAGGCTGCGGACCCGCCGGTGATCGGCAGAACGACCCACTCTGGAACCTCGTAGCTGTGTTCCCGGGCCACCCACGCCTCAAGTTCCGGAAGACGGTCGGTGGTCGTCTTGTACGAGACCCGCCATTCCCGAGCGGTCTCGATCTTCTCCTTCCACCAGTACACCGCGGTCAACGGCGGGTCGATGTGGGCGCCGGCGGCCAGCCGGTTCTCAACCGCGCCTCGTGCCAACGCCGTTGCCTTGCTCTCGTCGTCGATGGTCGTCTGCGCCACCACGATCTCGCTCACCACGCAACTTCCCTCCTGGTCGATGTGCAACGACCCTATCTAGACCCAATGCCGTGACTCTGTTGGTGATCTTCGGGAGTCATCCGGCGGCTGCGTTGCAGAGGGTGTGGAATCGGCTTGATCGTGTGCGTCCTCGGGGTGTTTCGGCGATCCAGTCGGCGGTGCGGGTGAGGTTGCAGGCCATAGCGGTGAGTACGTGTTGAACATGCGTCTTGGCGAGCCCTCGGTAGCGGGTGCGGCGTAGGCCGTTGCTTCGGACGGTCTGAGAGAGCGTCGCCTCGATGCCGGCGCGGACGGCATAGCGTCGTTGCCATTGCTCGGTCTGCTGGTCGAGGCGGTTACGGGCCTGGATCTCGTGCAACGGCTTTGGGAGCAAAGCGATCGAGCGGGGCCTGGTGGCCGAGGCGGTGCACGGGTGGCGGTCCGGGCAGGCCAGGCAGTCGGCCTTGGCGAAGCGGAACTGGAGGTACTCGTGGTCCTTGATGCGGAGCGTCCCCGGCTGGGAGCTGGTCTTGCCGCGGGGGCACGTCGCCTGCCGTAGGTCCCAGTCGATCGTGAAGGCGGACTTCCCGAAGCCCTCGCCGCTCTTGGCCTGGCGGCTGTGGTCGGCGACGATCGGGCCGAGCAGTGTGATCCCGTGGACCTGCTGGGCGCGTTGGACGTGGGCCGGGGTGATGTAGGCGGCATCGACCACGTGCTCGGCCGGAGCCAGGGCCGCCTGGACCAGGTCGTCGTGGATCTGCTCGGTGAGCCGACCGTCCTGGACGGGGGCGATCGTGGTGGCCACGTGCACCACGATCTCGGGCCGCTGTTCCTCGCAGGTCTCGGTGTAGTGCACGCGATAGCCGCTCCACTCGGTGCCGTTCTTGGTGCAGTAGTGCGCGTCGGTGTCGTAGGGGGAATCGAAGCGCAGACTCGCCGGTGGCAGCGCGTGCCCGTCACGCCAGCGGAGCTGTCCTTCCTCGTCCCAGTAATAGTGGTGAACCCACACCTGTCGCAGGATCTCCACCTGGGGAAGTGTCCGCAGCCGGAGCGGGGCATCCCGGGACCACAGGGCGGCCAGCACCTTCTGCCCGTCCCGTCCGAAGACCTCCGCCCGCGCGATCACGGCCTCCGGTCCGCCGGACACTTTCCGGATCTCGATCTTCCGTCCGTACCGTTTGTCCCACTCGGGTTCGATCAATGGCAGCAGCCACCCCGGCGCGATCTCCGCCAGCTCCTCCAGGGCTGCCCGCAGGCTCTCCCCGGCCAGCTCCAGTCGGCTGAGCCGCCGCACCGCGGCCAGCACATACGTCGCGTCGGTCCGCTGCCGCCCGCCGGACTTCAGCAGCCCCGCCTCGGTCAGCCGCTTGAGCATCACACGCAGCATCCGGTCCGCCGCGTCGCCCTCGACCAGCCGTGCCCGAAAGTCGCACAGGAGCGAGTGATCGAACCCGGTGTCCTCCAACTCCAGGCCCAGGGCGTACTTCCAGTCGATCCGAGTGCGCACCGCCTGGGCCGCCGCCCGGTCCGACAGGTCCTCGGCGAACTGCAGCACCGAGACCAGCGCCAGCTGACCCGGCGAGAACCCGGGCCGCCCATCAGCGGGATAGAGGTCGGCGAACTCCTCGTCCCCGAACAGCACATCGAGGCGATCCCGCACCAGCATCGCGGGGGTCCCCTTCGGACAGGCCGCCCAGGCCGTGCGCACGGTCCGCGCCGGAATCCGCTGGTAGTCCCCTGGCTGCAACGACATCAGGCCCGCCTCGGCCTCGGCACCGCCCCGCTGTCTCCACTGAAGCACCGGCCGGAGCGACTGTCAGCACCCACGCTGAGTAGGCCCGGAGCGCGGTGCCGGGATTGCGCCCGGTCCGTTTCTCCGGACCTCTCGCCGAACCCGCCGTGCGCCTCTCAACGCAACGGGCTCTCCACGGTCTCTGTCGTCAGGCGTGGTTGGTTCCGGTCCAGGGGTTGGGGATCCTCGACGCCCGGTAGCGGTAGCGGGTGACCGTTACCGTTTGGAGGTCGAATAGTTCGATCCCGTCCGCGTGCGGGCGACGCCAGCCCCCTCGGGGGTCGGCGAGCCACCGGCGGACGTCCTTCCACCTCCAGCGATGCAGGGCTCTCAGCCACCGGACCACTCGCCACCAGACGAAGTACTCCAGTTTGCCGAAGGTGTCTTTCGCCACTGCGTGCTTGAAGTAGTTGGCCCAGCCGCGCATGATCTGGTTGAGACGGATCAGCACGTCCCTGGGAGGGTGTTGCGACGTCCTGTGTGTCAGGGCACGGATCTTCGCCTTCAGCGACCGGAGGGGCCGGTCGGCGATGAAGGTGTAGACGTACCACTTGTTCGTGCCTCGCTTGCGGCGCCACTGGATGCGGAACCCCAAGAAGTCGAACCCGTCGGCCATGTGCACGATTTGGGTCTTGGCCGGTGACAGCCGAAGGCCCAGAGGTTCCAGCACATGAGCGATGTCTTCGCGCAGTGTTGCGACGTCGTCGCGGGTGCCGTGCACGAGGACAACGAAGTCGTCCGCGTAACGGATAGCCCTCCATCGGGGCAGTCCCAGATACCGACGTCGGTCCCGCCGGGAGCCAGTGCTCAGCTCCCCGCCGTTCTTCCACGGCCCGTGCAGGTGCTCGTCGAGCACCGACAGGACAATGTTGAAGATCAACGGTGAGAGGATCCCGCCTTGCGGGGTGCCGGTGTGGGTGTCCTGGTACTGGCCGTCCTCGGTGAGGACACCAGCCTTCAGGAACGCCTTGACCAGCTCCAGCACGCGCTTGTCCTTGACCCTGGCCCGCACCGCGTCCATGGCGGCGCGGTGCGAGACGTTGTCGAAGGCCGCCTCGATATCCGCGTCCAGCACCCACCGATAGCCTCGGGTGCCGAAATAGTGGATCTCAGCGATCGCGTCCTGGGCCCGCCGGGCGGGCCGAAACCCGTAGGAGACCGGCTCGAAGTCGGCCTCGAAGATGGGCTCCAGCACCAGTTTCAGTGCCGCCTGGACCAACCGGTCCTCCACCCGGGGAATCCCGAGCTTGCGGACTTTCCCCAAGCCACCTGGCTTGGGAATCTTGCGTTCGCGCGCCGGCATCGGGCTCCAGGCCCGTGCCTTGAGACGCTCACGCACCTCGGCCAGGAAGGCGGGGACGCCGATCTCGGACTCGATCCAGACGACCGTGCGGCCGTCCACTCCGGGAGTCCGCGCCCCCTGATTGCCCGCGACCCGGTCCCACGCGATGCGCAGGGTGGCCGGGTCGTGCACGAAGTTGAACAGGTCGTCGAACCTGCGGCCGGGGTCGGCCGCTGCCCAACGGTGAAGCTTGGTCTGCATCTCCGATACCCGCTGGCGGGGCCCCACTTCGGGGTCCGCCGACGGAGCACCGCCGTTCGGCGGCGCATCTTCCGGCATTGCAGCATCCTTCCCTTCTCGAAACTGCTGCCGCCCTTCCCCATGTGACCGGCTTTCCCGGCCTCGGAGTACTACGGCGGCTCCGCCCCGTCCCGGACCGATCAGTCGTCGGTGGACTCAGCCCCGCAGCCACCGCCGGACGCGGTATGCGGGGCAAGGACCGGGACGGTTCCCGTGTTCACTGTGGTTCGCTCGATGAAGGAGGAGCCCGACTGTGTCCCTGTGGCATCGCCGCGAGTACGCCGCAGACCTTCCCCACGGCCTCCCGGACGGCTCTTGAATACCGCCCCAGGAGTTCTCCAGATCACCCGGAAGGCTGACCAGGATGCGCGCCACGCCCGGCCCAGATCCACCAGGTTCGAGCCGGTGTCGGTTTGAGAGACGTAAAACGCCGGTTCCTCGCGTACTCCTCTCCATCACGCTCGCCGGACCCCCACCATCTGGCAGTACTGGCACGTCCCGGCTTTGTCAGGGCCGCTTTCCGTCCTCCCCGGCACCACCCGGATCAGACTGCCCTCAGCTTCAACAACCCCGCTGCGACGGGGCGTTGGTGCAGGTCTTCCACCTCCACTCGAACCAACAGCGCCTCACGGCGCAATCAAGATCACCAACAGAGTCATGCCGTTGCTTTACGTGGTTGAGGGTTGGGGTCGTTGGATGCGGACTGCTCGGGCGCCGGTGCGGGTGGGTTGGGGCCAGGCGTGGTGTCCGGCCCGTTTCAGCAGGTAGTTGGACATCTTGCGTTTGACGACGTGGGGCTGACTACGCAAGCGTCTGCGTGGCAGGAGGCGTTCGAGCAGGTCGTGCTGAAGCAGGACAAGGGCTCTGACCAGCAGCTCAGGGGGAAAAGCTGCCCGGCGTGACGGTCACGCTGCGCCGGGCGGAGCGCAGGGTTTCGGTGAAGGAGACCCGGTCCGGGTCCAGGCCCCGGGTGGCCGCGGTTCTCACCATCAGCTCACGCAGCGCATGATGGACCAGCAGGTGGGCCCAGATCTGCTGCAGGACACCGTCGGGCGTCTTGCCGGTGAGCACGACGCGGGCTCCGCGTTGATGGGTCTTGAGCTCGGCGAAGACAGCCTCCACCTCCCAGCGTTCCTGATAGAGCGCAGCCAGCTGGCGGGCCGGATAGCGACGGGCATCGAGCAGCGTGGTCACCAGCCGGTAGTCCTCGTCTTCGCGGCCGGTGCCGTGCAACTGATAGGCCACCACCCGCACCGGGACCGGATCACGGTGCGCCCGGTCGGTGGTGGCGTGGATGCGCGAGAGCCACGATCCGTCCCGCAGCATCCGCTCCACGGGCAGGACCCGGTTGGCGGGCACCCGCCACAACAGATCGGCACCGCTGTCGGTGAAGGCTCTCCACATGGGCACGCCGAGGAACTCCCGGTCTGCAAGGACCAGTTCGCCGGGCCCGCAGGAGCGTGGCAGGCGGCTGACCAGGGTCACTTCGCCGGTGCGACAGCCGGCCAGCTCCGCATCCAGCACGAGATGGGTGCCCACCTCGATCAGGCATGCCATCCGCACCTGGGGAAAGCCGGACTTGTCGTGGCCGCGGCTGTTTCCGGGACGGCCGAACGCGGCCTCATTCGCCGCACTGTCGGCCACGTCCCAGCAAGTGCCGTCCACCGCCAGCAGCCGCATCCCTCGCCAGAAGCAACCCGGAGTGGCCTCGGTGCCCATCGGCTTCGCGGTCGTGGCAAACAGCACCCGCAACGGCTCCGATCCCAGGCGTTGGCGGGCCCGAAACAGTGACGACTTCGCAGGGATGCGCCACTCGCCCAAGAGCCCCTGGCTCCGCAGGCCCTCGACCAGGTGCCGCATCACCTCCAGATACGGAGCCGGCGAGAACAGGGCAAGGGCGAGCACGAAATACACCACCAGCCGGGCCGGCAGCAGACGTCTACGATGCTCCGCACGACCACAGGCAGCCACCACACGATCCACCAACCCAGGCCGATACACCCAGGTCAGCAGCCCCAGCCCCGATAACTCGCCGACATCCGCAGACACCCGCACCACCCCCGGGAAGCACTACGCAGCAGCGTACGCCCGCAACTAAAACAGCGGCATTGTATCTAGACCGCCTTCGGCGGCCGAGATCACCCGGACTCAGACAGGCAAGGTCCACAGGTACGTGTCGGTTGTCATCTGCCTCAAGCTGCGCGACGACATTGGGTCGTGGCCCTAGGGCGTGTGTCGAAAGCCGGGTCTCACGCCTTCCATGTATCGAACGATGCATGTATCGTTCGATACATGGAAGGTGTTGAAGTGAGCGCTGCTACTGCCAGTGCCGAGCGTGGGTCGTCCGGCGATCCTGTGCGGTGGCGTCATCGTCAGGAGAGCTGGGACCGTGAGCGGCCGCGGATCGAGCGTGTCCAGGACCGCGGATGGTTCTCTCTCTATGTGGAACCGCCCTACGAGGACGGCGATCGGCAGATGCATGCGGTCACCGGCGACGGGCAGTACGTCGGGGCAATGTACTTCGGGGAGCATCCCACCTGTCCCGGAGCGATGGAGGGCGTGCCCGAGGTGCATCCCGATCACCGGCGGCGAGGGATCGCCACTGCGATGTACGACTACGCCACCGAGCTCGATGGGCGGCCGATGGTGCCATCCGACAGCCCGAGTGACGACGCAGCTGCCTTCTGGCGGGCTCGCCGGGCGGCCGTTGATGCGCAATATGAGGTCGAAGCCGAAGCGACTGCCTCCTCGCTCGCCGCCGCTACCCAGCAGGCGCGCCACGCTCGGGAAGCCGCAGCGCGCCTCGCGCCGGCGGACTTCACAGCTCAGGCGGACGGGGAAGCGGGGGACGCTGAACGCGCTCTCGCGGGATGGGCGGCGCTGCGCGACCAGCGTGACCCCCTCGTGCAAGCCGCTCTTGCCGCCGGAGTCAGCAAGACCCGCATTCAGGAGATCACACGTGTCTCCCGGTCTACCATCGACCGCCAGTTCGGTCCGCTGCCGCACAGGGTGACGATGAAGCGCCCTGCTGAGGACTTCGAACTGCACACAGAGGTGACGGCTGATGCAGCCGTCTACTGTCTGATCGATCGCCGTACGGGAAAGGAGGTGTGGGACCACAGGTTCGCCCTGGACGATCAGAAGGGGGTGATCTACCACTACGGCAACGCGGTGGCGGCCAGTCATGGCGAGGAGGAACTCTGGGGCACCGAACGCATCCAGAGTCTCCGGTCTGGGCAGTGCTATCTGTGTGCCAAGGACCTGCAGCACCACGGCCCCGTGATTCTCCGCGCCGCCTATGAGGAGCTTCGCCCAGACGAGTTCCGCGTCCGGGAAGTGCTCATCGTCGCGTGTTTCGAGGATTCGGCCGCCCAAGCGCAGGTGCCGCAGGACGCATCCACCGTGCGGTGACGTGGGGCGCGGCAGTCACCGCAGCACCGCCGAGCCCATGACGCCGACGTCGGTCACCGTCGGGGCGTCAGCGCCTGCACGGGCAGCGAGCGGCAGCATTCTGCTCGGTCACAGCCACTCGTTGATGGCTGCTACGAGGACGGTCGCCTCGTAGCGGACGGCGAGCTTCTCGTATCTCGTGGCCACGGCGCGGTTCCTTTTTAGCCGGTTGATGCCGCACTCGACCGCGTGGCGCTCGCGGTAGTATACCGGGTCGAACTTCGGGGGTCGGCCACCACGCGAGCCGCGTTTCTTGCGGTTGAGTGCCTGATCGGCCTTGTCCGGGATGGTGCAGCGGATGCCGCGACGACGCAGGTAGGCGCGTTTCTTGCGGGAGGCGTACGCTTTGTCGGCACGAACCCGCCTCGGCAGAGTGCGCGGTCGGCCGGGACCCAGGCGGGGCACCTGGACACGCTCCAGAACAGCCTCGAACTGCGGGGAGTGACCCCGCTGTCCGGCGGTGATCACCATGGACATGGGCTTTTGCCGCTGTTCGACGGCCAGATGGAGTTTGGTGGTCAGGCCGCCGCGCGAGCGTCCGAGCCCGTGGTCGGCCGGTTCGACGGATATGCCGCCGGGAGGCTCCTTCTGTAAGTCCCCCTTTTGCGTGCTCCAGCAGCGTGCTGGTGGGCACGGACGATCGTGGCGTCGACGTTGATGTCCCAGGTGATCAGGTCTTTCGCGTCCGCCCGGGTCCGGAGAGCGGCGAAGTCATGGTGCCAGGTGCCGCTGCGCTGCCAGCGGCGGAAGAGGTCGTACACCCGGCCCCATGGCCCGTACTGCTGCGGCAGGTCCCGCCATGGGACGCCGGTGCGGACCCTGAACCGTATGCCGTCGATCAACTGCCGCCTGGTCCATACCGACGGCCGACCAGGCTTCTTACCTTTGGGCAACAGCGGCTCCAGCACTGCCCATTGCTCGTCCGTCAGGTCTCCACGCCTCACGAACCAAGATCATCTCACGGTCTAGATCCACTTTTGACACACGCCCTAGTGCACCCCGACCACCTGACCTGGATGGGAGATTGGTCTGACGGCGGTCAGTAGACTCTGGCTCTTCGGCTCCTTCCGTGACGCCTGTGGTCCCTTGGCCTGGCTGCCGCCCATGGGACCTTGTCGCTGGGCACCCAGTGAAATGGCGGCTTCGCGGCGAGGGGTATGCCACAGCCGCTCCCGGTCGGTCAACGCCCGCTCTGGGTAGAGGCGTACGCCAAGAGCACCGCCAACTGGCAGCTGCGGAATTTTACGGAACGGACCAGATGCCGGCGTCGCACCGGGCTGTGCGACGTCCGTAGGAATCGGTGTCGTGGGGCCAGCCGTCGGGGCCGGGAGCTCTAGTTGGAGTAGTCAGGTCGAATCGTAATTCGCCCACGGCAGACACGAAAGACTGGAATCTCCTTCGGGAGCTATGTCAACGTACAAAACCCCGTCAGTGCGAGGTTGGTAAGAGACCCGCCGGGATACCCGATGAGGAGCTCTCTTTAGTTGAGGCCGCACTTACCCAGTCGCCAGCAAGACACTCTTGCAGGACGGCGCGAGCACCATAGCCCACGATTCCCGATTATCGAAACCGGGGATCCTGCAGATCATTGATGTCGTTCGTGGCGGCTGTACGTAGAGGTGGAGCCGCGCGTGGCGTATGACGACTCCCAAGTTCAAGGAAGACATCAATGGCTCGTCCCCCTGCACTCAAGCTTGCCGAGGTCCTGCAAGAGATCCGCATGAGTCCATCGGCCTTCTACCGCTTGCGTGCCAGAGGCCAGGCCCCCCGAATGATCAAGCTGCCTAACGGCGAACTACGCTGCCGCCGCGCCGACTTGGATGCATGGTGGCAAGCGTGTGAAAGGGATACGCCTGAATGGCGATGAGTTACAAAGTCCGGTTCTGGGAGATACGCGAGCGGACCGATCGTCCCTCCAGCTTCGAGGTCCGCTGGACGGTCAACGCCAAAGAGAACTCCGAGTCCTTTCGAACCAAGGGGCTCGCGGACAGCCGACGGTCCAAGCTGATGGCCGCCGCTCGCGACGGCGAACCATTCGATACGCAGTCTGGTCTGCCGGCCTCCGAGATACGCGCTCTAAGGCAACGTACGACGTGGTACGTCCTCGCTAGGGAATATGTTGAGCGGAGGTGGGAGCGGACTCCAGGAAACACTCGCCGCACGATCGCAGAGGCCCTGGCCACGATTACCCCAATGTTCGTCGAGGGAGGCGCTGTCTACCGGGAACCTCGCGTGCTACGTCGAGCCCTGTACTCGTGGGCCTTCAACAAGAAGGCGTGGCAGGACGATCCCCGAGAAGAGTGGCAAGCCGCACTCAAGTGGCTGGAGCGCCACTCGCTGCCTGTCAGTGAACTGGAGGAGCCGGATGTCTTGAGGCGGGGGCTCGACGGACTCTGCCGGAAACTCGATGGGACAGCGGCTGCCGCGAAGACCGTGAAACGAAAGAGAGCAGCGGTCAACGAGGTGTTCGGCGAAGCAGTCGAACGCGGCTACTTCTCACACAACCCGCTCAATGGTCTTCGCTGGTCGGCGCCAGAAGTCGACGATGAGGTCGACCCCGACTGCGTGCCGAACCCCGTTCAGGTCGCCCGACTGCTGTCTGCTGTGAAGGCCCTGCCTGGTCGCGGCCCTCACCTGTACGCCTTCTTCGGTTGCATGTACTACGCCGCCATGCGCCCGGCGGAGGTCATCCACCTCCAGAAGTCACAGTGTCGGCTTCCGGCGAGTGGCTGGGGACTTCTGAACTTGAAGGGCGGCGTCGTGACCGCCGGTAAGGAGTGGACAGACGATGGTGCAGTACACGAGATCCACTCTCTGAAGCGCCGTGCAGCCAGGGCCACGCGACCGGTCCCGATTCCTCCCGTCCTCGTCCGCATGTTGCGCGAACACATGCGACAGTTCGGAGTTGCTCCCGATGGACGTGTGTTCCGCAACGCGGCGGGAAACTACATCGATGCCTCGGCGTACGGCATCACCTGGGGGCGCGCTCGCGAGGCCGCTCTTACTCTGGACGAGCACTCCCTGGAGCTGGCCAAGCGCCCTTACGACCTGCGCCACGCCGGCATCTCGTTCTGGTTGGCCTCCGGGGTCGATCCAGCGGAGTGCGCGCGCCGAGCAGGCCAGAGCATCCAGGTCCTCTTCCGCTACTACGCCAAGTTCCTCGCCGAAACGAGGAACCACGCCAACCGGCTGATCGAGGCCTCCATGGAGCGCTGGGAGGGCCCGGCGGATGATGCAGCAGAGGGAGAGTTAGCGGAACCTTGGCCCGGAAATGCCCCGGAACTGCTGGTCAGAGGTGGGACAGCGGTGGGAGATATCGGGAGTAAGGGCGCGTTTCGACTCGCCGCTTGATTGCGCACCGAGAGGGGCGCCTGACGGGAATCTTCCCTGGTCAGGCGCCCCTTTTGCTGTGCCTAGAAGAAGCCCAGCTTCTTCGGCGAGTAGCTCACCAGAAGGTTCTTCGTCTGCTGGTAGTGCTCCAGCATCATCTTGTGCGTCTCGCGGCCGATGCCGGACTGCTTGTAGCCGCCGAACGCCGCATGCGCGGGGTAGGCGTGGTAGCAGTTCGTCCACACCCGCCCCGCCTGGATCGCACGGCCCGCGCGGTACGCGGTGTTGATGTCGCGCGTCCATACGCCGGCCCCGAGGCCGTACAGCGTGTCGTTGGCGGTCTTGATGGCGTCGTCGAAGTCATCGAACGACGTGACCGAGACGACCGGGCCGAAGATCTCCTCCTGGAAGATCCGCATCCGGTTGTCACCCTCGAAGATCGTCGGCTGGACGTAGTAGCCGCCCTTCAACTCACCGTCGTGCTCGATACGTTCGCCACCGGTGAGGATCCTGGCGCCCTCCTGCCGACCGATGTCCAGGTAGGAGAGGATCTTCTCCAACTGGTCGTTGGAGGCCTGCGCACCGATCATCGTGTCGGTGTCGAGCGGATGGCCCGGCTTGATCAGCTCGGTGCGGGCGACCGCCGCCTCCATGAACTCGCCGTAGTGACCGCGCTGGACGAGCGCCCGTGACGGGCAGGTGCAGACCTCGCCCTGGTTGAGGGCGAACATCGTGAAGCCCTCGAGCGCCTTGTCCCGGAAGTCGTCGTTCTGCGCCCAGACGTCGTCGAAGAAGATGTTCGGGGACTTGCCGCCGAGCTCCAGCGTGACCGGCTTGATGTTCTCCGAGGCGTACTGCATGATCAGCCGCCCGGTCGTGGTCTCACCCGTGAACGCCACCTTCGCCACCCGCGGGCTGGACGCGAGCGGCTTGCCCGCCTCCACGCCGAAGCCGTTGACGATGTTGACGACGCCCGGCGGCAGCAGGTCCGCGATCAGGCTCATCCAGTAGTGAATGGACGCCGGGGTCTGCTCGGCGGGCTTGATGACGACCGCGTTGCCCGCCGCCAGCGCCGGGGCGAGTTTCCAGACCGCCATCAGGATCGGGAAGTTCCAGGGAATGATCTGCGCGACGACCCCGAGCGGCTCGTGGAAGTGGTACGCGACGGTGTCGTCGTCGACCTCGCCGAGCGAACCCTCCTGGGCGCGGATCGCCCCCGCGAAGTAGCGGAAGTGGTCGATGGCCAGCGGGATGTCGGCGGCCAGGGTCTCGCGTACCGGCTTGCCGTTCTCCCAGCTTTCGGCGACCGCCAGCTTCTCCAGGTTCGCCTCCATCCGGTCGGCGATCTTCAGCAGGATGTCGCCTCGCGCGGTGACGGAGGTGCGGCCCCAGCCGGGCGCGGCCGCGTGCGCCGCGTCCAGCGCGCGCTCCACGTCCTCGGCGGTGCCCCGCGCGACCTCCGTGAACGGCTGTCCGTTCACCGGACTCGGATTCTCGAAGTACTGCCCACGAGCCGGCGGCACGTACTCGCCGCCGATGAAGTGGTCGTAACGCGCCTGGTAGGAGACGATCGCGCCCTCGGTGCCGGGCGCCGCGTAACGGGTCATGCTGGTCTGCCTCCCGGAGAAGCGCTGCCCGCCGTTGGACAGCTCTCGCCGCGAGGCTAGGAGCGCGGACGTTGCAACGACGTTGCGGACGAAGCAGGTCGGCCCTGCCCGGCAACCGACCGACGCCGCGCCGCGAGCGCCGCGGGGTACGGTCGGCCCGGTGGCGCGGCCTGTTCGCGCTCCAGTTCCTCCAGTCGGGCCCGCACCGTCGCCGTCGGGCGTACGGCGGCCAGCGCCCGCCATACGTCGAGGTCGTCCTCACCCCACGGGGCGCGCGCCCAGTCCGCCAACAGGTCGGGGTCGCGACGCGCGATGAGCGCCGTACGCAGCCCGTCGGCGAGGCGGCGCCGCAACCGCACCACGGCCGGGGCCCCCGAACCCGGCAGCAGCGGACCGGCGTACGCCGCCGCGGCCGCCGTGACCGCACCCGTATCGAGCCGCCGTTCGACGACCGCCACGTCGGACTCGACCGGCGCCGTCAGCCGGTAGGGCCGCGAGCCCAGCAGGCCGGGGCCGAGCAGCCGGCGCAGTCGGGTCAGCTCGGCGCGCAGGGTCACCGGCGTCACGGACTCGTCCTCGTACAGCGCGCACAGCAACTCGTCGCCCGAGAGCCCCTCCGGGTGTCTTGCGAGCAGCACCAGGATCTCGCTGTGCCTGCGGCTGAGCCTGACCTTCCGGCCGCCCGCCACCAGTTGGGCCTCGTCGCGGCCGAGCGCGGTCAGCTCGACCGTGTCGGCCGCTGCTTCCGCCGGTGCGAGCAGTGCCAACTGGGACTCGGCGGCCCGCGCCACCGCCTGCACGAAACCGAGACTGTGCGGATGCGCGAGCCCGTCCCCGCCCGTGATGTCCACCGCGCCGAGCACCCGCCCCGTGCGCGGATCGTGCACCGGCGCCGCGGCGCACGTCCAGGGCTGGACCCGGCGGATGAAGTGCTCGGCCGCGAACACCTGCACCGGTCGGTCCACGGCGACCGCCGTTCCCGGCGCGTTGGTGCCGACCGAGGTCTCCGACCACCGCGCGCCCGGTACGAAGTTCATCCGCCCCGCCTGCCGTCGCGTCGCCGGGTGTCCCTCGACCCACAACAGCCGGCCCTGCGCGTCGCACACCGCGAGAAGGTGCTCGCCGTCCGCCGCGAACGTCCCCATGAGCTCCCGGAAGAGCGGCATCACCCGGGCCAGCGGATGCTCCGCCCGGTAGGAGCCCAGGTCGCCGTCCGTGAGCTCCACCCGTGCCGTGCCGTCCGGTGCGACGCCGGCCCGTGCCGATCGCCGCCATGAATCGGCCACCACGGAGCGCACAGGGCGAGGCACCGTGCCCGCCTCGGTGAACGCCTCGTGCGCGCGGCGCAGTATCCGCACCCGCTCGACGGGATCGGCTCCTGGTTCGAGGGCCACCCACGGTTCGGTCAACTCGGCCTCCCGGTAGGCGATGCGGCTGAGACCATCGTCACTCCCGGTGCGGGCGCGGACAAGCACCGTGACGGAGCTCCTCACGCGGCGCTCACATGGGCGTGGGTCGTCGGGGGAGCCGCGGCGGGCGCTCCGTCAGGCGAAGTTGACGAGCTTTATGTACCGCGTCCAGTCCCAGTTCGGCCCCGGATCCGTGTGGTCGGTGCCCGGTACCTCGTAGTGGCCGATGATGTGAGCCCGGTCCTTGGGGATGCCGTGCTTCGCGCAGATCGCCGCCGTCAGCTTGGCGGACTCCTCGTAGAGCGCGTTGGTGAAATAGGCGGGCCGGTCCACCCAGCCCTCGTGTTCGATGCCGATGCTGCGGGTGTTGTAGTCCCAGTTCCCCGCGTGCCAGGCGATGTCGCGCTCCCTGACGCACTGGGCGACATGCCCGTCGGCCGATCGCACGAGGTAGTGCGCGGACACCTGCTTCTGGGGGTTCTGGAAGATGGCCACGGTCCTGGGAAAGGTCTCCTGCGTGACGTGAATGACCACGTAGTCGAGCGGATAGGCCGTCGGCCGACTGGACGCCGTGTAGTTGGAGGTGCTCGCCGGTGCCCATTCGGCGAGCGGATAGTCGACGGCCGCCGTCTCCGCCGTCGCCTGTGTGCCGGGAAGTAACGCGTAGGGGAGGGCGGCGAGGGCGGCGCCGCCCTTGAGCAGGCGTCGCCGGCTCGGGAATGATCTGGCCCGTTCCATGGGGGAGTTGCCTTTCGGTGATGGGGGACGAGGGCAGCCGCGCTCAGCGTCGCAGCGTCGCGGCGGTGTCACGCAGTCGCGCGTGCAGGCCGCGGTGTGTCTCGCGCGCGGGCAGCCACTCCTTGCGGATCTTGGCGACGCACGTGTAGTTGGTGTCGCAGACGTTGGCGAGCGGCGATTCGACCGCCTGGGTCGCGAACTGGTAGGCGTCCAGCTCGCTGAACCCGTAGTCGCGCACCAACCACTGCACCAGGTCGAGCTGCGATATGCGGAACGCGTCCTCCAGCGGGCGTGCCGAGCCGGTCGAGATGATGTGCGTATCGGACTCGATGCGCGGCCAAGGGGTGGCGACTCCCTTGAGCAACTCGACGATCACCACCGTGTTCATCGCGCACTCGACGGCCACACCACATGTCTCGCCCTCGCCCTGCCGGGCATGCCCGTCACCGAGGCTCAACAGGGCGCCCTCGACGTTCACCCCGAGGAAACAGGTGACGCCGACCCGCATCTCCGGAGTGTCCATGTTCCCGCCGTGCGCGTCGGGCACCAGCGCGGAGCGCACCTCGAGGTTCGCGGGCGCCACTCCGACGGTGCCGTGCATCGGGTCCATGGGCAACTCGATCCGGATGTCGCTGTCCCGGGCGCTGAACAGGGCGGTGCGCCGCTCCCGGTCGAGCTGCCAGATCCACACGGTCTCCGGCAGCGGAGGCTGCAGCGTGGCCGTGGTGTGCGTGGAGGTGAGCGCGCCGAACAGCGGGACCGTCGTCGAGGCCGCCCAGTCCCGAGCGGGCTCGATCGACACGAAGTGCACCGCCACGGTGTCGCCCGGCTCCGCGCCCTCCACATGGAAGGGGCCGGTCTGCGGATTGAGGAACGGGAACTCGCACACCTCGGACACCAGGTCCTTCTCCGAGCGCACCCGCCCGGCGAAGCAGTCCTCCGTGTACAGATCGAGGACGGTGCCCGGCGCGATGCGTGCCACGGGCGGCGCGCCGCCGAACGTCCAGGCGTATTCGCCCGGTTCGGGGCGCACGGTCAGGATGCGGGGGTCACTCATGGCTGCACGGCTCCGCTCTGCCGAAGGTCGGGGGACTCGGGGGAGGAGGTCTCGTCGAGGTGGACACGGGTGGTCTCGGCTATCCGCCCGGGATAGCGGCGCGACAGGACGATCAATACCACGACCCCGGCCGCCATCCAGACTCCGACAACCGGTCCCGCATACGAAACGGGCGCGGTGAGTTCGGAAACGAAGTCGAAGACGGGCAGGCCCGCGGCCGTCAGCAGCGCGGGCACGAAGGCGACGATGCCCAGCAGAGGGAAGAGCAGATGCCGCACCGGTTTGAGCAACTCGCGTCTGCGGCGCAGGAAATAGCCCGCACAGGCGAGGTTCACCACGATGTACACGCCGATGACGACCGTGACGATCACCGTCGCGAGCAGCAGGAACGCCGTGACGGGGTCGTAGTACAGACCGAGGCCCAGCACAGCCGCGACCGCCACGCCGCACTGCGCGGCGACGCCGGCGACGGGAGAGCGGTGCCTCGGATGCACGTGCGCGAAGAGCCGCGGGAACACCTTGATCCGGGCCAGGGCGAAGGCCGTACGGGTCGAGACCGTCGCGCAGGCGTTGGCGTTGGCGATCGTGGAGTTGACCACCGCCAGGAACACCAGCACCCAGAACAGGCCGAAGGAAGCGCGGGCCACGCCTTCCCAGGACGCCGCGCCGGAGGCTCCGAAGCCCCCGAAGCGGTCGGGGCCGAAGTACACCGACATGGCGTACGTGGTGAGGACGTAGAAGAGACCGATCCCCAGCGCCGCGCCGAGGACCGCGCGGTGCATGGTCCGGCGGGGATCCTTCGTCTCCTCGGCGAGTGGTGCCGCCGCCTCGAATCCGGCGAAGGCCAGCACCGTGTAGACCGATCCCGCGAACACACCACTGACGCCTTCGTACCCCTCGGCCGTGTGCGAGGTCCCGAAGACCGACAGCGTGTTATCGCCCCCGGCCCTGGCGATCAGCCATATCGCGAAGACGAGGAAGACCAGCACCTCGAAGACGCCGAGGACGGTGCCGAAGCGGGCCGAGGCGCGCACTCCGAAGTATCCGGCGACCGCGATGATCGCCGCGCCCGCGAGCGACCACGGCCACCACAGGTCGTCCGGGAAGGAGGACCATTCCTGATGCAGTGTGCCCGCCGTGGTGAACCCGAGTTGCAGGAGCAGCAGCGGTGGCACCAGCGCCTCGACGAACACATAGCCCCAGCCGACTAGGAACCCCACGGCCGGGTGCAGTCCCTGGGCCGCGTACGTGACCACCGAGCCCGCGGTGGGCAACTGTCGTGCCAACTCGGCCACACAGGACGCGGTGAAGAGGCAGGCGACGAGGGCTATCAGCACGGAAAGGGGCAGACTGCCACCCGCGAAGGCCGCGCCCGACGGAATGGACGCGGCGACCGCCGCGGCCGGCGCCATGGCCGTGATGCTCTGGAACAGGACCTCCCGCAGCCCAACAGCCTCGCGCCGCAGTCCCGGAACCGTCTCCCCCGACATCTGAACCCCCCGATCCCCCGATTCGCCCGGACAGCCGGCCATCGGCCCGACGGCTGCGCCTCGCGTGAATTACGGTACGGCGCTTGCCGGTTGGGCGGGAGGGCACGGCGTTCGTCGGTGGACAACTCCGGGACTGTGGACAACGTGGTCACCCGTGAGGGGGAAAGGGACCCTGAGTACCGCGCCGTCGACCGCGATGGCCGCGATAGCTGTGATGACCGTCGTGACCGTCGTGACCGTCACGACGGCGATGACCGCGCTACGCCCGCTCCGCGAACCCCGCCGGATCGTCGAGCACCGCCCGCACCACCGAGTGGGCGGCCCCCAGCAGTGGCCCCTCGGGCCCCAGAGGTGACACGGACACGGCGCAGGCGGGGCCCGCCGTGCGCCGCGCCAACTCGCCCTCCAGCGAAGGAAGCAGCCACGGTGCGAGACCGGCCAGCGCTCCACCCAGCACGACCGTCTCCGGATCGAGGAGGTTGACCGCGCCCGTGAGTGCGATCCCGAGCGCGGTCCCGGCGTCGCGCAGGGCACGCCGTACCTCCGCGTCGCCCTGGGCGGCACGCTCGGCCAGCAGCCCGACCCGGTCCTCACGCGGCTCCAGACCGGCCGCGCGCAGCACGGCCTCCTCACCCGCGTACTGCTCGAGGCAGCCCCGTCCGCCGCACGGGCAAGGAGGCCCGTCCGGCCACACCGGCACATGCCCCAACTCGCCCGCGAAACCGCGGGTTCCGCGCAGCAACCGTCCGTCCACGACCACGGCCGCACCGATGCCGATCTCCGCGGACACATGCAGGAAGTCACGTGGGGTGGCATCGCCGAGCCACAGTTCCGCCAGACCGCCGAAGTTGGCCTCGTTGTCCACGGTCAGCGGGAGGTCCCCGGGCAACAGCGCGCCGAGATCCGTGTCATGCCAGTCGAGGTTGGGGGCACGGACCACGGTCCGGTCGTCGCGGGCCACCAGGCCGGGCACCGCGACCGCGAGGCCCGCGGGCCACAGCCCCTCCCGTTCGGCCTCGGCGACGACCTGCCGCACCAGCGCGGTCAGCTCCTGCAGCACCGGCTCGGGCGGCCGTCCGCGGTTCGTGCCGTGCCGCACCGCCCGTGCCCGTACGTCACCGCGCAGATCGACGGCGCACACCGCCAGATGGTCGACGCCCACCTCCGCGCCTATCCCGGTGGGGCCGTGTCCGCTGACGGCGAGTGCCGAGCCCGGTCGCCCCACCCGTCCGGGCCGCTCGGGGCCCAGCTCTTCGAGGAGCCCCGAGCGGATCAGCTCGTCCACCAGCGTCGAGACCGCCGCCCGCGTCAGACCGATGCGCGAGGCGACGGCGGCACGCGACAGCGGCCCCTCCGCACTCACGGTGTGCATGACACGGGAGAGGTTGCGGCGGCGCATGCCCTGTTGGGTGTCGGGCAGTCGACGGCCGGAACCGGTCGGGTGGGCCTCGTGCAGTGGTGCGGTCATGCCTCCGTCAGTCCTCGTCCGGCCGGTCCCACTAGGGGCTGTCCTCGTCCGCGCTCGCTCAGTGCTCGCTCAGTCCTTGTTCGGTTCCCGTTCCAGGAGCGGGGCCGCGTCGGAGAGTACCCCGGCGATCCTGGCGAGCGTCTCCTCGTCCCGGTCCACGGCGTCGAGCACCGGCCCGTGGGCCGTTCCCCAGCGGCGGGCCACCGCGGCCGGGTCCTCGCCGGTCAGCAGGCCCGCGGCCTGCGCGGCGGCGCCCAGCGCGACCAGTTCCTTGGCCTCGGGCACCTGAACCGGACGTCCCGACAGCCGGCGGACGGTCTGCTGCCAAGCCGTTCCCCGGGCACCCCCGCCGATGAGCAGCAGCGGCGCGGAGCGGTCCGCGTCCGGGTCGAGCACCAGGTCGAGGGCGCCGAGGAGCGAGTGGACCGCGCCGTCGTACGCCGCCTGGAGCAGCTGGCCGCCCGTCGTGTCGTGCCTGAGGCCGTGCAGCAGCCCCGAGGCATGGGGCAGGTTCGGGGTGCGCTCGCCGTCCAGGTAGGGGAGCAGCGTCACGCCCGCGCCCGGTTCGACCGCCTCGCGGTCGAGGCCCAGCAGCGCGGCGACACGATCGACGGCGAGCGTGCAGTTCAAGGTGCAGGCCAGCGGAAGCCAGTCGCCGCGTGCGTCGGCGAAGCCCGCGACGGTGCCGGTCGGGTCGGCGGGGCGCCGTGTCGAGACGGCGTACACCGTGCCGGAGGTGCCGAGGCTCAGTACGGCGGTGCCGGGGCGCAGTCCGAGGCCGAGCGCGGCGGCGGCGTTGTCACCGGTGCCGGCGGCGACCAGCGTGCCCTTGGAGAAGGGCAGCTCATCGCGGGCGTGCACGGTTCCGGCCACCTCGCCGGGCCGGGCGATACGGGGGAGCAGCGCCGGGTCGAGTCCGACGTGCGCGAGGACTTCGTCGTCGTACCTCTCCGTACCGGACGCCCACCAGCCGGTACCGGAGGCATCGCCGCGGTCGGTCGTGCCCTCTCCCGTGAGGCGTTCGGTGAGGTAGTCGTGGGGCAGCCGTACGGCCGCGGTCGCTCGGACGGCGTCGGGTTCGTGCTCGGCCAGCCAGGCCCACTTCGTGACCGTGAAGGAGGGGCCGGGCACGCTGCCGGTGCGCTCGGCCCAGGCCTTCGGGCCGCCCAGCTCCTCGACCAGCCGACGTGCCTGTGGCGCCGAGCGCACGTCGTTCCACAGCAGGGCCGGGCGTACGGGATCACCCTGGGCGTCGAGAGTGACGAGCCCGTGCTGCTGGCCGCCGATCGACACCGCGGCGGCCTCGTGAGCCGCCTCGCCGCACTGGTGCAGCGCCTCGCGGAGCGCGTCCCACCACTGCCGCGGGTCGCTCTCGCGACCCGCCCCGGTGGAGACGGTGTGCGGCGCCTGCCCGCTCGCCACCACCCGTCCGGTCGACGAGTCGACGACCAGGGCCTTGGTGGACTGGGTGGATGTGTCCACCCCGACGACGAGCGGACCCTCGGCTGCTGACATCGGGCTCTCCCTCTTCCGCGGCTCCGCGGGATCTGTCCTGGTGATGGGGTTTGCGGACCGGTGTGGCCCAGGTTTCGCATTTCGTCTCTTCCCAGAGATGCCTCCGCATACTAATTTGTTAACCGCCATGACGAAATAGTCGGAGCTAGCAAGGAGCCGCGGCATGAACTACCAGCCCACCCCCGAGGACAGGTTCACCTTCGGCCTGTGGACCGTCGGCTGGCAGGGAAGGGACCCGTTCGGCGACGCCACCCGGCGCGCCCTGGACCCCGTCGAGTCGGTGCAGCGCCTGGCCGAGCTCGGCGCCCACGGTGTGACCTTCCACGACGACGACCTGATTCCGTTCGGGTCCTCGGACAGCGAGCGCGAGTCGCACATCAAGCGCTTCCGCCAGGCCCTGGACGCGACCGGCATGCGGGTGCCGATGGCCACCACCAACCTGTTCACGCACCCCGTCTTCAAGGACGGCGCGTTCACCGCGAACGACAGGGACGTGCGTCGCTACGCGCTGCGCAAGACGATCCGCAACATCGACCTCGCGGTCGAACTCGGCGCGCAGACGTATGTCGCCTGGGGCGGCCGTGAGGGTGCCGAGTCCGGCGCCGCCAAGGACGTGCGCGTCGCCCTCGACCGCATGAAGGAGGCCTTCGACCTCCTCGGTGAGTACGTGATCTCCCAGGGTTACGACCTCAAGTTCGCGATCGAGCCGAAGCCGAACGAGCCGCGCGGCGACATCCTGCTTCCCACCGTCGGCCACGCGCTCGCCTTCATCGAGCGCCTGGAGCGCCCGGAAATGTACGGCGTCAACCCCGAGGTGGGCCACGAGCAGATGGCCGGGCTGAACTTCCCGCACGGCATCGCGCAGGCCCTGTGGGCCGGCAAGCTCTTCCACATCGACCTCAACGGCCAGTCCGGCATCAAGTACGACCAGGACCTGCGCTTCGGTGCCGGTGACCTGCGCTCCGCGTTCTGGCTGGTCGACCTCCTGGAGAGCGCCGGGTACGCGGGGCCGAAGCACTTCGACTTCAAGCCCCCGCGGACCGAGGACTTCGACGGGGTGTGGGCGTCGGCAGCAGGCTGCATGCGCAACTACCTGATCCTGCGGGAGCGTACGGCCGCCTTCCGTGCCGACCCCGAGGTCCAGGAGGCGCTGCGCGCGTCGCGCCTCGACGAACTGGCGCAGCCCACCGCGGCAGACGGCCTGACGGGGCTGCTCGCGGACCGTGCGGCCTTCGAGGAGTTCGATGTGGAGGCGGCCGCGGCGCGCGGGATGGCCTTCGAGCGGCTGGACCAGCTCGCCATGGACCACCTGCTGGGCGCGCGGGGCTGATCGTGCCCCGGTGAGGTCCGGCCCGTCTCCTGGCGGGCCGGGCCTCACATCTCGCTGCGCGGACCCGGCGGGGAATGCTCCGGAATCATGCGATCCACGGCATGAGTGCGTATCAACTTCGGCACAGGGGTCGCCCCATGACCGGTTCGAGGCGAGTCTTGACGGTATGGCCACCCCGCCCTTACCGCCCCAGCCTCCCCGGCCGCCAGGAAACACACCCCCTCCGGGAAACGGTGGCTTCGGCCCGCCGCCTGGAGACTACGGGCCTCCTCCGGGAGACCAAGGTCCCCCTTTCGAGGGCTACGGCCCCCCTCCGGGGGGTGACGGTCCCGAGCCTCCCTCTGGATTTCCCGGTGGTCCGGGAGGCCCCGGTGGAGGGCGGCGCCGCACCCCGCTGTTCCTCGCGCTCGCCGCGCTCGTGGCCGTTGTGGCTGTCGTCGCCGTGGTGCTGATGGTCCGTGGCGGCAGCGACACGCCCGACAAGAAGGGGTCCACCGAGAGTGGCGGCACTCAGGGATCGTCGTCCCCGTCGCTGAGCATTCCGTCCGAGCTGCCCAGCGAGCTGCCTTCGTCCCTGCCCTCGTCCCTACCTTCGTCCTTGCCCTCGGAGCTGCCGAGTGATCTGCGCAGCATCCTGCCGAGCGACCTGCAGTCGCTCCTCCCGACCTAGGGAACGGCGCGCCGCCGTAGGCCGCTGAGGTGTTGGGCACGCGCGCGTGGACGCCGTTTCGCGACTCACGCACGCGTGCCCGACGAAAAGGATCCTGAGGTCAGATCCCGTGCGGCAGCCGTACGTAGGTGACCGTCGTCTCGATACCGCTGTCCACCAGGCGGCCCTGCGCGTCGAACGCGCCCGCCCCGTCGGTCATCCCGAAGTCGTTGTCGTTGATCAGCGCGAGTGTGTCGTGGTCCACGCGCGCGATGCCCTCGATCTTTCCGGGTACCCCCGCGACCGTTCCCAGGTCCACGACCAGACGCTTGGCGAGCACCGGGACGCCGGAGGCGGCCGGATCGTCGAGCTGTTCCAGAGAGGGGGACGTCGTGTCGCTGTCCCAGGGACCACCGAGGATGTCCGCGCGGCGCGTGAGCTCCACCACCTGCAACCGCGCCGCCTTGTCCGTGCGTTCCTCCACCAGCAGCCGATCACGGCCGACGGCCACCACGGAGGAGATCTTCAGCTCCGACGTGTCGTCCTCGCTGGGGTCGACCACGTTCACCGGGTCGAAGCGGTAGGCGTACTCGGCGGTGACGGCCCGCTTCTTCGGGGAGAAGCGCAGCAGCCGAGTCGTGCGCGAGGCGTCCCCCGCGGCGCCGTCCGGCAAGGAGAGCGGGCTCTGCACGGCCATCACCAGGTCGCCGCCGGGAAGCTGGGCGAGCCCTTCGAAGCCGCGATTGATCTTCCGGTGCAGCAGGACGGCCGGCAGCGCTTCGACCACCGGGTAGTCGGTGCCGGTCAGGTTCAGTCCCTTGGGCACATAGCGCGTGAGGACCCTCCCGCGCGCGGAGACATGGATCAACGAGGGACCGTACTCGTCGATGAGCCAGAAACTGCCGTCCGCGGAGCGGACGATGCCTTCGGTGTCGACGCCGTTCGGGTTGTACGTGAGGGGGGTCTGCGCGTCATAGGAGTACGGCGCCTCGTCGCGCCCCGCCTGGTTGGACAGCCCGGTGACGGGCTTCCTGGAGGACGTGGTGATCGGGAGCGCGTCCAGCACCTTCACGGTGTCACCGGACACCCTGATCTTCACGATCGCCGGGTCGAAGCCGGGCACCGGGAACGTGCGGCGCTTCTTGCCGTCGACCTTGATCTGCCCATTGGGGCCGCGGTCGGTGACCGTCCAGAACTCGCCCCGGCGCCCGGCCGGGTAGATGTCGCTGCCGATCCCACCGAGGTCCACGTCCCGGTCGTCGCCCACCGTGCCGGGCAGCAGCGCGTTGCTGAACGTGCCCAGGGGGATGTCGCGGAGGGTCGCGGTGCGCGTGACCCTCGGCTGCGCCGGGTAGCCCTGAGCGTTCGCGGTGCCGACCGCCACGAGGGCGGCCAGCATCGCGAGCGGTACACCCGCGGCGACGGTTCGGTGGACGTGGCGCCGGCCGACGGCATGCGGGGACATCGGGCCTCCTGAGGCACAAGTTCGTTGACAGCGGCCAGAGTTGGCCGCTGCGCCGAACGTCGTGCGACTTCGAGGTGAACGTGGGGCGTCAACCACTCATCGGGTCGCCGCTCGGGTCTCCCTGCGCCGTCGCGAAGGCGGTGGCCGGATCCCCCGCCGCCGGCCCCGCGGGCGTCCAACGGCCCCGCTCCTTGCGGTACGGCCACCATCGGCCGTCACGCCCCAGACGTAGCTGGGCAGGTGCGCCGACGGCGGTCCAGCGGTTGCGGGTGGCACGCAGTCGCGGCCGCTCGTCCTCGTCCCAGGCCGCCTCCAGGGCGGCACGCGCGCGTGCGAGTGCCGCCGCCTCCACGGCCCACTCGTCCTCCAGCACGGCCAGCGCGACCACACCTCCGTGGTGCCAGGCGCGTACGGCGAGCGCCAGTTCCTGCCGGTCGCGTCCCGATCCGTCGGCCAGCCGCTCGACGATCGCACCCTCGGGGGCCAGTGCCGCCAGCCGGACCGCGTCCTGCTCAACTGTCAACTCCGCCGGTGCTTCCCGCCCGTGAGTCGGTCCGAGCGCCTCGGCGAGCAGTCGGTGCGCCTCGGCCGCGGTCGCGGTGGCGAGGAACTCCAGGGCGGCCGGGTCGACGCCGGGTGCGGGCGCGGCCTCGGTGTCCAGGGAGGGCGGCCGACCGGGCACCTCGGGCAGTATGGGAGGAGCGGGCAGGGGCGGCAGGATGTCCCCGGCCGCGTACGCCTCGCAGGCGTCCACGCCCTGCTGAGCGGGTTCCGGGGCGTCCGGCCGGTTCTTCGCGGTCGTGCTGCCGCGCGACTGAAGCTCGTCCAGCAACGTGCGTTCGGTGCGGCCGCGCATCAGCAGCAGGGCGAACGGATCCTGGTCGAGCAGCCGCGCCATCTGATAGCAGAGCGCCGCGGTGTGCCCGCAGTGGTCCCAGGCCCCGCAGTCGCACTCGGCCTCCAAGTCGCCCAAACCCGGAAGCAGCTCGACTCCCGACGCCGCCGCGTCCTCCACCAGATGCGGCGGCATCTCGCGGTCGAGCAGCGCCGCGACATGGCCGGCCCGTTCGACGGCCATGTCCAGGAAACGGTCCCACTGTTCCTCGGACAGTTCCTGAAGCAGCACGTCCGAGCGGTGTGCGGTGCCGTCCCGGTCCCGAACGACGGCGGTGACGCGCCCCGGCCGCACCGACACGGCGCCCACCGCCCCCGTACGCGCGAGTCTGCGGCCCGTCTTCACCGGCTCCGAGTCCAGCGCCGCGTCCTCCAGCGCCTTCAGCCAGGCCCGGCCCCACCACGTCTGCGCGAAGCCCTGCCCCTGTGCGGGCGGCAGCGCCGCGAACGTACGCTCCTCGTTCCCATCCGTCATCGTGCGTCCCCTCGCAGCTCCACCAGGTCGGCCAGTTCGGCGTCGGTCAACTCCGTGAGCGCCGCCTCTCCGGCGCCGAGGACCGCGTCGGCCAACTGCTGCTTGCGCCGCAGCATCTCGGCGATGCGGTCCTCGATGGTCCCCTCGGCGATCAGTCGGTGCACCTGCACGGGCCGGGTCTGGCCGATGCGGTACGCGCGGTCCGTGGCCTGCGCCTCGACGGCCGGGTTCCACCAGCGGTCGTAGTGCACGACGTGCTCGGCCCGCGTCAGGTTCAGGCCCGTGCCCGCGGCCTTCAACGACAACAAGAAGACCGGGATCTCGCCCTCCTGGAAGCGCTCCACCATCGCCTCGCGCTCATAGACGGGCGTCCCGCCGTGCAGGAACTGCGTCGCGACGCCGCGCACCGCGAGATGGCGCTCGATGAGGCGCGCCATCCGCACGTACTGCGTGAAGACCAGAACGCTCGCTCCCTCGGAGAGGATGGTGTCGAGCAGCTCGTCCAGCAGCTCCAGCTTCCCGGACCTGCCCGGGATCTTCGGCCGGTCCTCCTTGAGGAACTGCGCCGGATGGTTGCAGATCTGCTTCAGCCCGGTGAGCAGCTTCACGATCAGACCGCGCCGCGCCATGCTGTCCGCGGCCGAGATCTCCGCGAGGGTCTCACGCACCACCGCCTCGTACAGACCCGCCTGCTCCTTGGTGAGCGAGACGGCACAGTCGGTCTCGGTCTTCGGCGGCAGCTCGGGCGCGATACCGGGGTCCGACTTGCGCCGCCGCAGCAGGAACGGCCGGACCAACTGGGTGAGCCGCTCGGCCGCCGCAGGATCCTGAGCGCCTTCGACGGCCTGTGCGTAACGCGTCCGGAAGGAGCCGAGACTCCCGAGCAGGCCCGGCGTCGTCCAGTCGAGGATCGCCCACAGCTCCGAGAGGTTGTTCTCCACCGGCGTGCCGGTGAGCGCCACACGCGCGCGTGCGCCGACGGTGCACAGCGCTCGCGCCGTCGCCGAGTAGGGGTTCTTCACGTGCTGCGCCTCGTCCGCGACGACCATGCCCCACGGCACCGCGGCCAGTCGCGGCGCGTCGAGCCGCATCGTGCCGTACGTGGTGAGCACGAACTCCCCGTCCACCAGGCCTTCCAGACTGCGCCGCGAGCCGTGGAAACGGCGCACCGGCGTGCCGGGCGCGAACTTCTCGATCTCGCGCTGCCAGTTGCCCATCAGGGAGGCCGGACAGACCACGAGGGTGGGGCCCGCCGCCGACGTGTCGGTCTGCCGGTGCAGATGCAGGGCGATCAGCGTGATCGTCTTGCCCAGGCCCATGTCGTCGGCCAGACAGCCACCCAGTCCCAAGGAGGTCATTCGGGCGAGCCAGTTGAGGCCCCGCACCTGGTAGTCCCGCAGCGTCGCGGTGAGCGCGGCGGGCTGCCCGACCGGCTCCTGACCCTCCGGGTCCGAGAGCCGCTCCCGCAGCGTCGCCAGCCACCCCGTGGGCCGAACGTCGACCCTGCGGCCGTCGACCTCCGTGGAGCCCGTCAGAGCGGCGCTCAGCGCCTCGACGGGCGTGACCTTGCGGTCCTGTTGCGCCCGGGCACGGCGCACCTCCTGCGGGTCGACGAGGACCCACTGGTCGCGCAGCCGTACCATGGGGCGGTTCGCCTCCGCGAGGTGGTCCAGCTCCTGTCGTGTGAGTCGCTGATCGCCCAGCGCGAACCACCAGTTGAAGGCAAGCAGCGCGTCCGCGGACAGGAAGGAGGGCGCGGCCGACGCGACCTTGTCCGGACTCCGCTCGTCGTCCGGCGGGCCGATGACGGCGCGCGCGGTCAGCTTGCGCGCCAACTCCTTGGGCCAGTGCACGTCGACGCCGGCGGACCCCAGCATGCCGGCGCCCTCGCCGAGGAGTTCGGTGACCTCCTCGTCGGCGAGTTCGACGGCGTCCGGCACCGTCGCCGAGAGCAACGGGGTGAGCGGGGGCCAGGCGCGGGCCGCACGGCGCAGGGCGAGCAGGACGTCCATCCGCGCGCGCGGGCCGAAGGCCGCCGATCCCGCCCAGACGGCGGAGGCGTCCGCGACAAGGCCCGGGTCGTTCACGCTGTGCACCTGCAGCACCCCGCGGAACGGGAGCCGCGTCTCGTCCGCCCCGACCGACGCCAGCCCAGGGACCTCGACGCGCAGCGAGACGCGTACGCCCGCGTCGTGCCCCGCGGCCACGTCGGCGGCCCAGGCGCGCTGCTCCGGCACATACTGCGGCTCCGGCGCCGCGAAGGCCGCGCCTCCCGCGGCCGGCGACGCGGCGGGGGAGCGGGGCAGCGCGTCGGCGACCGCGTCGAGGAAGGCTCGCAGCAACCGCTCGGGGTCGGGCAGCCGCACCGGCTCACGGCCGTCCACCGGCACGGCATGCGCGTCGGGCGGCATCGCCGCGGCGAGTTCGCGTACGCGCTCCAGGTCGTCGGCCCGCAGTGGACCGGCACGCCACGCGTCGTGGTCGCTCGCCGTCAGCCCCGGCAGCAGCAGCCCCCGTGCGGCGAGTTGGAGGGCGAGCACGGCGGCCGCGCCCCAGAACGTGGTCGCCCGGTGTGCGTGCGCGGCGGCCCGCGCGCGTGTGAGGACCGGCAGCGCGGCGCGCACCGGGAGTAGGACAGCGGGCACGGTCACGAGCTCGACACCGTCGTCTCCGGGCAGTGCGACGGTCAGGTCGTCGAAGGCGCCGGACGCCACCACAGGTGGGACGTCGCCGTCGGGCCGCCAGAAAGCGACGCTTCCGGTACGGGACGGATCGGCGGGCATGAACACGGCGCAGCATGGGGCCAGTTCGGAGATCTCGGCGGGCGTCGCCGCAGGAATTCTCTGCACAGCGATAGCGCATTCCTCAAATTTGACTACTGGGTCGGAGTCGCCGAGGGTACAGCACCGCGTACACCGGGCGGGGATGCCCGGACCGTGAGGCGGCTCTTCCCGGGCCGGGGTGTACGTAACCCCCCTCGATGGACGGGGAAAGCCTCAGTACGGACGCGGGTGGTGGCGTCATGGTCGCCGAGGGTCACTGGTTCGTACGTTTCATCAGGTCAGCCCCTTGCCTGAGAAACCGGAGACCCGCCATGCCCCAGACCGCCACAGCCGTCGTGGAAGACCTTCCAGGGGTGGGTGTAGGGCAGAGCCCCGGAAGCGACTTCGCGCCCCTCCTGCGCACCGTCAGGGCCCGGGGTCTCCTGGACCGGCGCCACGGCTGGTACGCACGCGCGATCACCGTGAACGCGCTGGCCCTGGCCGCGGTCGTGACGGGTGTCGCCTTGATCGGCAACTCCTGGTGGGCGCTTGTCCTCGCCCCACTGCTCGCCGTGTTCTCGGCCCGCACGGCCTTCATAGGCCACGACGCGGGCCATACGCAGATCACCGGCAACAAGTCGGTCGGCCGTGCGATCGGCCTGGTCCACGGCAACCTGCTCCTCGGACTGAGCTATTCCTGGTGGAACCACAAGCACAACCGCCACCACGCCAACCCGAACCACATCGACAAGGATCCCGACGTCGTCGCCGACGTCCTGGTCTTCACCGGTGAGCAGGCCGAGGCCCGGGTGGGCTTCCGGCGCTGGCTCACCCGCAACCAGGCCTGGCTCTTCTTCCCGCTCACTCTCCTGGAAGGTGTCGCCCTGAAGGTCCACGGCTTCCAGGACCTGCGCCGGCAGCCCCCGCGTGAGCGGGTGGTGGAGGCACTGCTGCTGGTGACCCACGTCGTGGCATACGCGACCTTGCTGCTCACCTCCATGTCCCTCGGCAAGGCCCTGGCCTTCGCCGCGCTGCACCAGGCACTGTTCGGCCTGCACCTGGGCATGGCCTTCGCGCCCAACCACAAGGGCATGGAAATGCCCGACCCGGACGGCGAGCGCTGGGGGCATCTGCGCCGCCAGGTGCTCACCTCCCGCAATGTCCGCGGCGCCGCCCTGACCGACTGGTTCCTCGGTGGCCTCAACTACCAGATCGAGCACCACTTGTTCCCCAGCATGCCCCGCCCCCATCTGAGGCTCGCCCAGCCGCTGGTGCGCGCACACTGTCGGGAATCGGGTATCCCCTACGCGGAAACCGGGCTCGTCGACTCCTACCGGCAGGCCCTGCGTCACATGCACGAGGTCGGCGAACCCCTCAGGGCCGAGGAGCCGCGGAAGGTCTCAGGGGGTGAGTGAGCCCGGAGGGTCTCAGGGGTGGGTCAGGGGAGCGCCTCAGGGATGTCTCAGGGTCGCGCACTGGAACCGTGAGAGGCGTGGACCCGTTCTCAGGACAGAGAGCGGCAGCAGCCGCGAAGGAGGCGACACATGTCGAAGAACGCGAAGATCGCCGCAGGTGGTGTGGCGGTCGGCCTCATCCTGCTGATCTGGTTGCCCTGGTGGGTCTCCTTCCTGATCGTGGT
The DNA here is from genome assembly GCF_019091445.1 of Streptomyces sp. GbtcB7. Lineage (NCBI taxonomy): Bacteria > Bacillati > Actinomycetota > Actinomycetes > Kitasatosporales > Streptomycetaceae > Streptomyces > Streptomyces sp. GbtcB7. The sequence continues at coordinate 151,129 of NZ_JAGXJM010000022.1, forward strand.
GGGAGTTCCGGCGGCCGCGTACCTGACGCTGGACCCCTCGCAGCGGCGCAGGCTGCGCCGCGTCACCCGCAAGGAACTCGGCCGCTGAGGCGCTGCCGACCGGGCGCGTCTCCCGGCATGCGGGAGACGGCTCGGTCGCCGCTCGCGGATCGTGCCGCCGGCAGGGTCCGCGAGCGGGCGCGTGCCCCGCTTCGTCCGGGGCGAGGAGCGACCCACTGCGCGACCGCTCAACTGGGGCGTACGGCCATCTTGTCGAGGGCCTCCAGGAGGCCGGGCAGTTCCGGGCCCCGGCCGACGGGCAGGACCTCTCCGGGCTCCTCGTCGAGGAGGACGAAGGCGATGTCGTCGGTCCGGGCGACCATGGACCAGCCGGGGCCGTCCGCACGCAGGGTCCGGGCGTCGCCGGTGGCGAAGGACGAGCGGACGCGGCCCAGGGGCGGCGGGGTGTCCACGTAGGAGCGCGCCTCCGCGAGCACCCGGCGGATACCGTTGCGGGTCTCGCCGCTGCCGCTGTCGCCGTCGGTGCTCTCGGTCTCGTCCTGGTGGGCGTCCTCGGGCCGGGCGGTGTCCTCCGGCGTGACGAAGTCGCCGTCGTCGATCTGTTCCCGCCAGATCGCCCACTGGAGGGCGATCTCGTCGGCTCCGAGGCGTCGTTGGGCCGGTCCCCAGATTGCGGTGTTCGGTGGGGTGAGCGCGGGCCGATCCGTGAGCTCGGGCGCGGGGTCGTGCGGGGCCGGCACCCCGGGAGCCGCGACGGCGACGTCCAGGGGCCAGCCGGGCAGCGCGGAGACGACCGTGCGCTCGTCGGGCGACAGCTCGTGCTCCATCCCGCAGTCCCAGGACGCGATGGCGACGGCGACCAGCGAGACGTCGTCGATGACGACCGTCCACCGTGCACCCTCGCCATCCTGGCCGAGCACGAGACCGTACCCGTCGGCCAGGGGTGCCAGGTCGAGCGCCGCGCAGGCCTCCGGGTAGTCGTCCCCCAGCACGCTGGGGAACTTCGCGGGCGTCAACAGCACCGCTGTCAGCACATACAGCGCGTCGTCGTCCCCGGTGGCGACGGCGCCATCGTCCGTCCCGGCCATCCCAGCCTCCCGATCGCTACGTTCGTCGGCGCACCATAATGCGACCCGAAGGCGCTTGTCACGAGCCCGAAACAGACGCGGAGCTGCAGTTATCCGGCTGGACGGGGGCGAAACGCCCTGCCCGGGCCCACCGCGGTCAGGCGGCGGGCAGGCCGAGCAGCGTCCGCGCCACCGTCCGAGGCGACTCGTCACGCTCCCGCGCCAGAGCGATGACGGCACGGCAGGCCAGCTCGTTCACCCCGAACGACAGCGCCTCGGGCGACACCCAGGCCGCGGCCTCGTCGATCTGCTCCTGGTCGTCCTCCGCGCAGGCCGACACATAGGCCGCGGCCGCCTCGAAAAGATTGTGTGTACGTTTCTCCGGTCGCCGCTTGGCGGGCCGCTGCGCCTTGGCCTCGTCGGCCGCCTTCCGGCGCCATATCTCGCGGAGTCTGCCGAACATTCCGGTCATCGGGCCACCTTCCCCCTGCGCGGTTGCCATCGCTGATCGTTCACCTGCTGCTACTCAACGTAGAGTTGAAGGCCCGGCGGCAGAAGAGGGACGGTCCGGTGAAGTGTCGCGAACGTTCCCTTCGAGTGAGTCGATCGTGGCCCGCAGCCAGGTGAGTTCGGCCCGGCTCGTGGCACGGGCGATGGTGAGAATGCCCTGCCGGAAGGGATCGTCGAGCTCCTCGGCGCGCAACGGCCGGTCGCCTTCGTAGAAGAAGCTCGCGGGCTCCTCCAGGAAGGCGAGCCTGCGGCGCAGTACCGCGGCCTGCGCCGCGGAGTCGGCCAGGTGCCTGAGGAAGGCGAGCACCGTGAACCAGCGGTTCTCGTCGGTGATGTCGCGCTGTACGGGGTCCGCGAGTCGGCGGCGCAACTCGCTTCTCCCCTCCTCGGTGAGCGTCAGGACATGACGAGGGGCAGCCACGGAGCCGGGCTGCGTCGCCCGCGCCAGCAACCCCGCCTTCTCCAGTCGCTTGATCGCGGGATACAGCGTGCTCTCCGCGACGGGCTTCACATGGCCGGTCAGCGCGGTGATGCGCTTGCGCAGCTCGTAGCCGTGCAGCGGGGCGTCGTACAGAAAACCGAGGATGGCCAGCTCAAGCATGCCCCGCATTCTGCCGCACCAGCGGTGTACATCACCTCCGTTGTACATCGCTTCCTCTATACATCGAACCCGATGTATTCTCCTGGAACGCGAGAAACAAACAGGCAGACCTGAGGGAGAGCGATGAGGCAGGCCGAGTTCGACGGCAAGGGAAGCTGCATCCGCTGGACGGAGGCGACGGGCGCTGAACCGGCCCGGGTGTACGTACACGGACTGGGGTCGGCCTCGACGGTCTACAACGCCCACATCGCGGCCCGGCCCGAACTGGCGGGGCGCCGGACCCTGTTCGTCGATCTGCCCGGTCACGGCATCAGTGATCGGCCCGCGGACTTCGGCTACACCCTGGAGGACCACGCGGACGCGCTGGCGTCCGCCCTGGACGAGGCCGGTGTCACGGCGGCGGAGCTGGTCGCGCACAGCATGGGCGGCGCGGTGGCCATCGTGCTCGCCCATCGGCGTCCCGAGCTCGTGTCCAGGCTGGTCCTCGTGGAGGCGAACCTCGACCCGTATCCACCGGTCAAGGCGGGCAGCAGCGGCATCGCCTCGTACACGGAGGAGGAGTACGTCGAAAACGGTGGCCACGCGCGCGTGCTCGACAAAGTCGGCCCCTCCTGGGCGGCAACCATGCGGCTCGCCGACCCGCGCGCGCTGCACCGCACCGCGATCGGCCTCGCGCGCGGCACGGTCCCGACGATGCGCCACCTGCTCGAAGGGCTGACAGCGGACCGTGTCTACCTTCAGGGGGCACTGAGCGGTGAACTGGCGAACAGGGAGGAGCTGGAGACCGCCGGAGTCCGGGTGGTGACCGTTCCCGGTGCGGGGCACAACGTCATGTTCGACAACCCCGACGTCTTCGTGGCCGAGGTCGCCGGAAAGGTCTGAGGCCTCAGCCCCGCCGTGTGGCCAGCGCCAGGAAGCGGGCGTCCTCGTCGACGTACGACGTCATGTCCCAGCCGGAAGCGGCCAGCAGAGGGCGGAGATTGGCCTCCGCCCTCAGGTCGTCCGGTGTGATCCGGCGCCCCTGGCGCGCGGCGAGCGCAGCCCGGCCGATCGGATGGAACAGTGCCAGCGTGCCGCCGGGCCGCACCACCCGCGCCAACTCCCTCAGATTCTCGGCGGGGTTGGGCAGATGCGCGATCAGCCCCGCCCCGAGGACGGCGTCCAGCGACTCCGTGCGCAGCGGCAGCGCGGTGACGTCGGCGAGCAGCAACTGCCCGTCGCGGTGCCGTCCGGCCCGTACCGCGGCCGCCAGCATGGCCGGTGTCAGATCGGCTGCGACGACCACTCCGGAGGGCCCCACGGCCGCGCGTAGCGGCGGCAGCGCCCGCCCCGTGCCGCAGCCCGCGTCGAGCACACGGTCCCCCTCGCGCAGCCCGAGTTCGCCGACCGCCGCCGCATAGGCCGGCCCGTCGTCGGGGAACCGCGCGTCCCAGTCGGCCGCGCGCGTCGTGAAGAACTCCTGGACGTGTGTGTGGTCGTCGCTCATGTTCCGCATGATCTCTCACCGACACGAAGTACGACGCTGTGCACACGTTCGAGCGTCATGTGATCGGTCACGTACCTGTCTGTGTCATATTTCAACACCTTTCGAAATGCGCTCCCTTTGTGCGCCCCTGACCGGACTAGCGTCCCTGGGCCATGGGACACCTGGACCACGCCGCCTTCGGCTGGCTGACCCCCGTGCTGTCGTACGTGATGGCCTGTATAGGCGCCGCCCTGGGGCTGCGCTGCACGGTCCGCGCGCTCGGCGCCACCGGGCGCTCGCGCCGCAACTGGCTGCTCACCGCGGCCTCCGCGATCGGCACCGGCATCTGGACGATGCACTTCGTGGCGATGCTCGGCTTCAGTGTCAGCGGTACGGAAATGCGCTACAACGTGCCGCTGACCATCCTCAGTCTGCTCGTCGCGATGGTCGTCGTCGGCGCGGGCGTCTTCGCCGTCGGCTACGGCCGCGACCGGGGCCGGGCGCTCGTCCTGGGCGGGCTCACCACCGGACTCGGCGTCGCGAGCATGCACTACCTGGGCATGGCGGCGCTTCGGCTGCACGGCGTCGTGCGCTACGACCCGGTGCTCGTCGGGCTCTCCGTCGTGATCGCCGTGGTCGCGGCCACCGCGGCCCTGTGGGCGGCACTCAACATCAGGTCGCCCGTCGCGGTCGCCGTCGCCTCCCTCGTCATGGGTGGGGCGGTGAGCAGCATGCACTACACCGGAATGATGGCGGTGAGCGTGCGTGTCAGCCCCTCCGGGGAGGCCCTTCCCGGGGCCACGGCGATGCAGTTCATCTTCCCCCTCGCCGTCGGCCTCGGGTCCTATCTCTTCCTGACCTCGGCATTCGTCGCGCTGTCCCCGACGGCCCGCGAGCGCGAGGCATCCGCATCGGCCCAGCGGCCCGTCGAGAGCGTCGCCCGCTAGCTAGTGGCCGGCCCGAGCCACGACGGCTCGGACGACACGCCCCGAACCACTCCGAGCGAGGAGGCCATGCGTACACCCCGTAGGACCCCTGCAGCCGGCGCCGAGCCGTCGGCCCCACCCCCGCAGCGCGGCCGCCGCGCCCACGCGGGACCACCCGCCGACGAGTACACCGACCCCGACGAGGACGCCACAGGGACGCCGCCAGAGGCATCCGCGCGCGCGGGACGATGGCGCATACGTCCTCGTACGGTGCGGGCCAAGATCGTCTGTCTGCTCATGGTGCCGGTCGTCTCGCTGCTCGCCCTGTGGGCGTACGCCACGGTGAGTACCGCCCAGGACGTCGCGCGGCTGCGGCAGTTGCAGCGCGTGGACTCCACCGTCCGAGCCCCGGTCGACGACGCCGTCGCCGCGCTCCAGGCCGAACGCGCGGCCGCCGTCCGCCATGCGACCGACCCGACCTCCGAGCCACAGAGCGATCTCAAGACGCTGGCGGAACGCACGGACCGCGCGGTGGCGAAGCTGCGACTGGGCGACCACAACACCGTCGCCGACGGCGCCGACCTGCCCGCCGGAGTGGCCGGACGGCTCGACGCCTTCGTCAACGGGGCCGAGAGCCTGGGGCCCCTGCGCACCGCCGTACTGGAGCGCCGAACCGGATGGGACGAGGCGTACGGGCAGTACACCAGGACCATTTCGGCGGCCTTCGCGGTCGGGGGCGCCCTTACCGGCATCCAGGACGCCGACCTGGGCTCCGACGCGCGCGTACTCCTCGAATTCTCCCGGGCAGGCGAGGCGCTGGCGCAGGAGGACACCGTGCTGTCCGGTGCCCGGCTCGCCCACACCCTGGACGGTGAGCGACTGCGGCAGTTCACCGGGGCGGTCGCCACCCGCCGCGCCCTGACCGACGCCGCCGTCGCGGATCTGCGTGGACCCGAACAGGCCTCCTGGCGCGACCTCGTGACGGGGAGCGCGTACGCCGACGTACGCGCCGTCGAGGACAAGGTGCTCGCGTCGAGGCCCGGCGGAAACGCCGTCGACGCCGCGCCGGAAGCCGACTGGAACACCGCCCACGCGCGCGTGCAGGACGCCATGCGCGCCATCGAGGCGAAGGCGGGCCGGGGTGTCGCGGACCGTGCCGACCCCTTGACCCGCGGTCTGCTGACACCCGCCGGCGCCGCCGTCGTGTTCGGCCTCGCCGCCGTCGCCGCCTCGCTCGTGATCTCCGTACGCATCGGACGCGGCCTCGTCGTCGAGCTGGTGCTCCTGCGCAACAGCGCCCTCGAGATCGCTCGACACAAGCTGCCCGAGGCGATGCGCAAGCTGCGCGCGGGGGAGGAGATCGACGTCCGCGCGGAGGCTCCGCCAGGACCACCCTCGGAGGACGAGACCGGACAGGTCGCGGAGGCCCTGGGCACCGTGCACCGGGCCGCCCTGCGCGCCGCCGTCGAACGCGCGGAACTGGCCAGCGGGATCTCGGGGGTCTTCGTCAATCTCGCCCGGCGCAGCCAGGTCCTCGTGCACCGCCAACTGAGCCTGCTGGACAGCATGGAGCGCAGGTCCGAGGACCCGAACGAACTGAGTGACCTCTTCCGGCTCGACCACCTCACCACCCGGATGCGGCGCCACGCGGAGAGCCTGATCATCCTTTCCGGCGCCGCACCCGGCCGGGCCTGGCGCATGCCGGTCTCGCTGACGAACGTGGTCCGCGCGGCCGTGTCCGAAGTCGAGGACTACGCGCGCGTGGAGGTACGTCAGCTGCCCGAGGCATCGGTCGGCGGCGCCGCCGTGGCCGACCTCACCCACCTCCTGGCGGAAATCGTCGAGAACGCCGCCCAGTTCTCCCCGCCGCACACCCGCGTCCGCATCACCGGCGAACCGGTCGGCAACGGTTACGCCGTGGAGGTCGAGGACCGAGGGCTCGGCATGGGCAAGGAGACGCTCGACGAGGCCAATCGGCGCATCGAACAGTCCGAGGCGCTGGACCTGTTCGACAGCGACAGGCTCGGTCTCTTCGTGGTCAGCAGGCTCGCGGCCCGGCACGGCATCAAGGTGCACCTGCGCACTTCGCCCTACGGGGGCACCACCGCCGTCGTCCTGCTGCCGACCGCGCTGCTGCACGGAGGCGCGGCGGAACGTTCCCCCCGCAAGACAGACAACGAAAGGCCCGACGAACGCGAGTACGCGCGTGTGTCGGCCGCCCCAGAGCACGACTCCGTCCAGGCGCCCATCGAGCGGCCCGCACTCGTGCCCCTGGTGCAGACCGCTGTCGAACCCCCAGCGCACGGCTCGCCGGAAGCCCCCGTGAACGTCTCGTCCGAAACCCCTCTGAACGGCTCGCCGGAAACGACACCACCTGGAGTCACCACTTTGCGGCTGCACCGCCCTCCGGACGACTCCGAGGGGTCCGACGACCTCCCACGGCGCGTACGGCAGGCGAGCCTCGCGCCCCAACTGCGCGCACAGCGAACCGAGGAGCCGACACAAGTGGCGGCCCACCAGCACGACGACACACGCACCCCAGAACTCGTACGGGACCGTATGGCGGCCTACCGCGACGGCTGGGCGCGCGGCGGCGGCAGAACACCCGGTCGCCGCGTCACCCCAGCCCCCGATGCGGGCAGCGACAGCAGTGAAGGAGACCCCGCATGATCCAGGACCCGAGCATGAGGGCAGCCCAGTCATCCGGCGAACTCGACTGGCTGCTGGACGACTTGGTGCTACGCGTCGCCGAAGTGCGGCATGCGGTGGTGCTGTCGAACGACGGACTGGCGGTGGGTTCCTCCACCGGCCTCAGGCGTGAGGACGCCGAACACCTGGCCGCCGTCGCCTCGGGCTTTCACAGTCTGGCCAAGGGCGCGGGACGTCACTTCGGCGCCGGGGGCGTACGCCAGACGATGGTGGAGATGGATGACGGCTTTCTGTTCGTCGCGGCAGCGGGCGACGGCTCGTGCCTCGCCGTCCTCACCGCGGTCACGGCCGACATCGGTCTGGTGGCCTACGAGATGGCGCGGCTGGTCAAGCGCGTCGGCGAGCACCTCTACACGCCTCCGCGGGTCGCCGCGCAGCCGCCCGCCGCCGGATGACCGAGGGCGGGCGGCGCAGATGACCGAGGACCTCGCGGGCAGCCAGTGGTACGACAGCGAAGCGGGACCGCTCGTCCGGCCCTACGCGATGACGGGCGGCCGCACCAAACCGGGCCCCACGGGAGTGCGCTTCGATCTGATCGCTCTGGTCACCCTCGACAAGGGTGCACCCGGAGTCGACGAGGACTCTCTGCTCGGGCCGGAACACCGGGCCCTCATCGACCTGTGCCGCACAGAGACGCAATCCGTGGCCGAACTCGCCGCGGGCGCGGACCTGCCGGTGGGCGTGGTCAGGGTGCTGCTCGGCGACCTGCTGGAACTGGGCTGCGTCACCGTCAGCCGCCCGGTGCCGCCCGCACAACTGCCCGACGAGCGGATCCTCCGCGAGGTGATCGAGGGACTGAGGGCGCTCTAGATGAACGACGCGACTCCACGCATCCAGGGGAACCACCCGACTCCGCATACCCAGATGAACGACACGATTCCACACACGCGCACACATGCACCGACGCACACCCGGCACCGTTCGACCGACGCCGACGGCTGCCGCCACTCCCGAGAGAAGTGATCGATGGTCTCCGAGAACTCCGACGCCTCGGCCGACGAAACGACCGCCCTGGCGTTGAAGATACTGGTCGCCGGCGGGTTCGGCGTGGGCAAGACCACCCTGGTGGGCGCGGTCAGTGAGATCAAGCCGCTGCGCACCGAGGAACTGCTCAGCGAGGCGGGTCAGTCGGTGGACGACACCGACGGCGTGGACCACAAGGTCACGACGACCGTCGCCATGGACTTCGGACGCATCACCATCCGGTCCGGCCTCTCCCTCTACCTCTTCGGCACGCCGGGCCAGGACCGGTTCTGGTTCCTGTGGGACGAGCTGTCGCAGGGTGCGCTGGGCGCCGTCGTCCTCGCGGACACCCGCAGGCTCGAGGACTGCTTCCCCGCGGTGGACTACTTCGAGCACCGGCACATCCCGTTCGTGGTGGCCGTCAACTGCTTCACGGGCGCCCGGGCCTACGGCGCCCAGGACGTGTCCCGCGCCCTCGACCTCGACCGTGGCACGCCCGTGGTGCTCTGCGACGCCAGGGACCGCGACTCCGGGAAGGAGGTACTCATCCGGCTCGTGGAGTACGCCGGGCGGGTGCACACCGCCCGGCTGCTCGACTCCGTCGGCTGAGACCACGGAAGAATCGGGCCGAGGCCTCCGAAGGAGAGACCTAGGCCGCCATCGAGGCCCAAGCCACGACTTTCTCGATCCTCACGCGGACGAGGAGTTCACCCGGGACGCCGTTGCGCTTCCCGAGCTCCTCGGCCCGATCCTCACCCATGTAGCGTGCGCCGATCCGAGCTGCCCAGTGACGCAGCTCGGCCAGATCCTCCGACAACTCGGCACGACCCTCCAGAACCACGAAGTCGAACGGCGGTTGGTCGTCGTCCACGCATAGGGCGACTCGCCCGTCGCGGGCCAGATTCCGTCCCTTCACACTGTCCTTCGCGGTGTTGAAGAGCAGGTGGTCGCCGTCCAGCAGAAACCAGATCGGCGCCACGTGCGGACTTCCGTCGGCGCGGACGGTCGACAGCTTTCCGGTGCGGGTGCCCTGCGAGACGAAGGCCCGCCATTGCTCATCGGTCATCTTCTGTGCCATGCGCCCATCCTCCTTGCCCGGAGGGCGGCCGTGGGGAAGGCTGGCTGGTCGGATCCTCCAGCCAGGGGGAAAACATCACGGGGAGATGGAGCATGGCGCAGAACACGGGGCTCGGCTGGCTGCTCGACGACCTGACCGAGCGCGTCGAACACGTACGGCACGCGCTGGTGTTGTCCAACGACGGGCTGGTGACCGGCGCGAGCACAGGACTGCGACGTGAGGACGCCGAGCACCTCGCGGCGGTCTCGTCGGGCCTGCACAGCCTGGCGAAGGGCTCAGGTCGGTACTTCGGCGCCGGTCAGGTGCGCCAGACGATGATCGAGTTCGACGACGCGGTACTTTTCGTCACCGCGGCGGGCGCGGGCAGCTGTCTGTGTGTCCTCAGCGCCGCGGAAGCCGACATCGGCCAGGTCGCCTACGAGATGACACTGCTCGTCAACCGTGTCGGCGAACACCTCGGCGTGGACGTACGCCAACCGGAACGTTCGTCTTCCGTAGATCTCTGACCTGTGGATACGTCATCGCGGTGAGAGTTATCCACAGGCTCGTCGCGAGATCCGCCGAACCGGCTACGGTTTTTCTCGAAGCGAGCGCCCGACGGCGCGAGCACCTCACTCCACGGGGGAGAACCGTCATGTCCGGCAACACCATCACGCAGTCCGCCGCCCCGCAGTCCATCGCATTGCAGTCCACCGCATCGAGGCCCGCCACAACGTCGCTCGCACGCGCCGCGCGAGAACTGGAGCTCAAGCGCGGCGAGTTCGACCTCGCCCTGCATCTCGGATGTGTCCGCACCGTTCCCGACGAGGGGGGAGGCGGACGCCGCGTCAATCGTGCGGAGATCGAGCGGGTGCGCTCCGAGGACGGCTTCCCCGAGGCATTGCGGGAACGCGTCAAGGCCGTCGGCACCACGGAGGGCGCGGCGCTCATGGGCGTGACGGCCGCCAGGTTCACGCGCTTCGCCCGCCTGGGTCTGGTGGTGCCCGTGAAGTTTTACCTGAACCGGTACAGGGCTGTGGTCTGGCTGTATCTGGCCGAAGAACTGCGCCAGTTCGGGGCGGACGAGCAGAACGCGAGGCTGCTGAAGGGCCGTACCCCCGAGGGACTCCGCGACCAGCTGGAAGCCGGCCTGGACCTCCGCCCCCGCAACTGGCGGGGTCGGCACATGGGATTCCTGCTGCGGCAGACCGAGGACCCCTGGGCGCAGGCCGCGATCGTGGCCTCCCTGCTCGACCCCGTTCAGGTGGCCGAGATCGTCAGGGACCCCTACGAGCGCGCGTATCTGAACCGCTTCCGGCCCGAGCGGGCCGCCCACGGCGCCGCGCCGGACACGCCCGCCGCACACCTCGTCTCGCGCATCATGACGGCCGAGGATCCCGACGAGATCAGCTGGCTCCGTGCCGACCTGGGCCAGGCGCTCGTCGAGGCCCGAGAGCTCCGCCCCGCGCCCCGCCCGACCCCGAAGGCCCCGCCGACGCCGGTCTCCCCCTTGAGCGCGGCGGATCCGGCGGTCTCGCGACCGCGGGAAGCCGCCCTCGACGACCCGGCCCCGAGCGTGGAGCCCGAGCGGCCACGCAGGCTCCTCGGGTGGCTGCGCCGCAGAAACCCCTGACCCTTTCCCTGCATCCTTACAGCGCCCGAAAAAGCCCCTCCTGGACGACCGAGACGAGCAGGCGTCCCTCCAGGTCGTAGATGCGCCCGCGGGCCAGCCCGCGACCGCCCGTCGCGATCGGCGACTCCTGGTCGTACAGGAACCACTCGTCCGCGCGGAACGGCCGGTGGAACCACATCGCGTGGTCGAGCGAGGCCATGTCGAAACCGCGCTGACCCCACAGCGGCTCCACCGGGATGCGGACGGCGTCCAGGAGGGTCATGTCGCTCGCGTAGGTGAGGGCGCAGGTGTGCACCAGCGGGTCGTCGCCCAGTGGCCCGACGGCACGCATCCACACCGCGCTGCGCGGCTCCGCGTCCTTTATCTCCTCCGGGGTCCAGCGCAGTCCGTCCACGTACCGGATGTCGAACGGCTGGCGGCGCGCCATGCGCTCCAGCGACTCGGGAAGCGCGCCCAGATGCTCGGTGATCTCCTGCGAGACCGTCGGCAGCGACTCCGGGTGCGGTATTTCGCGGGCCGGCGGCAACTGGTGCTCGAAGCTCCCAACCTCAGGCTTGTGAAAGGAGGCGGTCAGATTGAAGATCGTGCGCCCCTGCTGCACGGCGGTGACGCGACGGGTGGTGAACGAGCGCCCGTCCCTGACCCGTTCGACCTGGTACACGATCGGCACACCCGGCCGGCCCGGGCGCAGGAAGTACGCGTGCAGTGAGTGCACCGGCCGGTCGGCCTCGGCGGTGCGCCCGGCCGCCACCAGGGCCTGGCCCGCCACCTGGCCGCCGAAGACCCGCTGCAGCGATTCGTCCGGGCTGCGGCCACGGAAGATGTTGACCTCGATCTGCTCCAGGTCGAGCAGGTCGACGAGCCTCTCGGCTGGGTTCGTCATGTGTGGGATTCTCCTGTGCTCACAACTGGCCGACGTCGGTGACCTTGACGACCGCGCGACCCTCCGCGTCGGAGGCCACGAGATCGACCTCCGCGCTGATACCCCAGTCGTGGTCACCGTTCGGGTCGGCGAAGGTCTGACGGACGCGCCACAGACTGTTCTGCGGCTCCTCCACGATCGACAGCAGCTTGGGGCCACGAGCGTCGGGGCCCGTGCCGAGGTCCTCGTACTCGTCCCAGTACTTGTCCATCGCCTCGCCCCAGGCGTCGGCGTCCCAGCCGGACTCGCCGTCCATCTCGCCGAGCTCGTCGACGTTGTCGAGCGCGGCGAGTTCGACACGGCGGAACATCGCGTTGCGGACGAGGACACGGAAGGCACGGGCGTTCGACGTGACCGGCTTGACCTGGTCGGCCCTCTCCTGGGCCTCCTCGGCCGTCATCTCCTCGGGGTTGGCGAGCTGCTCCCACTCGTCGAGGAGGCTCGAGTCGACCTGGCGCACCAGCTCGCCCAGCCAGGCGATCAGATCCTCCAGGTCCTCGGACTTGAGGTCGTCCGGGACGGTGTGTTCAAGCGCCTTGTAGGCACTCGCGAGGTAGCGCAGGACAATGCCCTCAGTACGGGCGAGCTCGTAGTAGGAGACGAACTCCGTGAAGGACATGGCCCGTTCGTACATGTCACGGATGACGGACTTCGGCGACAACGGATGGTCGCCGACCCACGGGTGGCTCTTGCGGTAGGTGTTGTAGGCGTGGAAGAGCAGTTCCTCCAGCGGCTTGGGGTACGACACGTCCTGGAGCCGCTCCATGCGCTCCTCGTACTCGACGCCGTCCGCCTTCATCGCCGCCACGGCCTCGCCGCGCGCCTTGTTCTGCTGGGCCGCGAGGATCTGCCGCGGGTCGTCCAGGGTGGACTCCACGACGGACACCATGTCCAGGGCGTAGGAGGGCGACTCGGGGTCCAGCAGCTCGAACGCGGCGAGTGCGAAGGTCGACAGCGGCTGGTTGAGCGCGAAGTCCTGTTGCAGATCCACGGTGAGGCGCACGATGCGGCCCGTGGCGTCCGGCTCGTCGAGCTTCTCGACGATGCCGCCGTCGAGGAGCGAGCGGTAGATCGCGATCGCCCGCCGGATGTGCCGCAGCTGCTGCTTGCGCGGCTCGTGGTTGTCCTCCAGCAGATGCCGCATCGCCTCGAAGGCGTTTCCGGGCCGGGCGATCACCGCCAGGAGCATGGTGTGGGTGACCCGGAAGCGGGAGGTGAGCGGCTCGGGATCGGAGCCGATGAGCTTCTCGAAGGTGTTGTCCGTCCAGCCGACGAAGCCCTCGGGAGCCTTCTTGCGGACCACCTTGCGGCGCTTCTTCGGGTCGTCGCCCGCCTTGGCGAGCGCCTTCTCGTTCTCGATGACGTGCTCGGGCGCCTGTGCCACGACGAAGCCCGCCGTGTCGAATCCGGCGCGCCCGGCGCGGCCGGCGATCTGGTGGAACTCGCGGGCACGGAGCGTGCGCACCCGGTTGCCGTCGTACTTCGTCAGCGCCGTGAACAGCACGGTGCGGATCGGGACGTTGACGCCGACACCGAGGGTGTCCGTGCCACAGATGACCTTCAGCAGACCGGCCTGGGCCAGCTTCTCCACCAGCCGCCGGTACTTGGGCAGCATGCCCGCGTGGTGCACGCCGATGCCGTGGCGTACGTACCGGGAGAGGTTGCGGCCGAACTTGGTGGTGAAGCGGAAGTTGCCGATCAGCTCGGCGATCTGGTCCTTCTCCTCGCGCGTGCACATGTTGATGCTCATCAGTGCCTGCGCCCGCTCCACGGCCTGTGCCTGAGTGAAGTGGACGATGTAGACCGGAGCCTGCTTGGTCGCGAGCAGCTCGGTGAGCGTCTCCGTCAGCGGGGTCAGCACGTATTCGTAGGAGAGCGGCACGGGCCGGGTCGCCGAGCGGACCACCGACGTGGGGCGTCCGGTGCGCCGGGTGAGGTCCTGCTCGAACATCGAGACGTCGCCGAGCGTCGCCGACATCAGGATGAACTGCGCCTGCGGCAGTTCCAGGATCGGGATCTGCCACGCCCAGCCGCGGTCGCCCTCCGCGTAGAAGTGGAACTCGTCCATGACGACCTGGCCGACGTCGGCGTGCTTGCCGTCCCGCAGCGCGATGGACGCCAGCACCTCGGCGGTGCAGCAGATGATGGGGGCGTCGGAGTTCACGGAGGCGTCGCCGGTCAGCATGCCGACGTTCTCGGTGCCGAAGATCTTGCACAGCTCGAAGAACTTCTCCGAGACCAGTGCCTTGATCGGCGCCGTGTAGAAGGTGACCTCGTCGCGGGCGAGCGCAGCGAAGTGGGCGCCCGCGGCGATCATGCTCTTGCCCGAGCCGGTGGGCGTCGAGACGATCACGTTCGCACCCGAGACCACCTCGATCAGCGCCTCCTCCTGATGGGGGTAGAGCGTGAGACCGCGTTCCCCGGCCCACGACTCGAAGGCTTCGTAGAGGGCGTCGGGATCTGGGGTCTGCGGCAGCTGATCGATGAGGGTCACGCCCCCATCTTGCCTGTCGACCCGCTCGATGGGGGAATCGGATGCTCGTCCGAAGATCACGACCGTTACGCTGTGGCGCCGACGAAGCGTCAGCGTATGCGGGCAACTGGACAGCGGCTAAAGAAGAATGGGGCGGGGAACGGCCATGATGGGACCAGCACACTCACTCTCGGGAGCCGCGGCCTGGCTCGGCGTCGGAGCGGCAGCGGCCGCCACCGGTCACACGATGCCCTGGCCGGTCCTCCTCGTCGGCGCCCTGATCTGCGCGGGTGCCGCGCTCGCACCCGACCTGGACCACAAGGCGGCGACGATCTCGCGGGCCTTCGGGCCCGTCTCACGGACGCTGTGCGAGATCGTCGACAAGCTCTCGTACGCCGTCTACAAGTCGACCCGCAAGCCGGGCGACCCACGGCGCAATGGCGGCCATCGCACGCTGACGCACACCTGGCTGTGGGCGGTGATGATCGGCGCGGGCACCGCGGTCCTCGCGATCACAGGTGGCCGCTGGGCGGTCCTGGCCATCCTCTTCGTGCACATGGTGCTCGCGATCGAGGGACTGCTGTGGCGGGCCGCCCGCGGCTCCAGCAGCGACGTCCTGGTCTGGCTGCTGGCCGCGACCAGCGCCTGGATCCTCGCCGGAGTCCTGGACAAGCCGGGCAACGGTTCGGACTGGCTGTTCACCGCGCCGGGCCAGGAGTACCTGTGGCTCGGCCTGCCGATCGTCCTGGGCGCCCTGGTGCACGACATAGGCGACGCGCTCACGGTGTCCGGCTGCCCGGTCCTGTGGCCCATCCCGATCGGCCGCAAGCGCTGGTACCCGATCGGCCCGCCCAAGGCGATGCGCTTCCGGGCCGGCAGCTGGGTCGAGCTCAAGGTGCTCATGCCGGTCTTCATGCTGCTCGGCGGAGTGGGCTGCGCGGCGGCGCTCAACGTCATCTGAGCGAGCGCGTCAGCCCCGCAGGCCCCAGGAGGAGCTTCAGCCCCGCACGCCCGAGGAGGAGTGTCAGCTCCTCGGGCCCGAGCGTGGGGGGCAACCCCTCACGCCGTCCCGTCCTTGCCCGCTCCCTGCCCCGCACCCCCGTACCGCCTCTCGAACTGTGCGATCCGGCCCTCCGAGTCCACGGTCCGGGCCTTGCCCGTGTAGAAGGGGTGGCTCTCCGAGGAGATCTCGACGTCGACGACCGGGTAGGTCTCACCGTCGTCCCACTCGATGGTCTGGTCGCTCGTCGCGGTGGACCGGGTGAGGAACGCGTACCCGGCGGCGCGGTCGCGGAAGACGACGGAGTGGTAGTCGGGGTGCTTGTCCTGCTGCATGGGTGCTCCTTGGGGGAGAGGGGCGGGGGCCGGTCAGCCGGACGTGGTGTCCTCGTCGACGATGTGCATCGCGGCCTCCTCGGCCGAGGCCGCGGCCCCGTCGATGCCGACGTCGGTGGCGATCAGACCGCTCTCGTCGTCCTCGTGCGCTCCTTCATTGGGGGCGACGAGACGACCGGAGCGGCTGGCGCCCACTTCGTTGTCCCAGGGTTCGCCGTCGGTGCCCTGGCAGTCGCCGATGCCGTCCCCGTCCGGCTCGGCGACGTCCGGCATCTCCTCAGCGAGGCGCTGGTCCAGGGTCTCGCCCTGTCGGCGCTCCGCGGCGGTCACCCCGGAGTGCTCCACCGCCCACGGCCGCTCCGGTGGGGACCAGCCCCGGTCGAGCGGGTCACCGACACCGTCGGAGAGCAGGGTGTCCTCGGAGTCGAGCAGCCCCGCGTCGTCCTGTACCTCGGATCCGTCGGGCTGGTAGACGTCGTCTCCCCATCCGTCGACGCTGTTCACGGGTACCTCCAGGTGATGCGGGCGAGCCCGATCCCACCGCGCTCGACGGCGGGCGCGCGGGCCACTCGACACAGGCTTCGCCCTTCGCGAACCGGGTGGTTCCCGGGCGTTCCCCGAGCCGGTGCCGATATCCAGCCTTCCACTCCGGTTCGGCACTGCGCAACGCCACACGGTCCGAGGCGGTACGGGCCCGCCCGCGGAGGCAGGTCCCGGGCGCCGGTGCGACCGCTGCCGCACACGAGCCCGGACCGCACCGGCAGGGCATCCTCACCCGTGCCAGGACCTCCACAGCGACGCGTAGGCGCCGTCCGCCGCGACCAGCTCGTCGTGACTGCCCAGCTCACTGATCCGGCCGTTCTCCACGACGGCGATGACGTCCGCGTCGTGGGCGGTGTGCAGCCGGTGGGCGATGGCGACGACGGTGCGTCCGCCGAGGACGCGGGCCAGCGAGCGTTCCAGGTGACGGGCCGCGCGCGGGTCGAGCAGCGAGGTCGCTTCGTCCAGGACCAGGGTGTGCGGATCGGCGAGGACCAGCCGGGCCAGGGCGATCTGCTGGGCCTGGGCCGGGGTGAGCGCGAGCCCGCCCGAGCCGACCTCGGTGTCCAGACCGTCGTCCAGCGCCCGTGCCCAGCCCTCCGCGTCGACCGCCCCCAGCGCCGCCCACAGTTCGGCGTCGACCGCTCCCGTCCTGGCGAGCAGCAGGTTGTCGCGCAGGGAGCCCACGAAGACGTGGTGCTCCTGGTTGACCAGGGCCACGTGGGAGCGGACCGCCTCGGCGGGCATCCGGGACAGTTCGGCACCGCCGAGCGTGACGCGGCCGTCCCGGGGCGCGTAGATCCCGGCCAGCAGCCGGCCAAGGGTGGACTTGCCCGCACCGGACGGTCCGACCAGCGCGAGCCGGGTACCCGGGGCGACCTCCAAGGAGACCTCGCGCAACACGTCCACCCCGGCCCGGTAGCCGAAGCGCACTTCGTCCGCTCGCACGTCCCGCCCGTCCGGGACCATCTCCGGGTCGCCCGCGTCCGGCTCGATGTCCCGGACACCGACCAGCCGGCCCAGCGACACCTGGGCGACCTGCAGCTCGTCGTACCAGCGCAGGATCAGGCCCACCGGATCGACGAGCATCTGCGCGATGAGCGCGCCCGTCGTCAGCTGTCCCACACCGATCCAGCCCTGGAGGACGAAGACCCCGCCGATCATCAGGACCGAGCAGAGGATCACCACGTGTGTGACACCGATGACCGGGAAGAGCACCGTGCGCAGCCAGAGCGTGTAGCGCTCCCAGGCCGTCCACTCCTTGATCCGGCGCTCCGACAGCTCGATGCGGCGCTCGCCCAGGCGGTGCGCCTCGACGGTGTGGCCCGCGTCCACGGTCTCGGCGAGGGCGGCGGCGACGGCGGCGTAACCGGCGGCCTCGGAGCGATAGGCGGACGGTGCGCGCTTGAAGTACCAGCGGCAGCCGATCAGCAGGATGGGCACGGCGACCAGTACGGCGGGGGCGAGCGGCGGCGCGGTCACGGCGAGCCCGCCGAGCAGCAGGGCCACCCACACCACGCCGATGGCGAGCTGCGGTACGGCTTCGCGCATCGCGTTGGCGAGCCGGTCGATGTCCGTGGTGATGCGGGACAGCAGGTCGCCCGTACCGGCCCGCTCGAGGACGCCGGGCGGCAGCCCGACCGACCGTACGAGGAAGTCCTCGCGCAGATCGGCCAGCATCCGCTCGCCGAGCACGGCCCCGCGCAGCCGCACCTCGCGGACGAACACGGCCTGCACGACGAGTGCGATGACGAACAGCACGACGGTGCGCTCCAGATGGAGTTCCCGCGCGTGGTCCGAGACCCGCTCGACGATCGAGCCCAACAGGTAGGGGCCGGCCATCGAGGCCACCACGGCCACCGTGTTGGCGGCGACGAGCAGCAGGAAGGCCCGACGGTGCCGCCGGAAGAGTTCGGTCACGTAGGCGCGTACGGTCGCGGGGGCACCGACGGGCAGGGTGTGCGCCGTCGTCGGGGCCGCCGGGTCGTAGGCCGGTGGGGCCAGGCCGATCATGCGGTCTCCTCGATTTCTTCCAGTTCCTTCAGTACGCCGCCCAGGTCGGCCGCGTCTTCTTCCCGCACGTGGCTTGGTGCGGCCCCGTCCGCTTCCCGCACACCGCTCCGCGCGGCCTCGTCATCGGTCTCCCGGGTCACCACGGCCCGGTACCGCGGCTCACCGCGTACCAGCTCGCGGTGGACGCCGACCGCCGCGACCTCGCCCTCGTGCACCAGGACGACCCGGTCCGCGTGGTCCAGGAGCAGCGGCGAGGAGGTGAGGACGACCGTCGTGCGTCCCGCGCGCAGGGCGCGTACGCCTTCGGCGATCCGGGCCTCGGTGTGCGAGTCGACCGCGGAGGTCGGCTCGTCGAGGACCAGCACTTCGGGGTCCGTGATCAGCGACCGGGCCAGGGCCAGGCGCTGGCGCTGGCCGCCGGAGAGGGAGCGTCCGCGTTCGGTGATGCGGGCCTCCATCGGGTCCCCGGCGTCCAACGACCCCTGGGTGAGCGCGTCCAGGACGTCGCCGCACTGCGCTGCGGTCAGTGCGGCCTCGGCGCTGACAAGACCCGAGGAAGGCACGTCGAGCAGCTCGCGCAGCGAGCCGGACAGCAGCACCGGGTCCTTGTCCTGGACGAGGACGGCCGTACGGGCGGAGTCGAGCGGCAAGTCGTCGAGGGGTACGCCTCCGAGGAGCACCGAGGTGCCCTCCTCCGTGGGGTGGCCACCCAGCCGCGCGGCGAGCACACCCGCCGCGTCCGGGTCGCCGCACACCACGGCGGTGAGCCGCCCGGCGGGCGCGAGCAGCCCGGTCGCGGGGTCGTACAGATCGCCGGCCGGCACCTCGGCCGAGCGCGATCCACCGCTGTCCATGGCCCGTTCCAGGGACAGCACCCGGGCGGCGCGCGTGGCGGACGGGCGGGAGAAGGAGTAGGCCATCGCGATCTCCTCGAAGTGTCGCAATGGGTACGTGAGCAGCATGACCGCGCTGTACACGGTGACGAGTTCGCCGACCGTGATCCGGCCGTCGCGGGCGAGGTGAACGCCGCGCCAGATGACGGCGATCATCAGCAGGCCGGGCAACAGCACCTGGATGGCCGAGATCAGCGACCACATCCGGGCGCTGCGGACGGCCGCGCGGCGGACCTCCTGGGAGGCGCGGCGGTAGCGGTCGAGGAACAGTTCCTCGCCGCCGATGCCGCGCAGCACGCGCAGGCCCGCGACGGTGTCCGAGGCCAGCTCGGTGGCGCGTCCGGCCTTCTCGCGCTGGAAGTCCGCGCGCCGGGTGGCACGGGGCAGCAACGGCAGTACGGCGAGCGCCAGGACGGGCACACCCACCGCGACGAGTACGCCGAGCGCGGGCTGGTAGACGACCAGACCGACACAGACCAGCACGACGGTCAGAGCGGCCGCCGCGAACCGCGACAGGGCCTCCACGAACCAGCCGATCTTCTCGACGTCGCCGGTCGAGACCGCGACGACCTCGCCGGCCGCGACACGTCGCGTCAGGGCGGAGCCCAACTGGGCGGTCTTGTGGGCCAGCAGCTGCTGGACGCGCGCGGCGGCGGTGATCCAGTTGGTGACCGCGGCGCGGTGCAGCATGGTGTCGCCCAGCGCGATGCAGGCGCCGCACAGCGCCAGCAGCCCACCGGTCAGGGCGAGTCGGGTGCCGGAGCGGTCGACGACTGCCTGGACGGCGAGGCCGACGCAGAACGGCAGCCCGGAGACGGCCACGAAGTGCAGCAGTCCCCAGGCAAGGGCCTTGAACTGCCCGCCGAGCTGATTCCGGCCGAGCCACCACAGGAATCGGGGACCCGAGCGCGCGTCCGGCACACCCGGGTCAGGATAGGGAAGGTCTTGAATCTGCATGACGTCCCAGTGGCTCGTGTAAGGGGTGGGGTCAGGGGGTGGGGCCGGGGCGATGCCGTGAAGTTCCGGCGACCGACCGACCGTGGGGGGTCGGCAGCAAACCGTGAAAGGTTCGCGTCACGGTGCGACCGGAGGCAAACGGTTTTTCATCCCAGGACATGGATTCAGGACAGAGAATCGGGACACGCGTTCGGGAGACGGGAGTTGGGTCAGGGGCTCCGCGACAAGGCTGGGACCGCTTCCGACCCATCGAAAGTGTGCCCGGAAAGACAACGCCTGACCGAGAAGTCGGGGGGGGTAGGGGTTATTCGTCCGATACGTGATGCAACGATGGGCCGCATGCGAAAAGACGGTGCGAGGCGTACGGGACTCACGGCTGTGGCGTGCGGTGTCCTCGCTGTGTTCCTGTCGGCCTGTGGTGGTTCGGAAGGGGGGAACGGGGCGGTGAAGGGCCACGGCGGAGCCGGTGCCAAGGGCGAACACGCCCCCGCGCGCAACGTCGATCTGACCCGGATACCGGAGGTCGGCAATCGCCTGCAGGCCCGGATCCCGTCCAACGCCCACCAGGTGGTGGCGGTCTACGGCGAGGGCAGGGACTCCGCCGACTCCACGGTCGTGCTGTACGCGAAGTCCGGTTCCACCTGGGAGGTGCGGCGTTCCTGGCACGCGCACAACGGGACGAAGGGCTGGACCACCGACCATCACGAGGGCGACAAGCGCAGCCCCGTCGGGGTGTTCTCGCTCACCGACGCGGGCGGAGTGCTCGACGACCCGGGCGCCCTGCTCCCGTACGACCACTCGGCGGCTTATCAGGCTCCCCGTGACTGGGCCAGGTCGCACTGGCACGACTTCGACTACGTCGTCGCCATCAACTACAACCGCCGCGTGGGCACCCCGCCGGACAACCCGGACCGCCCCCTGGGTCAGTCGAAGGGCGGCAGCATCTGGCTGCACATGGACCATGGCAGCGGTACGTCCGCGTGTGTCAGCGTGCCCAAGCCGGCCATGGAATACCTTCTGCGGACGCTCGACCCGCATCAGCACCCCGTCATCGTGATGGGGGACAAGGCCGATCTGAAGGTGTAGCGGCCGTGGCCGACCGGGCTGTCCCGCGTGGCGCGGTGACCGAGTGCCCATTGCGGGGCGGGCCGACTCCCCCGTAGAACACCGCACATGAGAAGACGGATCGTCATGTCCATGCTCGCCGGAGTGATCCTCTCGGCGAGTACCTTCCTGGGAGCGGGCCCGGCCTCGGCGGCACCGCCGGCGGACGCTGCCCGGCCCGCCGCCACCCCCGCCCGGTCGGCGGATCGGGTCGCCGCCACGCCCCGCGACGCGCCCTCCGAGACACCCGCCGGGACTGCCGCTGCTACGTCCGCCGGTACGCCCGCCGGGACTGCCGCTGATGCGCCCGCCGAGTTCGGCACCGACTGGCACGACCCCCTGACCGCCGCCCCGCCGGTGGCGAAACCGGCCACCAAGTCCTGCGCGGTGACGGTCGCCGAGGCGCAGTTCCGTGACTTCACGCCGTATCGGGGCACGTACACACCGCCGAGCGGCTGCGGAGACCGCTGGAACAAGGTCGTCCTGCGACTCGACGGCAAGGTCAAGGGGCGCCAGTTCGACCGGCTCGGCTATCTGCACATCGGCGGTGTCGAGATCTTCCGTACCTCCACCCCGGAGCCTTCGCCCGACGGCATCGAGTGGTCCGTCGAGAAGGACGTGACCAGGTACAGCGACACGTTCCGGCGCGGCGGCGACGTCGAGATGCTCATCGGGAACGTCGTCGACGACACGTACACCGGAGTCCTCGACGTGAAGGTGACCCTGACCTTCTACGCGCAGGGCGGCGCCGTGAAGTCCGCCGCGACCCCCGACCGTGTCCTCACCCTCCAGGACGGCACCCTCACCACCCCGCGCAACAGCGAGCGCATCGTCGCCGAGGTGTACGCGACCGGCTCCGGCGGCGGCTGCGAGGAGTACTGGTACCTGACGGTGCCCGAACCCGCCCCTTACTCCTGCAAGGCGGACAACGGCCCGTATCGCGAGGTGCAGGTCAAGGTGGACGGCCAACTCGCCGGCATCGCCGAGCCGTTCCCGACCGTGTGGACCGGCGGCTGGTCCAACCCCTTCCTCTGGTACGTGATCCCGGGCCCGCGCGCCTTCGACATCAAGCCGATCGAATACGACCTCACGCCCTACGCCGGTCTCCTCAACGACGGTCGTCCGCACCGGATCGACGTCTCCGTCGTGGGCGTCCCCGCGGGTCAGACCGGCTGGAGCACCCCGGTCAACGTCCTTGTTTGGCAGGACGCGAAGCGCGCGCACGTGAGCGGCGCGCTCACCGAGGTCAGGGCGGGCGACCTCACCAACTCCTCGACGTACACACCCGGTTCGCGAGAGCGGCTCGACACCGTGGGCGGACACCGGCTGACGACCGCCGGATACGTCGACACCTCGCACGGCCGGGTGTGGACCACCGTGCGCCGCACGCTCGCCAACACCTCCGCGCACCACTGGACCGACGGCGAGAACACGGACGCGCTCAAGGCCACCTGGACCGACGACGAGACGGTCACCGTCGACGGGCGCGGACCGGCCGGCGTGAGGCGCACCCACCGCACGTACACCATGGACGGCACCACGACGCTCGCCGCGGACGACCGGTTGCGGACCGTCCTGACGCTCGGCGACCGGGCCGCGGTCGACGAGACGCGCGGCGGCCGGCGCACCACGTGGTCCCGGCTCGACGACACGTACGCGGGAGACGCGACGTATACCGCGAACGTGCCCCGCGACCAACGGCATGCGGTCGGTACGACGAGCGAGCGCTACCGGCTGTACGGCTCGAACGGCTGCTACGACCGCGTTCTGGTCACCGTGCAGGGAGTGTTGACGCGGGACCGCAGCGACTGCTGAGCCTGCCGGGGCCCCGGGCGGGGAACGGGACGTCTGTTCCAGGATTTACATGGACGTGACACAGAGGTATCCGGCGGCACCGGCAACTCCTCAATAGTGATCGCTGCGGAAGGAAGTTTCCGCATACCAGAAGTCCCCTCGGAGGAGTGCCCGTGCCGCCGTCTGTACCGTCCCCGCGACGCGTCGCACGCATACTGCGTACCTCACTGTTCGCGCAGGTCGCCTGCGCACTCGTACTCGGAATCGTCGTCGGAAGGTTGTGGCCGGACACGGCCGCGACCTTCCAGCCGCTCGGCGACGGTTTCGTACGCCTCATCAAGGCGGTCATCTCACCGCTCGTGTTCTGTGTCGTGGTCGTCGGCATCACCAAGGCCGGTGACCTGAAGGCCTTCGGCCGGATCGGGCTCAAGGCCCTGATCTGGTTCGAGGTCGCGTCCACCGCCGCGCTGCTCCTCGGGCTGATCGCGGCGAACGTCGTCGGCCCGGGCTCGGGCATGCACGCCGACCCCTCGAAGCTCGACGCCTCGGCCGTCGACGGCAAGACCGGCGGCGGCTCGCTCCCGTCGACCGGCGAGTTCATCCTGAACGCGCTGCCGCAGAGCGCGGTCGGGGCCTTCGCCGAGAACTCCCTGCTCCAAGTCCTCGTCCTCGCCTGCCTGGTGGGCGCGGCACTGCTCCACCTCGGCAACTCCAAGGTGCCCAAGGTGCTGCCCGCCATCGAGCAGGTCCAGGACGTCGTCTTCGCGATCGTAGGCTTCATCATGAAGCTGGCCCCGCTCGCGGTGTTCGGCGCGATGGTCCACCTGGTGGGGGAGTACGGGCTCGGCGTCATCAAGACGTACGGCAAGCTGATCGTCCTGTGCTACGCGGTCGCGCTGCTGTTCCTCGCGCTGCTCGCCGTCGCTCTGAAGGCGGTCACGGGGCTCAGCCTCTGGAAGTTCGTCCGTTACACCCGCGAGGAGATGCTGCTCGCGCTCGGTACCGCCTCCAGCGAGACCGTCATGCCGCGCATGATGCAGAAGCTACGCCAGGCGGGCTGCCGCGACGACGCCGTGGGCCTGGTCCTGCCCACCGGCTACTCCTTCAACCTCGACGGCGCCTCGATCTACCTGTCGATCGGTACGTTGTTCATCGCGCAGGCGGTGGGTGTGGATCTGAGCCTGGGCCAGCAGATCACTGTCGTCCTCGTTCTCATGCTGACCAGCAAGGGCATGGCGGGTGTGCCGGGTTCCGCCTTCCTCGCCCTGTCGGCGACGGCCTCCTCGCTCGGTGTCATCCCCGCCGGAGCCGTCGCCCTCCTCCTCGGCGTGGACCGCATCATGGACTCCATGCGCGTCGCGACCAACCTCCTCGGCAACTGCGTCGCCGTCTTCGCGGTCTCCCGCTGGGAGGGCGCGCTCGACACGGAGCGGGCGAAGAAGATGCTGGACGGCGAGATCGCCTTCGTGGAGGAGGACGACGAGCCGCGGACGCCGGAGTCGCCGACGGAAGAACCGGGGCCCGAGTCGACCAGGGCGGAAGTCCCCGTCCGTTCGACCAAGGCGGAAGTTCCGGCCCAATCGGTCGAGCCGGAAGTCCCCGCCCTGTCGGCCAAGGAACCTGCCCCCGAGGTCGGTTGACCGACCCGGGACGCGTCACCGCCCCGGAGCCCCCGGAACGGGCCGCGCGCCCCCACTCCAGCCGTACGGAGTGGGGGCGCGCGGCCCGTCGCGTTGTCCGCCGCGTGACGAGGCTGCCCGCGGCAACCCCTCAGCAGCGGTGCTCAAGCCTGGGCATGCCGTCCACCAGCGTGTCCAACAGCCCCCCGAGCACCTCGCGCTGCTCGTCCGTCAACGGCGCCAGGATCTCCTCCGCGGCCGACCGGCGCGCGCCGCGCAGCTCGCGCAGCGCCTCGCGCCCCTCGTCCGTGACCTCGATCCGGATCACCCTCCGATTGGTGGGATCGGGGACCCGGCGCACCTTCCGGCTCGCCTCCAGGCCGTCGACCAGCGTGGTCACGGCCCGGGGCACCACCTCCAGGCGCTCGGCGAGATCCGCCATGCGCGGCGGTGAGCTGTAGTGCGCGAGCGTGCGCAGCAGCCGGGACTGGGCCGGGGTGATGCCCAGCTCGCGCTGCTCAAGGTGCCGCTTCTGGATGCGGTGCACACGTCGGGTCAGCCGCAGCAACTGCTCGGCGAGCAGGCCGTCGGCATCGGGGGTGGTCATACGGGAACAATATCAGGATGCGGTTCATTGTGAGTATAGGTAACAATGAGCTAAGCTCCGCCAGGCATCGTTTCCCTGCCCTGTGTAACCGTCGTCTCACCTCCCGTAGGAGCCCATGCGTCCCGACCAATCCACCTGGACCCCGTCACCCGCCGAGGGCGAACAGCCGCGGCAGGTGCGCCGCATCCTGAAGCTGTTCCGGCCCTACCGCGGCCGCCTCGCGATCGTCGGCCTGCTGGTCGGCGCCTCGTCCCTCGTCACCGTCGCGACCCCCTTCCTGCTGAAGGAGACCCTGGACGTCGCGATCCCCCAGGGCCGCACCGGTCTGCTGAGCCTGCTCGCGCTCGGCATGATCCTCAGCGCGGTCGTCACCGGCATCTTCGGTGTCCTGCAGACCCTGATCTCCACAACCGTCGGCCAGCGCGTCATGCACGACCTGCGCACCGCCGTCTACGGCCGGCTGCAGCGCATGTCGCTCGCCTTCTTCACCCGGACCCGCACCGGCGAGGTCCAGTCCCGCATCGCCAACGACATCGGTGGCATGCAGGCGACCGTGACCTCCACCGCCACCTCGCTGGTCTCCAACCTCACCAGTGTGGTCGCCACGATCGTCGCGATGGTCGCCCTGGACTGGCGGCTCACCGTGGTCTCGCTGCTCCTGCTGCCGGTCTTCGTGTGGATCAGCCGACGCGTCGGCAACGAACGCAAGAAGATAGCGACCCAACGCCAGAAGCAGATGGCCGCGATGGCCGCCACCGTCACCGAGTCGCTCTCCGTCAGCGGCATCCTGCTCGGCCGCACCATGGGCCGCGGCGATTCGCTCACCAAGGCGTTCGAGGCCGAGTCCGACAGTCTGGTCGACCTCGAGGTGAAGTCGAACATGGCGGGCCGCTGGCGCATGTCCGTCATCGGCATCGTCATGGCCGCCATGCCGGCCGTCATCTACTGGGCCGCGGGCATGGCCCTCCAGTTCGGCGGCCCGTCCGTGTCGATCGGCACGCTCGTCGCCTTCGTCTCGCTCCAGCAGGGTCTGTTCCGGCCGACGGTCAGCCTGCTGTCCACCGGCGTCCAGATCCAGACCTCGCTCGCGCTCTTCCAGCGCATCTTCGAGTACCTCGACCTGCCCATCGACATCACCGAGCCGGAGCGCCCGGTCCATCTCGACCAGGTCAAGGGCGAGATCCGCTTCGAGGACGTCGAGTTCCGCTACGACGACAAGAGCGGCCCGATCCTCGAGGGCATCGACATCACCGTCCCCGCGGGCGGCAGTCTCGCCGTGGTCGGCCCGACCGGCTCCGGCAAGTCCACGCTCAGCTATCTCGTGCCACGGCTGTACGACGTCACGGGCGGCCGCGTCACGCTGGACGGCGTCGACGTACGGGACCTCGACTTCGACACGCTCGCCCGCGGGATCGGTGTCGTCTCCCAGGAGACGTACCTCTTCCACGCCTCGGTCGCGGACAACCTGCGCTTCGCCAGGCCCGACGCCACCGACGAGGAACTGCAGGCGGCGGCCAGGGCGGCCCAGATCCACGACCACATCGCGTCACTGCCCGACGGGTACGACACGGTCGTGGGTGAACGCGGCCACCGGTTCTCCGGCGGCGAGAAGCAGCGCCTCGCCATCGCCCGCA
This sequence comes from Streptomyces sp. GbtcB7, assembly GCF_019091445.1. Taxonomy (NCBI): domain Bacteria; kingdom Bacillati; phylum Actinomycetota; class Actinomycetes; order Kitasatosporales; family Streptomycetaceae; genus Streptomyces; species Streptomyces sp. GbtcB7. Next base: position 177,951 of record NZ_JAGXJM010000022.1, read on the forward strand.
CGATCCTGCGGGACCCGCCGGTCCTCATCCTCGACGAGGCGACCAGCGCCCTGGACACCCGCACGGAGTACGCCGTGCAGGAGGCCATCGACGCCCTGTCGGCCAACCGGACCACGCTCACCATCGCGCACCGGCTCTCCACCATCCGTGGCGCCGACCAGATCGTCGTCCTGGACTCCGGCCGTGCGGTCGAACGCGGCACGCACGAGGAGTTGTTGGAGCGGGAGGGGCGCTATGCGGCCCTGGTCCACCGGGACGCTGAACTGGAGCCGACAAGATGACGATATGCCGGGTTTGTAGGCTTTAGCGGGTTACCGTGCCCGCATGCAGATGAACACTCCGCCACGGAGCACGATTCGACTGACGCGCCGGGGCCGGGTCGCCCTCATCGCGACCGGAGCCGTCGTGGCGGCCACCGCCGTGACGGTGCCGCTGCTTACCCTGACCACGGAGGACGGGGAGACGCGGCCCACGTCCCTCGTCATCCCGGAGGGCTGGCGCACTGGCCAGGTCTACGAGGCTGTCGACAAGGCCCTCGCGTTGCCCCTGGGATCCACCAAGAAGTCCTTGGCCAAGGCCAACCTCAAGTTGCCCACCTACGCGGAGGGCAACCCCGAGGGCTACCTCTACCCGGCGACGTACCACATCGACAAGACGGCGACTCCCGAGTCCCTGTTGGCGCTCATGGTGAACACCGCGAACAAGAAGTTCAGCGGCAGCCCCATCACCGCGGGCGCCCAGCGCAACGCGATGAACCTCTATCAGGCGATCACCATCGCGAGCATCATCCAGGCCGAGACCTCCACCAAGGCCGACATGGGCAAGGTGGCCCGGGTCATCTTCAACCGCCTGGAGCGGGGCATGCCGCTGCAGATGGACGCGACCCTCGACTACGCGCTGAACCGCTTCACGCCGACCACGACCACGAACGACACGAAGCTCGAGAGTCCCTACAACTCGTACCAGCGCATGGGGCTGCCGCCCACACCGATCTCCAACCCCGGCCAGGCCGCGATGCGTGCCGCGATCAACCCCACCCCGGGCAACTGGCTGTACTTCGTCACGGTCAAGCCGGGCGACACCCGGTTCACGGCCAGCTACGAGGAGCAGCAGAGGAACGTCGCCGAGTTCAACCGGCTCCGGAGGAGTGCCTCACCCTCGACCTCGAACTCACCCTCGACCTCGAACTCACCCTCGAACTCGATTTCGACCCCGGTTCCGGGCTCGCCGTCCGCCTCGGCCCTGAGCTGAGGCCCGCTGCCCGTTGCGGCACCGCCCACGAGGTCTGCGAGCCGGCCACGGGGCATCAGGCGCCGACGGTCACTCCCGCCAGCAACCGCCTGATGTCCCGTACCGCCGCGCGCCCGGCCCGGTTGGCGCCGATCGTGCTGGCGGAAGGCCCGTACCCGACCAGATGGATCCGGGGATCGGCGAGCGCGCGCGTCCCCTCGACGCGGATGCCGCCGCCCGGCTCGCGCAGCCGCAGTGGCGTCAGATGATCGAGGGCGGCACGAAAGCCGGTCGCCCACAGGATGACGTCCGCGTCGACGTGACGGCCGTCCGCCCACTCGACGCCGTCCGGGGTGATCCGGTCGAACATCGGCTGCCGGTCCAGCACGCCGTCGGCCAGCGCCTGCCGGATCGCGTCGTTCAACGGCAGCCCCGTCACCGACACGACACTCTTGGGCGGCAGCCCCTGCCGGACGCGTTCCTCCACGAGCGCGACGGCCGCGCGCCCCACGTCCTCGGTGAAGGGTCCCTCACGGAAGACGGGCGGCCGCCGTGTCACCCAGGTGGTCGCGGCCGCGTACGGGGCGATCTCCATCAGATGCTGGGTGCCGGACGCGCCGCCGCCCACGACGACCACCCGCTGCCCGGCGAACTCCTCGGGCCCCGGGTACTGCGCCGTGTGCAACTGCCGCCCCCGGAAGGTCTCCTGGCCCGGATAGCGCGGCCAGAACGGCCGGTCCCAGGTACCCGTGGCATTGATCAGCGCCCGCGTCGACCACGTACCGTCGGAGGACTCGACCAGGAGCCGACCGCCGGCACCCTCCCGCACGGCCCGCACGTCCACCGGCCGCCTCACCCGCAGGTCGAAGGTGCGCTCGTAGGTGTCGAAGTACTCCGCGATCACCTCGGAGGACGGCCGCGCCGGGTCGGCGCCCTCCAGCTCCATACCGGGCAGGGAGTGCATCCCGTGCACCTTGCCGTACGTCAGCGACGGCCACCGGAACTGCCAGGCGCCGCCCGGACGCGGTGCGTGATCCAGCACCACGAAGTCCCGTTCCGGCTCGAAACCGCTCCGCCGCAGGTGATAGGCGCTGGACAGTCCCGCCTGCCCAGCGCCTATGACGACGACATCGACCTCGCGGACTTCACGCGCCTGCGCCCCGGTGTTGTTCACGCTTCCACCAACTCGACCGGGGCGCGGGATCTTCCCGAACGGCGAGGCCTGTGAGCCACCCGACGCGCGACCTGTCGGCCGGTAACCAGGAGGGACGGTCCTCAGGAGTCCTTGTAGACGCGGGGCGTGGTGGTGGAGGGGGGCAGGCCGCCGTTGAAACGCGTGTCCACGAAGGCGGCGAAGTCGACCTTGCCCGGGATCAGCTTCAGCTCGGTGAAGGTGTCCGCGATCCGCTGCTCCGACGCGATGAGCGGCTTGTCGACGGCGACCGCGATCCGGCTGGCGTTGGTGCGCTTCACCGAGGCGAGCGCCACCTCGTACGGCAGGCCGGTGTCCTTCGCCCACACCTTGGCCCAGGCGTCCGGATGCCGGTACACCCAGTCCTGGGCGCGCCGCAGCCGCTCCAGGTAGTCCTTGACGGCCGCGGCCTTCTTGGTGTCCTTCAGCGCACTCGGCGCCGCCACCTGGAAGCTGAGCCCGTTGACGACGCCGTCCCCGTCGGCCAGGATCCGGCCCTGCTGGGCATTGAGGACCTGTGAGGTGTACGGGTCCCACACCGCCCACGCGTCCACCTTGCCGCCGGTGAACGCGGCGAGCGCGTCGGCGGGCTGCAGATACTTGACCTTCACATCGCTCAGCTTCAGACCGGCCTCCTTGAGCGAGGCGATCAGCTGGAAGTGCGCGGACGAACCCTGCGCCACCGCGATGGACCTGCCCTTGAGCTCCTCGGGCTTTCGCAGTGACGAGTTCTTCGGTACGAGGATGGCCTCACCCTTGGACGTGCCGTGCCAGGCGGCCACCACCGAGACCTTCGAGCCCGCGCCGGCCGCGAAGACGGGCGGGGTGTTGCCGACGCCGCCGATGTCGACGGCCTTGGCGTTGACGGCCTCCAGAAGGGGCGGCCCGGATGTGAACGTCGACCACTTGATCTTGTAGTCGAGGTTCTTGAGTTCTCCGGCGGCCCGCAGCACCGCCTCGGAACCGCCCTTCTGGTCACCGACGTTGAGCGTGAGGGAACCCTTGCCATCGGTTCCGGCACCGGCGGTGTCGGCGGCCGAGTTCCCGCCGCAGGCGGCCAGGAGCAGGGTCAGAGGGAGGAGCAGAGCGGCGGGGACGAGGTGTCGGCGCATGACGATTCCGTTCGATTGGTTCAGGTGAGGTGAGGTGAGGGTGAGGCGATGGCGAAGGGCGACTGGTGGGGGTAGGAGGAGCTCAGGCGACGGTGTCCACGCCCAGGCGCTCCAGGAGGCCGGCACGCAGTTCGGCGAAGCGGGGGTCGGCGATGTCGCGCGGGCGGTCCAGGTCGACCTGGGTCTCGTACGCGATGACACCGCCGTCCATGACGAGGACCCGGTCGGCGAGCAGCACGGCCTCCTCGACGTCGTGCGTGACCAGCAGCACGGCACAGCCGCGGCGCCGCCACAGTTCGCCGACCAGCCGCTGTGCCTTGATGCGGGTGAGGGCGTCCAGCGCGCCGAACGGCTCGTCGAGCAGCAGCAGATCGGGTTCGCGGACCAACGCACGGGCCAGCGAGGCGCGTTGGGCCTCGCCACCGGAGAGCGTCTTGGGCCAGGCGTTCGCGCGGTGGGTGAGTCCGACCTCGGTCAACGCCTGCTCGGCGACGGCGCGTTCGGGCCTGCCGGGCAGCCCCAGCAGGACGTTGCGCCACACCTTCTTCCACGGCATCAGCCGGGGCGCCTGGAACGCGACGGCCTTGCGCCGCGGGACGAGCACGGTGCCCTCGATGTCACGGTCGAGCCCGGCGAGAATGCGCAGCAGCGTGGACTTGCCGCAGCCGCTGCGGCCGAGCAGGGCCACGAACTCGCCCGGACGCATGTCGAGTTGGAGGTCGTCGATGACGGCGCGCCCGTCGAAGGAACGGGTGAGCCCCTGCACGCGTACGGCGGAGGCCTGGGTGATCGGGTGTTGCCGGCCGGTCGCGGTCTTCTGCTGGGCGGTGGCGCCCTTCTGGAGGGTCACCGGCCCGTGAACGTCGGTCGCCATTGCAGCAACAGCCTTTCGAGGGAGCGGACGACGAAGTCGGCGAGCAGGCCGAGGAAGGCGTAGACGATCAGGCAGACCACGATCACATCGGTCCGCAGGAAGTCACGGGCCTGCACCATGAGGAAACCGATCCCGGCGTCAGCGTTGATCTGCTCGGCGAAGACGAGCGCGAGCCAGGCGATACCGAGGGAGTAGCGAAGCCCGGTCATCGCCCCGGGCAGCGCGCCCGGCAGCACGACATGCCGCACGAGCCCCCACCGCGAGAGTCCGAGGGACTCCCCGGCCTCGATGAGCTGGGAATCGACGCCGCGGATACCGGCGTACACGTTCAGATAGAGGGGGAAGGACACCCCCAGCGTGATGATCGCGATCTTCGGGGCCTCGCCGATCCCGAACCAGATGATGAACAGCGGGATCAGTCCCACGAAGGGCACCGTCCGCAGCATCTGGACGCTCGCGTCCACGAGGTCTTCGCCGACCCGGAAGAGCCCGGAGACGAGGGCGAGTCCGGTACCGACGAGGGTTCCGAGCAACAGCCCCACCGCGACGCGCTGCAAGGAGACGCCCATCGCGTCGGGCAGTGAACCGTCGGCGACCAGATTGCCGCCGACCCGCGCGATGGTGCCCGGCGAGGCGAGGATGTCGGAGGTCAACACCCCTGTGCTGCTGAGGAGTTGCCACAGCGCGAGCAGCAGGAGCGGGCCGGAGGTGCGGCGCAGCCAGCGGGGCACGCGGGTGCGGCGGGTGGAGAGGGGGACGATCGGAACGAGCTCGGGTGGCGCCGGCTGGGCCGCGCCACTCTTGGAGATGTCCGATATATCGGGCTCGGAGGGGGTGGGCGGGGCATGGCTGATGCTCATGAGTGCTCCACGGGGAGGAGAGCGGCCGGAGAGGAATACGCCATGGCTCCGCCGCGTCAGCGGCTCAGTCAGAGCCGCGACGTGCGGGTGGAGCGGAGCGGGGGCGTGGTGGAACGGGGGAGTGAAAGGGCGTCAGCGGCCGCGGCGACACGCGGCGGAGGCCACCCGCAGCAGGTCGATGTGACCGCGCGTGGTGAGCATGGCTGAACGCAACATGCGGGTGAAAGTAGCCAGGTGGTCCATGCCCGGTCAATGGTGTCTCGCGGAATGGAACGCGTGTACAGCGGAAGGGGACGCCTGTACAAGGGTGCGGGCTGTCGGTCGTGTCCGGAAACCCGCGGGCGGGTGAGAATCAGGTCATGCCCGATGCCTTCACCACCCGAGTCCTGAACGTCAACACCGGTTCGGCGGAGACGGTCGTCGACCTCACCCGCGACTGCGAGGCCTTCCTCCGAGAGGCGGCGGCAGGCCGCGACGGCCTCCTGAATGTCTTCGTGCCCCACGCCACCGCCGGTGTCGCGATCATCGAAACCGGCGCCGGAAGCGACGACGACCTCCTCGCCGCGCTGCACTCCCTGCTGCCCGCGGACGACCGCTGGCAGCACCGCCACGGCAGTCCCGGGCACGGCCGTGACCACGTACTCCCCGCCGTCGTCCCGCCCCACGCGACGCTTCCGGTGCTGGGCGGGAGGCTGGAACTGGGGACGTGGCAGTCGGTGTGCCTGGTGGACACGAACCGGGACAATCCTGTGCGAAAGGTGCGTTTGAGCTTTCTTGGGGGTTGAGTCTTCTTGGGGGTTCATGATCCGGCGGCGACCGCGCCCGTGGGGGACGGGGGTACGGTGGTGGTACCGAGCGCACCTCGCATGCCGTCATCCGTTTCGGCGTCGTTCTCGGGGAACGGCAAGGTCTGGGCCCATGTGGTCCGGCCGGAAATGAGCCGCCCCATGCCTTCTGGCCAGCGCAATTGCGCCGTCTTCCGTATTCCGTCCCGCGCCCAGCGTTAGCGGACTCCTTGGTTCTCACGCTGTTTCCGAGGCCCTCCGGCACCTCGCTTCACACACCCGCGATGAACAAGAGTCACATGACAAGGAAGCGCATGAGCCTGATGAGCCTGGGAGTGCTTGCCTCCTCCCGCAAGGAGAACGAGTTCCGGTTGCCGTTGCACCCCGGCCACCTCGACCGGATCGCCCCGGACGTACGCGAAAGGATCTTCCTCGAAGAGGGCTACGGCCGGCGGTTCGGCGTCGGCGACGACGCTCTGCGACCACTCGTGGGAGGTCTGCGCTCCCGAGAGCGGCTCCTCGCCGAGTGCGATGTGCTGCTGCTGCCCAAACCGATGCACGACGACATCGCCGAGCTGCGCGAGGGCCAAGTGCTGTGGGGATGGCCGCACTGTGTGCAGGACGAGAAGATGACCCAGATCGGCATCGACCAGAAACTGACTCTCGTCGCCTGGGAGGCCATGAACCACTGGACGTCCACGGGTGCCTTCAGCGTCCATGTGTTCCACAAGAACAACGAACTCGCGGGCTACTGCTCGGTGCTGCACGCCCTGCAACTCGGTGGGCTGACAGGTAGCTATGGCCGCCGCATGCGTGCGGTGGTCATCAGCTTCGGCGCCACGGCGCGCGGAGCGGTCACCGGCCTCGGCGCCATGGGCGTCTCCGACGTCACGGTGCTCACCCAACGCGCCGCGGCGGCCGTGGCCTCGCCGATGCCGTCGGTCGTGATGGGCCACTTCGAGGAGCAGGAGGACGATCCGTCCCGGCTTCGGGCCCTCACCGCGGCCGGTCCCGTGCCGCTCGCGGAGTACCTGGCCGGGTTCGACATCATCGTCAACTGCATCCGGCAGGACACCGACGCGCCGCTGATGTTCGTCACCGACGAGGAACTCGCCCTGTTCCGGCCGGGCACCTTCTTCATCGACGTCGCCTGTGACGCGGGCATGGGCTTCGAATGGGCCCGTCCGACCACCTTCGGCGAGCCCATGCCCTCGGTGGGGCCGGGCTGCCACTATTACGCGGTGGATCACAGCCCGTCCCATCTGTGGAACTCGGCCACATGGGAGATCAGCGAGGCGCTCCTTCCCTATCTCCGCAAGGTCATGAGCGGTCCCGTTGCCTGGGACGCCGACGCCACGGTCAGAAACGCCATCGAGATTCGCGACGGCGTGATCCAGAACCCGAAGATCCTCTCCTTCCAGCACCGGTCGGCCGCGTATCCCCACGACCTCGAGGTCCCGGCGCCGCGCCCCGCTGCTCAGGTGGCCTGACGACGCCTGGGAGAGCCCGCGCGGCAGGCCTGCGTGGGCTCGCCCGGCCGGCCCTGCCGGTCGATAATGGTACTTTTCGTGTCCGGACGCGCGCGCCGTGCTAAAGTTGACGCCAGTTGTGGTTCCCGTAAACTCAAGTGCCTTTGATGACTTTATGTCGTCGGGCATTTTTGCATTTCGCAGAGCGTGGACCCCTGGGTACCGCCCGGAAGTCGGATTCGGTTCGTTCTTGCAATTCATTCGGTTCACCGCTGCCGAGAATTCCTCGATACGTGCCATATCGAGGAAGGTTCTCCATGAACCGCTCAGCTCGCACGAGTGACCGTTTCGCCAAGACCCGTCGGCAGGGCGCCCAGGGGCGCCCCGGCGCCCGTTCAGGCGGCGACGGCCGCCGTCCCGCCGCACCGCAGGGCGAGTTCGCGCTGCCGGAGACCATCACCCCGGCCCTCCCCCCGGTCGCGGCCTTCGGTGAGCTGGATCTCCCCGTCGAGGTGCTGAACAAGCTCACCAGCCTCGGCGTGAACGAGCCGTTCCCGATCCAGGCCGCCACGCTGCCGAACTCCCTCGCGGGACGCGACGTCCTGGGCCGCGGGCGCACCGGATCGGGCAAGACGCTCGCCTTCGGCCTCGCGCTCCTCGTGCGCACGGCAGGACAGCGGGCGGAGGCCCGCAAGCCGCGCGCCCTGATCCTCGTTCCCACCCGCGAGCTGGCCCAGCAGGTCTCCGATGCGCTCACCCCGTACGCCCAGTTGCTGAAGGTGCGGCTGGCCACCGTGGTCGGTGGTATGTCGATCGGGCGGCAGGCCGCCGCGCTGCGGGCCGGGGCCGAGGTTGTCGTCGCGACCCCGGGCCGCCTCACCGATCTCGTCGAGCGCAATGACTGCCGCCTCGACCGGGTGAGCATCACCGTCCTGGACGAGGCCGACCAGATGGCCGACATGGGTTTCATGCCCCAGGTCACCGAGCTGTTGGACCAGGTGCGCCCCGACGGTCAGCGCCTTTTGTTCTCCGCCACGCTGGACCGCAACATCGACCTCCTGGTCCGTCGATATCTCCATGACCCGGTGGTCCACTCGGTCGATCCCTCGGCGGGCGCGGTGACCACGATGGAGCATCACGTGCTGCAGGTGCATGGCGCCGACAAGTACGCCACCGCCACCGAGATCGCCGCCCGCGACGGGCGCGTGCTCATGTTCCTGGACACCAAGCACGCCGTCGACCAGTTCACCAGGCACCTGCTGGGCAGTGGCGTGAAGGCCGCGGCACTGCACAGCGGCAAGTCACAGCCCCAGCGCACGCGCACGCTGGCCCAGTTCAAGACCGGTCACATCACGGTCCTGGTAGCGACCAACGTCGCTGCCCGCGGTATCCATGTCGACGATCTCGACCTCGTCGTCAACGTCGACCCGCCCAGTGACCACAAGGACTACCTGCACCGAGGCGGCCGTACCGCCCGCGCCGGTGAGTCCGGCAGCGTCGTCACGCTCGTTCTGCCCGGTCAGCGCCGCGACATGATCCGTCTCATGTCCGACGCGGGCATCCGGCCACACGTCACCCAGGTCCGTTCCGGCGAGGCGGAGTTGAGCCGTATCACCGGCGCGCAGGCTCCCTCCGGTGTTCCCATCGGCGGCAGCCGGCCGGTCGCGGAGCGACCCGAGCGCGGCGGTGCCCCCTTCCGGGGCCTGGGTACCCGCCCGGGCCGCGCCGGTGGCGAGTCCCGCCGGGCCGCCGAGGCACGCCAGACGGCCGAGGCCCGCAAGGCCGCTCGGGTTCGTCGAGGCGCGTAGTCCGAGCGCCTGAAACCTGCCCGCTTCTCCTGACCTGTCGATGAGCCTCCCTCGCCGAGGTTCACACGGAAGAGGGACATACGAGTGACGCGGTGACCTGTCCGGAACGTCTCGAACGCATCTCCGACCGGATGGGCAGCGGAAGGAAACGGCTGAGGTATCTGCTCGCGATCCTGATCGCCGAAGGGCTGACCAACCGCCGGACGGCCACGGTGCTGCGACTCGGTGAGGACGCGGCCACGGGCGACGAGAGCGGCCAACTTCCCACGATCGAAGGCCACATGGCGGTTCGGCCGCACTAGCACATGAGTCGGTCCGGGAAGCACATGTGTCTCACATATCCGCGCGACAGGAGCATCCGGTTCCAGTCGTGCGTACTATCTCTACACTGCTGCAGGCCGTGGCAGTTGTGTCCTGCGAGTGATTGGCCCATGTCATGTCTGAAGTCAGCTCCAACTCCCACTCCACAGAACTCACGTCGCAGTACATCGCCCAGGTGACGGGTGACCTTGAGCGCAATGCCAAGGAGCAGGAGCGTGTCGGTGCGGAGATCGAGGCCCTGCAGGAGCAGTTGCGTGCCCTGCGGCACGATCACACCGTGCTGGTGAACATGCAGGACGCGCTCGGCGGTCCCGGCTCGACCCCCGAGGCGGAGGCCGCGGCTGCGCCGTCCGTGCCTCACCAGGTCTCTGCCGAACCCAAGCAGAGCAAGGGGAAGAAGGCGGCCGCCACGGGCGCCAAGAAGACGGCGTCCAAGAAGCCCGCCGCCAAGACCGCATCCGTGAAGGCGTCCACGGCAGCGGCCAAGCCGACCCTCGTCGAGCTGATCCGAGGGCACCTGGAGAAGCAGAACGAGCCGCGTTCCGCCGCCGAGATCACCACCGCGCTCACACAGGCCCACCCCGACCGGAGCGTGAAGACCACGGTCGTGCGCACGACCCTCGAAGGACTGGTCGCCAAGAGCCACGCTCACCGCACCAAGCAGGGTTCGTCGGTCTTCTACACCACGGCAGTCACCTCGGATCCCGCGCCGGCCGAGCCGCAGCAGGAGACGGTGTCCGACTGAGCATCCGAGAATTCGTGCTGTACGACCCAGTAGTCGTCCTCCTCGGCCGAGGCGGCGCACAGGTGGTGGCCGTCCATCGAAACGGCGAGGAACACGGGGGAGCCCGTCACCGCGGCGATGCGTGAGGGCAGGTGCTCGCCGACCGGGTCCGTGACTGCCACCCAGCCGATCTCACTTCCGCCCGACAGGGGCGGAAGGATGAGGAACTCGCCCTTGTCGCCGTACAGCGCACTCGCCGAAGCGTCGTAGTGACGGAAGTAGTTGTAGTGGAGGCCCGTTTCGGGGTCGTAGTACTGGCGCCGACGACATCGGTGACGATGGCGAAGAAGCGGGAGTCGATCTCCTCCTGCGGGGCGTCGGCGGCGGTGACACGTTCCGTCCGGGCGAGGGGGCGCAGGCTCTGGTGGTCCCAGGTGAGGGTGACCGGGTGCGGCAACCGCGCGGAAGTGCTGGTCTGCTCGCACAGGGTCGTGCCGTCCCAGACGAACACCACCTGTTCGACGACGGTTTCGCCGTCCTGCGCCAGGCGGGAGTTTCCCGTACGTCGACCCAGCGGGTCGTAGGTGTAACGCCGGCGGGTGCCGTCCAGGGTGACCACCGAAGTGAGTCGGTCCTCGGCGTCCCACTCGTAGCGTCAGGTGTCGGGTTTGCGTGAGAGGCGAGTCTTCTGTCGGAGGACGATGCGGCCCAAGGCGTCATGTTCGTAGCGGACGTTGCCGGCTCGGGTGATGTGCGTGCCGGTGTAGGCGCGAGCGCCCACCGCCTCCTGGCCGGGGTGACCCGACGGCCAGGTCGCCTGTGTCCGGTTGCCCGCCTCGTCGTACGCATAGCTCTCGGTCCAGTCGGCCGCACGGACCGCCGTCACCCGGCCTGCCGTCCGCCTCCACGACTGCGTGGTCAGGCGGCCCTGGGCGTCGAAGGTGTGCTCCAGGGTGAGCCTCTCGCCGATGCGGCGGGTCAGTTCGCGGCCGGCCTCGCCGTAGGCGAAGTCGATGGCCCGGCCGGAGGCCGGCATGCCGGTGCGACGCCCGGCGGCGTCGTACGTCCACGTCTCGCTCGTGCCGACGGGGAACAGGCACTGGCCGGGGGCTTCGTGGTGCGGGCTTTGTCGCTCTATACGATGAGGCGTCCGGTGGGGGATTGGGGGAGAGACCATTGGGTTGGGCGGTGGACGAGCGTCGCGGTGATACCGGGGACGGTCATGCGTACGGCGACGGGTTCGACGACGACCGGTCGCCGTCCGCCGCGAGTGACGACGCGGGCGCGCGACCGCGCGGCCCGCTGCGCCGGTTCGCGCTGTTCGTCGGGCGCACGCTGTACGGCGAGTGGTACGGCATCGTCGTGGATCCGGTACGGCAACTCGTGCGCCGTGGGCTGTCCGGACTCCTGCTGGCGTTCGTGGCCGTCTTCGGGGTCATCTTCTTCCACGCGCTCGCCCAACATCCCACCGGTGCGGTGATCGTGCGGCTGATCGGCGGAGTGAAGGCCTGTCTGCCGCTGCCCCTGGCCCTGTTACGCACTCCGGTGTCGCTGTACGTGCCCGCCCTCGACCTTCCCGTGTGGGCGGGCATCACCCAGCTGTTCTTCGCCTTCGCGCTCGCCGAACTCGCCCTCGGCCGGGCCCGGACACTGGTCATCGCGTACGCCACCACCCTGGCCGGCACCCTCACGGTCCGCGTGATGATCGCGCTCGGCCCGGGCTGGTGGGGGCTCGGCCTGCCGCCCGAGATCGGGCAGGTCCTCGACACCGGACCCTCTGCCGCGGTGGTGGGACTGTTCACCTACCTGTCGGTCATCCGGCGCGCCCCCATCGTGTTCGCGCTCACCGGCGGCTCGATGGTGTGGGAGTCGATCGTCAAACCCAATCTGGCAGGCCGTGAGCACCTGATCGCCGTGGGCGCCGCGATTGTCCTGGCGGTGCTGCACGGGCGCTGCCGAAGACTGTGGGATTCCCTCGGCGCCCTGCTTTTCTCGGCATGGGAACGCAGTGGCCTGGAGCGGCTGTTCCCGCCACATGGTGAGGGGCGTACGCAGGGCGGAAGGACTCAACCGCGCTGAGGGTCCCCGACCGGGGACGGCCGTCCCCGCGATCGGAGGAGAGGCGTGTTCAGAGGGCGCGGTCGAAGAGGTCGAGCAGGGCTGCCCAGTGGCGTTCGGTGGCCTCGGCGTCGTACGCGGCGGTGTCGGCCATGGTGTAGCCGTGGTGCGCGCCGGTGTAGACCTCGCTGCGGTGGCGGACACCCGCCTCGGTGAACGCCTTGTCGAGGCGCTCGATCTGCTCGGGCGGCAGGGAGGCGTCCTGGTCGGCGTGGCCGAAGTACAGCTCCGCGGTGACCCGCCCGGCGAGCAGGTGCGGGCTGTCGGGCGCGTCGGTCGCCAGCCGGGCGCCGTGGAAGCCGGCCACGGCCGCGACCCGCTCGGGATAGGTGCCGGCGGTGCGCAGGGCCAGGCCCGCGCCCATGCAGTAGCCGGTGGTGCCGACCGGTCCGTCGGCGGCCTGCGGGCAGGCCGCCAGCCAGGACAGATAGGCGTCGGCGTCGCGCATGGCCAGTTCGGGTGTCAACTCCCGGATGATCGGCATGAGTTGCTCGAACAGCGCCGGTCGGCCGGCCGCGTCGATGAAGTCGGGCAGCTCCACCACCGGGGCCGGCCCGTGGCGGTAGAGGAGGTTGGGAACCAGCACGGTGTAGCCGGCCCCGGCGAGCCGGTCGGCCATCTCCTTCAGCCGGGGGCGCAGTCCGATGGCGTCCATGTAGAACAGCACCGCGGGGTGGGCGGTGTTGTCGTCGGGGTGGGCCAGATAGGCGTCGGCCGCGCCGTCCTGGGTGGGGATGTTCACGGAGGTTCCGCGTACGTCACGTACCTCGGTCATGGGCGTCCCTCTTCTTCTCTCGGGCGTCTTAGGGGCGTCTTCCGGGCGTTTCGGGGTGCCGCGCGGATCTCCGACGGCCACCTGATCGCGGCGGTCCCGTCGAGCAGTCTGGCACTCGTGGTGCGCTCGGTTCGGCAGGGCCCCGCTGTCGTTCCCGTGGCCGGAGCCGCCGTCATGCGCAGACGGATTCCTGGCGCGCCGCCGGACGCGTACGAGCCTGGTACCGACAGTCCCAGGAAAGCCGGGCTACTGGTTGTGCGCATCGTCCGGTCGCAGGGTGGAGTCATGACGACAACACTCATCACCGGAGCGAACAAGGGGCTCGGCCACGAGACCGCCCGCCGGCTCGTCGCCGCGGGTCACACGGTCTACGTCGGCAGCCGGGACGCCGAACGCGGACGCCGGGCCGCCGAACAGCTGGGCGCCCGGGCCGTCCAGCTCGATGTCACCGACGACGCGTCGGTGCGGGCCGCCGTGAAGGCCGTCGAGGCCGAGGGCGGGCTTGACGTACTGATCAACAACGCGGGCATCGAGTCGAGGGGCGAGGGCAACTCCGTGCTCGGCGCCGCGGACGTGACCGCCGACGTGATGCGGGAGACGTTCGAGACGAACGTCTTCGGCATGGTGCGCGTCACCCACGCCTTCCTCCCGCTGCTCCAGGCCTCGGCCGCCCCGGTGGTGGTCAACGTCAGCAGTGGGCTGGCCTCGCTGGCCCGGGTGAGCGATGCGAGCACCCCGGCGTACGCCTACCCCGGCGTCGCCTACCCGGCTTCGAAGACCACCGTCAACATGATCACCGTGCAGTACGCGAAGGCGTTCCCGAACATGCGGATCAACGCGGTGGAGCCCGGCTTCACCAAGACCGACCTGAACGGGAACACCGGCATCCAGACTGTCGAGCAGGGCGCCGAGATCATCGTCCGGATGGCACAGATCGGCCCCGACGGTCCCACCGGGGGCTTCTTCGACGCCGAAGGCACCCTTCCCTGGTAGTCCCAGCCGGTACGTCACCACGTACGCGTGCCAGACCCCGCGACCGCCACTCCGCCACTCAGCCCCACCGCCACTCAGCCCCACCGCCCCACCGAACAAACAGGAGCATCGACATGACCGTGCAGTCACTTCACGGCGGAACGTTCACCATGGCCAAGGACCTGACGGTCACCCGCATGGGCTACGGCGCCATGCAGCTCGCCGGTCCGCACGTGTTCGGGCCGCCGGCCGACCGGGACGCCGCCGTGGCCGTTCTGCGCGAGGCGGTCGAGCGGGGGATCACACACATCGACACCTCCGACTTCTACGGCCCCTACGTCACCAACCAGATCATCAAGGAAGCGCTGCACCCCTACCCGGCCGGCCTGCACATCGTGACCAAGGTCGGAGCACTGCGGGACGCCGAGGGAGGCTGGCCGAAGGCGCTGTCGCGCGACGAGCTGCGCCAGGCCGTGCACAGCAACCTCGAGAACCTGGGCCTGGACGCACTCGACGTCGTCAATCTGCGGGTCGGAGGGCTCGACGCTCCCGAGCCGGGTTCGCTCGCCGAACCGTTCACCGTGCTCGCGGAGCTCCAGCAGGAGGGGCTGATCAGGCATCTCGGTGTCAGTACCGTCTCCGCCGAGCAGATCAGGGAAGCCCAGTCCATCGCGCCCGTCGTGTGTGTGCAGAACTTCTACAACCTCGCGAACCGCGCCGACGACGCGCTGATCGACTCCCTGGCCGAGCAGGGCATCGCCTACGTGCCCTACTTCCCCATCGGCGGTTTCTCCCCGCTGCAGTCGGACACCCTGCACGCGGTCGCGGGCCGGCTGGAGACCACTCCGGTCGCCGTCGCCCTGGCCTGGCTGTTGCAGCGTTCCCCGAACATCCTGCTCATCCCCGGCACCTCCTCGGTGGCACACCTGCGTGACAACGTCGCCGCTGCCGCTCTGGTCCTTCCCGAGAAGGAGCTGGCCGAGCTGAACGGGATCGCGGTGTGAGGAATGCGGAGTCGTCACGCCCGAGGCACGGGCGTGGCGACCCCGTGGCGGTGTCCGGCGCGCCCTTTGCCCGCGCCGTGTGCTCGCACCGTTCGATACGAACTTGTTTTTCACGAACATGTTCGTTATCCTTGTGCGGCATGACTCCAGAGAAGCCCGCTCCGATCAGCCGACGGGAACGCCCGGCGAAGCCCGCCCTGACCAGGCAGGGAATCATCGACGCCGCGCTGGCGATCCTTCGTGACGAGGGGCTGGGCAAGGTGACGATGCGCCGCATCGCCGCGGCCCTCGACACCGGGCCCGCGTCGCTCTATGTCTACGTCCGCAACACGGGGGACCTGCACGCGCAGATCCTCGACTCCCTGCTGGGGCCGGTGAAGGCGCCCGCGCCGGAGGCCGGGACCTGGCGGGACCGGTTGAAGGCGCTGCTGGTCGGCTATGGAGAGGTGCTCTTCCGGCACCCGGAGATCGCCCGGATGGCGATGTCCACGCAGCCGAGCGGCCCGAACTACCTGGCGCTGGTCGACGCGATCCTCGGCCTCCTCGACGAGGGCGGGGTGTCGGGCCGGGAAGCGGCCTGGGCCATGGACCTCCTGCTGCTGTATCCCACCGCCGTGGCCGTCGAACACAGCTCCCCGAAGTCCGCCACGCAGGAGTCCGACGAGTTCTCCGCCCTGGCCGCGAAGATCGCCACCGCGGACCCGGCGCGCTACCCCCACATCGCCCGGCTCGGCGACACGCTCGTGTCGGGAGACGGCCCGAGCCGCACCGACTGGGCTCTGGACGTCATCCTGGACGGAGTCCTCGCCGCGGCCTCTCGCGCGTCGGCCGAACAGCGCGGCTGGTGAGAGTGGGGTGTGTGTTTCCCCTGTGTTGCAAGTCGCGCCCGAATGTATGTCTAGGGTTGATCCGTAAGCGCGGGCAAGCAGCGAGGGCCGTGACCAGGCTCTCGGAACATGTCTCCGGCGGTACGGACAACGCGAGTTCAGCGCCTCGCACCTGAGAGTGGTTGTCGTGGCGGCAGGCGGTTGAGTGCCGGAGCCCGCGGGGGAGCCGCCCGCGGTCTGTGCCGCGGGTGAGGGAACGACAAGGGGTGTTGATGGAAGGCGCGGATCTTCCAGTGGGGGACCGGTGCGCACCGGTCCGTGACGTCGCCGATCAGTTGGCGCGGTAGGCGCCTGTGCGGTGGGACGAGGGCCGCGAGGACGCGGGGGGATCGACACAGGCGCAGGACCCGGAGCAAAGTCACCGCGGAACGGGTGGCCGCGCCGCGGGCCGGGCCGTCCCCTGGGTCATGCGACAGCAACGCAAGGGCATACGACCCCATATCGTCGTCCTGGCGGCGTGGACGTTGCTCTGGTTCCTGCTGGTGCAGAGACACGGGGGGATCTCCTGGCACTACCTGCGCACCGGGGGCCAGCTGCTCTTCGGCGCCGTTCCGGGTGGCGGCCTGGCCATCTACGCCAACCATCCGGAGTTGCAGATAGGCCCCGTGAGCTTTCTGGCGGCCGCGCTGTTCGCCCCGCTGCCACCCCACATGGCGGAGGTGCTGGCGGAGGCGGTGATGTCCGCACTCGGCCTCTACATGCTGGTTCTGGTCGGCCGCACTGCGGCCGACCACAACCGCGGCACGGGACTCAACCACCGCCGACTCCAGCAGCGGGTGCTCGTGGCAGGGGTGGCCTTCATTCCCATGTGGGTCGAAGTGGCGGTCCGCTTCGCCCACTTGGACGACGTACTCGCGCTGTTCTTCACCACTCTGGCCGTACGTGCCCTGGTGCGGGGCCAAGGGCGCACGGTGGGCATCATGCTCGCGCTGGCGGTGGACTCGAAACCCTGGGCGCTGGCGTTCGCGGCTCTGCTGCTCGCCCTCCCGGCCGCGCAACGACGCAACTCCGCGCTCTGGACGGTCGGCCTGGTGGCCGTCGCGTGGCTGCCGTTCTACGTCACCCATCTCAACTCGGCTGCCGCCGCCAGATTCACCATCGCCAACCAGCCCGCTTCGGCGCTGCGTTGGCTGGGCGTCCTGGCCCCGGCCACGCCCTGGTGGGACCGCCCGGCCCAAGTACTCCTGGGACTCGGTCTCGGCGCGCTGGCGGTACTCAGAGGCCGCTGGCCCGCGGTCGTGCTGCTCGGCGCCGATGCCCGCATCGCACTGGACCCGAGTGTCTACACCTACTACAGCGCCTCGATCCTGCTCGGCACCCTGCTGTGGGACGCGGTCGGGCAGCGTCGTTTGGTGCCGTGGTGGAGCTGGATCGCCCTGCTCTCTCTGTACGGCAGCACCTTGTTGGTGCCCTCGGACCGTGTCTGCGGCCTGATCCGGCTCGCCTTCGCCGCCGGTTCGGCGGGCTACGTCCTGCTCGGGCCCGTGCCACGCCGCCGGCGAACCATGACGGAGGCTCCTTCTCCGGCGTCCCCCCAGCTGTGACTACCATCCGCAGGGATGAATGGGTTGATGAATGTCACACGGCTAAAAACCTCCCAATTCAGGCATAGGCGTATTTACCGCCCACCGAGGTCTCTTCCGTCCCTGTAGCGTCGCCGTCATTCGGGATTCGAGATGGGCCCGCGCATGGGCTCCCGATGTGACCGCAGACACAGAGCAGGGAATCTTCATGCCGGACATGCACGCACTGCGCCGCGCGCGGCGTGGACTGGCCGCGACCGCGGCCGCCGGGTCGGCGCTCGCGGCGCTCTTCGCCGCCACCCCGGCCCAGGCGAGCACCGCCGACGCCACCTCCGCAGCCACCGCCACCGTCGGCGGCTCCCAGGTGAAGTGCACCTCGCAGCGGCCAGGGCTCGCGGCCCGGCTGTCCAAGGACATCGCGGGTGCCCTGCACGGGCGGGACCACGCCGCGGCGCTCGCGCTGTACGACCGCACCACGGGGACCTCCTGCGGCTTCCGGGCCGACACCGCCTTCGACTCGGCGAGCGTGGTCAAGGTCACGATATTGGGGGCGCTGCTGCGCCAGAGCATGGAGCAGCACCGGGCCCTGACCGCTCACGAGGTGGAACTGACCACCGCCATGATCACCAAGTCGGACAACGACGCGACGAACGCCCTCTGGCACCAGATCGGCCACGCCGGCATCCAACACTTCCTGACCCTGGCCGGGATGGGGGACACCGTCCCCGGGCCCAAGGGCTACTGGGGGCACACCCAGGTCACGGCCGAGGACCAGCTGAGGCTGCTCCGACTGCTCACCTCGGACAACTCCGTCCTCGACCAGGACGCGCGTACGTATGCCCTCCGGCTCATGAACCGGGTCGTCCCCGAGCAGCGTTGGGGAACGCCCGCCGGGGCCCCCGCGACGGCGACCGTTCAGGTCAAGAACGGCTGGCTGCCGCGCGACACCCACGGCTGGCGGGTGCACAGCGTCGGCGCGTTCACCGGCGGCGGCCACGACTACGGAATGGTCGTGCTCTCCCAGGACAACCGCACGATGGCCGACGGCGTCACGACCGTCGAGGGCGCCGCCCGTGCCGTCAACCGGGACCTGAACACCTCAACTGCCGCGTAGGCATTCCCCTTTCGCGCCGATCAGTCGGAGGTTAGGCTGCGGGCAGCGAGTGTGATTCCCGAGGAGTCGAGACATGCCCGGTCGTCCGAGCGCGCGTTGACGTCGTAGGCCCTGAGCGGCCCGTCATCGCGTGCTGCCCTTGATGCGCGGCACAGCGAGCCTTCCCCCACCTGAACCGTCTGCGTCCTCGACGTGCGCCGGGTGGCGGGCTCTGTCTTGCGCGACCCAAGGGGTTTCCTGTGCCGGACGCTTCCTCCTGTCCGCCCTCCTCGTCCTCGTCCTCCCCGTCTTCCTCCGCGTCCGGCTCGGGGCGTCCTGTTCCGTCGGCCCTCCGGCGCGACGCCGACTTCCGCCGGCTGTGGGTGGGGCAGACGGCCTCCCAACTCGGCGAACACGCGAGCCTGGTGGTCCTTCCGCTGATCGCGGTTCTCACCCTTGACGCCGATGCCGGCCGGTTGGGCGTCCTGCGCGCGGTGGGGCAGGCACCGACCCTGCTGCTCGCGCTCCTCGTCGGCGCGTGGGTGGACCGATGGCGGACCCGCACGGTGATGGTGCTGGCGGACCTCGGCCGGGCCCTGGCGCTGGGCGGCGCCGCCCTGGCCGGACTCCTCGGCGGGCTCGGCCTGCCGGCACTCCTCGTGGTCGCCTTCACGGTCGGGGCCCTGTCGGTGTTCTTCGACGTGGCGTACCAGGCCTCTCTCGTACGACTGGTGGAACGCGACCGGTTGACGCGGGCCACCAGCGCGATCGAGGGCAGCCGCTCGGCGGCGCAGATCATCGGCCCCGCCCTGGGCGGCGCGCTGGTGTCCCTTCTGTCGGCGCCGATCGCCGCCGGGTCCTGCGCCCTGTCCTTCGCGGGGTCGTTCCTTTCGATCCGGCGGATCCCGCGCAGCGAATCGGTCCCCGAGCGGTCGGGACGGGCCCCTCGGGTCTGGCGCCGGATCCACGAGGGCCTGCGCTTCGTCGCCGGGGACACCTGGCTACGGACCGTGGGTCTGGCCTCGACCGCCTTCCAGTTCTCCTTCGCGGCGACGATGACCGGCTATCTGCTCTTCCTGCCACGGGACTTGCACCTGTCGGGCAGCGTCGTGGGGCTGACACTCGCCGCCACGGGGCCGGGCGCGCTCCTGGGTTCTGTACTGGCCGCCCGGCTCCCGGGCAGGTTCGGTCACGGCGTGGTGCTCGTGTCGGCGGCGGCGCTCGGCGACGGCGTGATGCTGTGCGTGCCCGCGCTGAGCGGCCCCTCCGCGGTGACGATCCCCTCGCTCGTCGCGGTCAACTTCGTGTTCGGGACCTTCGGCCAACTGGTGAACGTCACGGTCATGGCCGTGCGGCAGGCCGTCACCCCGGACGGGATGCAAGGCCGCGTGGCCGCGACGATCACGTTCGTCGGCATGGGGGCCGCCCCGCTCGGCTCGCTGCTCGGCGGCTTTCTCGCGGGGGAGTGGGGGCTGCGCACCAGCCTCCTGGTGACGGCCGCCGGCATGATGCTGTCCCCGGCGCTGATGGCCCTGTCCCCACTCGCCCGCCTGGGACGCGAGCTGCCCCCGCCGGACGTGCCGCCCGGCCATCGCCCCCTCCCACCGGGCTGAGCGGTCGCGGAGGCGGCGTTCAGCCGCCGAGGCCGCTCACCTCTCCGTCTTCGACCCGTTCGGGTAGCGGTCGCGCATGGCGGGGCTCGCCGCCGGGCCCGCCGTGAAGACGAAGGCGTCGCTGTTGTCGAGCCGGCGGCCGGTCCTGGCGTCGACGACGACGGGCTCGACCTCCTCGCCGCTGTCCGCGTCGACGAGGATCATGCTGCGCTCCCGCGGTGCCAGCCGGGAGTTGCCCCAGGCGGCCAGGGCGACGATCACCGGGCGGAGCGAGCGACCGAGCTCCGTCAGGACGTACTCGTGGCGTACGGGGTTGGTCTGGTACGGCCGACGCTCCAGCAGTCCGTCCGCGACGAGGCTCTTGAGCCGGGCCGTGAGCATGCTGGAGGAGATTCCCAGGTTCTCCTGGAACTGGTCGAAGCGGGTGTAGCCGTCGAAGGCGTCGTGGAGGATCAGCAGCGTCCACCACTCGCCCACGTGCTCCACCGTCGTGGACAGCGGGCACTCCCGGTCCTCCAGCCTGATCCGGCTCGCCACGGCGACCGCCCCTTCAGTTACTGCTAAAGTCGAAGTTAGTACCTTCTATTTTAGCAGTAATGGGCCGGCGCTGCTCGGCATGCCCGCACCCGGGAACGGAGCCACCATGACCAACCACCCCGGCGAATCCCTCGACGGCCGCCGTGCCCTCGTCACCGGCGGTACCAAAGGCAGCGGCGCCGCCATCGCCCGGCGCCTCGCCCAGGCCGGCGCGACCGTACTCGTCACCGCCCGCAGCCGTCCCGACGAGATCGAAGAGAAGACGTTCATCGCCGCCGACCTGTCCACGGCCGACGGCGCCGCACAGGTGGTCGGTGAGGTGGAGGCCCGGCTCGGAGGTGTCGACATCCTGGTCAACACCCTCGGCGGCTCCGAGGCGCCCGCCGGGGGTTTCGCGGCACTCGGCGAGGACGACTGGGCCAGGGAACTGAACGTCAACCTGCTGGCCGCCGTCCGCCTGGACCGCGGGCTGCTGCCCGGCATGATCGCGGCCGGAAAGGGCGCCATCGTGCACGTCACATCGATCCAGCGCCGCATGCCGCTGTGGAACGGAACCCTCGCGTACGCCGCCGCCAAGGCCGCCCTCACCACCTACAGCAAGGGCCTCGCCAACGAGGTCGCCCCGCACGGCATCCGCGTCAACACCGTCTCACCGGGCTTCGTCCAGACCACCGCCGCCGACCACCTGGTCGCCAGGATCGCCCACGACGCCGGCATCACCCAGGACGCGGCACTGGCCCGGCTCATGGACTCCCTCGGCGGGATCCCCCTCGGCCGTCCCAACCGTCCCGAGGAAGTGGCCGAACTCGTCGCCTTCCTCGTCTCCGACCGCGCCTCGGCCATCGTCGGCGCCGAGCACGTCATCGACGGCGGCACTACCCCCACGGTGTGAACCGCCCTCACCCACAGCACCTGAAAGACCCCACCACCGGGAGGCCCGCCATGAAGCACGACCAGCACCGAGCCATCGCTCCGGACACCCTGCCCGAGGTGATCACCCGCTATCTCGCGGCGCACCGCGCCCACGACACCGCCGTGGCCATCGCCACGTTCACCCAGGACGCCACGGTGATCGACGACGGCAACACCTACCAGGGCACCGCCGCCGTCGAGCGGTGGCTGAACCGGTCGGCGACCGAGTTCACGTACACCATCGATCTCACCGGGGCCGAGCGCACCGACGCGAGCCACTACACCGCCACGCACCACCTCGAGGGCGACTTCCCCGGCGGAACCGTCGACCTGCGCTACCGGTTCACGCTCCGCGGCGACCTCGTGGAACGCCTCGTCATCGAACCCTGAAGCCACTCCCACCTCTAGCTCGAGGCCAGTTTGCGGAGTATCAGGGCGGAGAGCGGCGTGGGGAGGGCGCGCAGGGTGCGGACCAGGGTTGTCGTGGTCCAGGGGAAGTAGGCCTGTGCCGGTTCTCTTTCCAGGGCGCGTACGACGTGTCGTGCCGCGCGCTTCCGGCTGACCTGGAAGGGCTTGGGGAGACCGTCGGCGCCGACGCGGTCGGTTGCGACGAAGCCCGGGTGGACGCTGGTGAACCGGATGCCGTGGGGCGCGAGTTCGACGCGGGCGGTGTCGATGAGGGTGCGGGCAGCGGCCTTCGCGGCGGAGTAGGGGCCCTGGCGGGGGATGCCCATCAGGCCGGCCAGCGAGTTGGTGTGGGCGATCAGGCCTCCGGCGCGCTGGGTTTTCATCTGTGCGATCAGCGGGACGATGTAGTGGACGACGACGTCGTAGTTCAGGGCCGTGATCCGTGCGATGTCGGCCACGGTGACCTGGTCCATGGACATGTCCGGTCCCTGGCCGGCGTTGAGGAGCGCGATGTCGACGGATCCGTACTCCGCGACGCACGCGGCCACCACGGCGGAGGCCGCCCCCGGGTCCAGGGCGTCGGCGGCGATGTCCAGGCAGGCGCTGCCCGCGGCTCGGATCTCCTTGGCCACGGAGGCGAGTTCGGGCGCGCGCCGTGCCGTGATGACCAGCCGGTTGCCGTGGTGCGCGAGTCGGCGTGCCACCTCCGCGCCGATGCCCGAGGAGGCACCGACGATCAGGACGGTTCGGTCGGTGATGCGGGTCATGGTGTCACCTTGCCCGCAGGACGGGCCGTCACAGGAAGTGCCGGCCCTCGCCCCGGTACGTCGGCACGGTGTCGACCACCTCGCCGCCGCTGACCAGGTGGAGTTCGCCGACCCGCTCGCACAGTTCACCGGCCTTGGCATGCCGCAGCCACACCCGGTCTCCGATGCGCAGGACCTGCGCGGGCTTGCCGAGCAGCGGGGTCTGCACCTCGCCCGCCGCTTCGGTGGCGGTGACGCGCAGGCCGGGGGGCCAGGCCAGGGTGGGCAGCCGGTCCTTGCCGGGCGGCCCTGACGCGATCCATCCGCCGCCCAGGAGCGTCGCGATCTTCGGGGAGGGGCGGCGTACGACCGGCAGCACGAAGTACGCGGCGGGGACGGGCCGGAAGGACCGGTAGAAGTCGAAGAGCCCGGGACCGTACAGGCCGGAGCCCGCCGCGAGTTCGGTGACGGCGTCCTCCCGCGTGGTGGTCTCCAGGCTGCCGGTGCCGCCGCCGTTGACGAACCGCAGCGGGGTGACGGCACGTACGGCGGCGACCGCGGCCTCCCGTCGGTGGCGCAGTTCCTTGACGGAGGAACGCTGCATCGCGCGCACGACGGCCCGCTTGAGCAGCGAACCGGGCTGGTTGTCGCCGAGGCCGGCGACCTGGCCCTCGTACCCCATGATTCCGGTCAGTTCGAAGCCCGGACGGGCCGCGACCTCGCGGGCGAACGCGGCCGCCTCTTGCGGGGTGTGCACCGGGGACCTGCGCGGCCCGAGGTGGAGTCGGCCGCCCGCCAGTCGCAGGGCGGCGTCCAGCTCCAGGCAGACGCGGACACGGGTCTGCCGGGGGCCGGTCGCGGCGTCCACGAGGTCGAGGTGCTCGACGGAGTCCACCATCAGGGTGATCCGGGAGGCGAGTTGTTCGTCGGCGGCCAGCCGGCGCAGGGCGGTGGCGTCGGTGGTCGGGTAGCCGACGACGACGTCCTCGAACTCCTCGGCCAGCCACAGGGCTTCGGGCAGCGTGAAGCCGAGGATGCCCTGGAACCCGGGGCGGGCGAGAGCCCGGCGGATGAGGGCGCGCGAGCGCAGCGACTTGCTCGCGAGCCGTATCGGTTTGCCGCCCGAGCGGCGTTCGAGGTCGACGGCGTTGGCGTCGAAGGCGTCCAGATCGATGACGCCGAAGGGCGGCTCCAGGTCCGCGGTCGCCGCCCGCAACCGGTCGAAGCGCCCCTGTTCCGCGGGGGCGGACCGGGCCGGGGTGGTGGCGGTGTCGGTGGTCATCGGTTGGTGTCTCCTCGCTCGCGCACCACGGCCGTGGCCGGGGCGATGCTCCTACTGCGGCGTTCCGCCATGGCCGCCACCTTGGGGATCACGAAGCGCATCAGCCGGGGGAACACCCCGGCGACCCGCTGAACGCGTCCGCCGACGGCGGGGTGGACGACTTCGACCGGCTTCTTCACGATCGCGTCGACGATGACCGAGGCGACCTTCTCGGGGGTGAGCGGCTTCTCGGCGAAGGTGATCACCGCGCTGGGGTCGGCCATCTCCTGCTCCAGCATCGGCGTCCGGGTGCCGGGCGGGTGGATGATGCTGAACGTCACCGGTCCGCCCCGTTCCTCGATCGCCACGCTGTGGTGGAAGGCGCGCAGCCCGTGCTTGGTCGCGCCGTAGGTGGTGTAGCCGGACAGCGGCAGGAACGAGCTCATGCTGCAGACGGTGATGATGTGCCCGTGCCCCTGGGCGCGCATCCGGGGCAGCGCGGTCAGCGTCCCGGTCATCGGGCCGAGCAGGTTGACCTCGACCATGTGGCGGTGCTGTTCCAGGGACAACTGGCGTGCGTATCCCGTGTGGATGATCCCGGCGTTGTTGACGAGAACCTCGACGGGGCCGAGCCGGGCCGCGACGGCGTCGAAGGCCTCCTCCCAGGCGTCCTGGTCACGGATGTCGAGGGAGACAGCGCAGGCGGCGGGGCCGAGTCGGTGGGTGAGGCGGGAAGCACCGGCCAGGTCGATGTCGGCGAGGGCGACCCGATGGCCGCGGCGCACCGCCTCGCGCGCGGTGGCGGCGCCGATGCCACTGGCCGCGCCGGTCACCAGGACCACGCTCATCGCGGCCTCTCCTGGCATGTGCCGCCGCTGCCGTACGAGGTGTCGTCGTGGGCGCCGTACGAAGTGCCGTGGGCGGCATCGCCCGTTCGATGTCCGTGCATGTGAACTCCCAGGAGGCGGGCGGGGGATGTCCCCGTGGACGGAGTGCGCGTGTCCGCGAGCGAAGGGGGCGGGCCCGCTGTCGGGGAGGGCCCGTGCGTCCGCGGTCAGGACGGCAGGACGTACGCCTCCAGCCGTGCGCCGTCGAGCTGTGCCGCGCGCTCCGGGTCGTCGGTGGGGACGGTGGCGGCGTACAGGGTGTCGCCGCGCGGGCCCGCGACCAGGCAGCTGAGCGTACGTTGGCTGGTGGCGACGCGGTCCAGGATCGTGCCGCCGGGGCCGACCCGGACGCACTCGCCGCGCAGCGCGTTGGCGACCCAGGCCGTGCCGTCCTTGCCCGGTGCGATGCCGTCCGGGGCGATGGGGGTGTCGGAGCGGTCGGCGATCGCCTGGTGGTCCAGCAGGGACGAGACCCGCCGGGTGATCCGGCCACGCAGCCCGGGACGGTTGAGGGACTGCCACAGCCAGGCCGGGACCAGCGGAGCCCAGGGACGTGGCGGGCCGAGCCGTCCGTCCGGCAGCACGGGCAGCGCGGTGAGCCGCATCGCCAGTGTCTCGGCGACCAGCAGGGTCCGCCCCTCGTCGATGAGGAAGCAGCCGTTGGGGAACACCAACGGCTCGCTCAGGCCCAGCAGTTCGCCCTCCGGTGACAGGCAGGCGAGCGGGGCCCTGGGCGGGCCCGGCGGTGCGTAGAGCATGGCGTTGGGCCGCTGTCGGACGAAGCCGTGGTAGTCGAAGCCGAAATTGCCCACGTAGGCGCGGCCCTGCCCGTCGACGAGCATGTCGTTGACCGGGCCGCCGGCGATGTCGCCGAGGTCCGCGTGCACGACCAGGGAGCCGTCCGGTTCCTGGCGGTGGACGCGGCGTCCGTCCATCGAGACGACCAGCATCCGCCCGTCGGGCAGCCAGCCGAGGCCGCCGGCCCGGCCGGGGACCTCCAGGACGGTCTCCGGTTCCCCGAGGGTGTCCCAGCGGTGCACCGTCCCGTGGGCGAAGTCGCAGAACCACAGCGCGCCGTCGTGCCAGCGCAGGGACTCCAGCGTGCCGAATCCGTCCAGAACGACAGTGGCTTGCGGTCGCACTTCCGCCTCCTGAGGGGGCTCGTGCCAGGCGTCGGGTTCCGCTACGGTCGCCCACCGCGCGGAAGTAAGTCAAGAGTCTTGGACGCTTGACTTACTTCTTGGCGGATCCGCGCTCCGAGCCGACGTGCGGCCCGTGGGTCTGGCTATCCTGGCGGACGAACCCGCAGGTGAAGAGGGGAGATCGTGTGTCCCGTATGGCGGCGAGCGACCGGAGGGCCGAGCTCCTCGAGGCCGCGATCCGGGTCATGACGCGTGACGGCGTGGCCAAGGCCACCACCCGTGCGATCGTCAACGAGGCCGGTATGACCCTCGGGGCCTTCCACTACTGCTTCGACTCCAGGGCGCAGCTCCTCGAACGCGTCACCGAGACCCTCACCGAGCGCTACGTCGCCGAGGTCCGGGGCCTGTTCGCGCCGCACAGGGACATCCGCGACAGCGTCCTCGACAGCCTGCACGCGTTCTGGAAGGGGTTCGAGGCCAACCCCGGCGAGCATCAGATCAGTTACGAGCTCACCCAGTACGCGCTGCGCAATCCCGGCTTCGAGAACATCGCCAGGAGACAGTACGAGATCTTCCTGGCCGCCTTCGCCTCCCTGCTCGAACTGGCCGCCGACAACGCCGGGATCGAGTGGACGCAGCCCGTGCCGATCCTCGCGCGGTACGTGCACTCGGTGATCGACGGCCTGAACATGACCTGGCTCGTCGACCGCAACAGCGACCACAGCCAGGCGGTTCTGCACCTGCTCGCCGACCACCTTCTCCAGTACGCCCGACCGTCGGCGGCCTGACGCGTGCGCCGTCGGCGGCTTGGAATGGGCTATGATCGATCTTGAGCAGACCGCCGGAAGTCTCGGCGGCAGACCTCGCGTTGGTGGTCCAAGGAAAGACGCCCCGCTTCCTGCGGGGAGATGCAGGTGCAAGGCCTGCCCGGCGCTCCACAGAACCCCGCCTCCGGTACTCCGGAGGCGGGGTTCGCTCGTTGCGGCCGGTGCCGTCAGCGGTCCCGGAGGGGCGCGTTCGAGGTGCGGGTCCAGGAGAGGACGCCGGTGAGCGCGATCCGCAGGAGGGCGCGCAGTTCGACGTGCAGGGGGGCCCTGCCGTCGGCGGCCTGCGTCCACCGGTAGAGAAGCCCCAGGTAGGCGTCGCGCAGCATGTTGCCCGCCACCACCGGGTCGATGTCGCGGGCGATGTCCCCGCGGGTCTGCCCCATCGTGATGACCTGGGTGAAGACGTGCCCCGCGTAGTCGGGCTCCTCGAGGAGGGGCTGGCCCGACCTGACCCAGGCGGTCAGCATCACTCGGGTGAGGTCCGGCTCCGCTTCGTTGAAATCGGCCAGGGCGGCCATGCACCGTTCCAACTGGACGGTGGCGTCGTCGTCCTTGTGCGAGAGCGACTTGTCCATGAAGGTCCGCAGGTCGTCCTGGCGCTGCTCCGCCCACGTCGTGACGACGTCTTCCTTGCGCTGGAAGTGATTGAAGAACGTTCCCCGGGCGACATCGGCGCGTTCCGCGATCTGGTCGATCGTCGTGCGTTCGTACCCCTGCTCGGCGAAGAGCTCCAGAGCTGCCGTGTACAGGCGGTCGTGCATGCGCTGCCTGCTCCGTTCCCGCCGGCCGGGGGGACGTACGGGCTGGGAATTCTCAACCGTCATCGGCTCTCTCTTTCTCTCGGCTCCGACCGGACGTCTCCGCGAACCTTCGGAGTCGACGACGGGCATCCCTACCGTCGTGCCAAGAGACCGGGTCCACGGCGACCGTATCGGTATACCGTAGTCCATTAATGCATTGCGGTTCTAGGTGCGGTACGTGACGCGTTGAACGCAGGAGCGGTCGTACCGCGTGTAGCGCGGTACGACCGCTCCTGCTGAAGGCGACGTGGTCGCCAGGACAGGCCTCAGCGGCCCTAGGGCGCCGCCTCCTCGCGGAGGTCGGCCGCGATGGCGGCGGCGCTCTCGTTGCCCAGCAGACGGCTGGTCGGGAGATCCACCCCGAGTTCCCGGTGCAGGATGCGCCTGAGCTGGGTCGCCATCAGCGAGTCGAGGCCCAGGTCGCGCAGTGACCGCCGTGGATCGACCCGGTCGACGGTGGTGCCGAGCATCGTCGCGGTATGGATGAAGAGGCGCTCCGCGGGCGGACGGGAGGCGTGCGACCGGTCGGCCTCCGCTTTCGGCAGGGGAGCCCGCTCGACGGGAGGAAGCGCCGCGGGCGCCGGCGCGGTGGCCGCCGTCATCGCGTCGGGTTCGTGGTGCGCCGCGTCGGACCGGCCCGGCGACCGGACCATCGCGATGCCCTCGAACTCGGCGAGCACACGCCCGTCCGGCGCGGTGAGCAGGACATCGCAGCGGGTACGGTCCCGGTCGGCTTCGGGGGCCGAGCGGGCCGTGCTCCAGTACTCGCCGCCAGGTGCGTCGGCCAGTAGGACGCGGGCGAAGGAAAGGGGCAGATGGGCCCGCGTCGGGTCGTCCGCCGCCGTGGAGTGCGGCCAGGCTCCCAGCATGGCCAGCAGACCGGCCTCCAGAGCGCCGCTCACCGCACCCGAGGGCGCGTGCAACCGCGCCACCGCCTCGCCCTCCCGCCGCCACACCTGTCGTACGGTGCGCAGCGCCGGGGCGACGGAGTACCCGCGGGCCTCCGCCCGCCGGTAGAACTCGGCGCCAGGCACGTACTCGCCGCACCGGGTCAGCGCGCCGTCCAGCGGGGCGAGCCCGGAGGCGTGGGCCGGTGTCGCCGCCGCCCGTGCGGTTCCCGCCACGCACAGGGCGGGCGCGCCGGACCCCTCGGAGACCACCTCGACCGCGAAGGTGAACTCCCCTTCTCCCGTAAGGGGTTTCCTCTCCCCGGCCAGCGAGTCCCTTGCCCCGGCCGATCGATCCAACCGGATCCGCACCGTGGTCCGCGGAGCGTCGGACAGGAGCGGCAGCCCGTCACCGATGCGGGTGTCGAGCAGCTCGACCGGTCCCTCGCCGACCAGGTCGCGCACCGCCTCGGCGACCGCCTGCAGAAACACCGCGGGCGGCACGGGGGACAGTCCGCGCACCGACACACCCGTGTCCAGGTCCGCGACGCCCAGCCGCGACAGCCGGACCTGACGTTCGTACAGCCGCACCGGAGCCGTCGACGGGACGCTCTCGACGCGGTGGTCCTCCGCATCCCACGTGTACAGCGGCAACGGTATTCGGCGTTTGTCGTCGCCGTACCAGCGCCGCCAGTCGACCCGGGCGCCGAGGGAGAACGCCCGGCCCATCGCACGGGCGGTCGCCGTCGCCTCGCTCTGCAGCCGGACCAGCGTGGTCACCACCTTCGGCGCCACGCCGGCCGCGCTCTGCACGTCGTCGATCGCCTGGGCGAGCAACGGATGCGGGCTGACCTCCACGAAGATCACGTCCCGGGTTTCGGCGAGCTGCCGCACGGTTTCGGCGAAGCGCACCGGACGGCGCAGATTGTCCACCCAGTAGGCCGCGTCGAGGTCGGCGCCCCGCACGGAGGCGCACCGGACGGTGGAGACCATCTCCGTCCGCGGCGGCGCCGGCGCCACGTCCGCCAGCCGTGCCAGCAGGTCGTCGCGTATCTCGTCCATGAGGGGGGAGTGGGAGGCGACATTGACCTTGACCCTGCGGCACAGGACGTCGCGCCGCTCCAACTCGCCGGCGATCTTGTCCAGTACGACGGCGTCGCCGGCCAGCACGGTGGCGCTGGGCGAGTTCTCCACCGCCACGCACACGTCGTCGCCGTACGCCTCGACGAGCTCGTGCGCCTCGGTGGGGGACAGCTCCGTGGCGAGCATCGCGCCGCGGCCCGCGAGGCGCTGCATCAGGCTGCTGCGGCGGCAGATCACCCGCGCCGCGTCCCGCACGGACAGGGCACCGGCCACGCACGCGGCCACGGCCTCTCCCATGCTGTGTCCGACGACCAGGTCCGGTTCCACCCCCATGCCGCGCCAGTGGGCCGCGAGCGCGACCTCCACGGCCCACAACGCGGGCTGCACCTTCTCGACGGCGTCGGCGAGCTCCGCGCTGTCGTCCAGCAGCAGGTCCACGACCGACCAGCCGAGCTCCTCGCGCACCGCCGCGTCGCACTCCGTCAGTGCCGCGCGGAAGGCGTCGGAGGTCCGCAGCAGTTCCCGGCCCATGCCGCGCCACTGCGAACCCTGCCCGGAGAAGACGAAGGCGACCTCGCGCGGACCGTCGAAGCCCGCCTCGTGCATCCCGCCGTCGGGCGTCGGCTCATCCGCCGCCAGGGCGCGCAGTACGTCGGCCAGGGCGTCGTGCGAGTGGCCGACGGCCCACAGACGGAAGGGGTGTGCGTCCCGGCCCGTCGCAGCCGAGCGGCAGATGTCCCGCAGCCGTTGGCCGCGGCCGGGCCCGTCCGGCCCCAGATGCTCGGCGTGGCGGGCGGCCAGCCGGCGCAGGGCCGTGGGGGTGCGGGCGCTGAGGACGAGCAGGTGCGGGCCCGCGTCCTCGGCCGACCGCGGTGTGTCGGTGTCCGGGCGTGATGCCGCTTCTTGGACGTACTCGCCTATCACCGCGTGCGCGTTGGTCCCCGACAGGCCGAACGAACTCACTCCGAGCACCGCGCGGTCGCCCCTGGGGCGCAGTGGCGTGTTGCGGTCCGCCACCGTGACGGGGAAGCCGGGCTCCGTGAGCTGGGGGTGGGGTGACGTCAGGTGGAGCGAGGCGGGCACCGTGCGGTGCTTGGCCACGAGCACCGTCTTGATGAGGCCCGCGATGCCGGCGGCGGCCTCGGCATGGCCGATGTTGGTCTTCACCGAGCCCACCAGCAGCGGTGCCCCGGCGTTGTCCTCGGCCCCCAACGCCTCGGCCAGCGCCCGCAGTTCCACCCCGTCACCGACGGTCGTACCGGTGCCGTGCGCCTCCACGTAGTCCACCTGGGACCCGCTCACCCCGGCGCTGCGCCAGGCGGAGCGGACCATCGCCACCTGCCCGGACACCGCGGGCTGCAGGAGCAGGCCGCTGCCGTCGCCGTCGTTGGTCACCGCGCTGCCCAGCAGCAGGGCGTGCACCGGATCGCCGTCCGCGAGCGCGTCGGACAGTCGCTTGAGCAGGACTGTGCCCACGCCCTCGCTGCGCACGAAGCCGTTCGCGGAGCTGTCGCCGAACTTGCACCGGCCGTCCGGCGCGAGCATCCGCCCCTGGGAGTAGGCGACCGCGTCGGTGGGCGTGAGGATCGTGTTGACCCCGGCGGCGACGGCCAGTTCGCACTCCCCGGTGAGCAGGCTCTGGCGTGCGCTGTGCAGGGCGACCAGGGAGGACGAGCAGGCGGTGTCCAGCACCAGGCTGGGCCCGCGCAGGTCGAAGGCGTGGGAGACGCGGCCGGCGGTGACGGCGCGCAGCCTGCTGCCCGCCATGGCCCGCACCTCCGCCGTGGCCGACGGTCCCGTCGCGTCGCCGTATTCGGCGGTCGCCTGTCCGACGAACACTCCGGTGCCGCTGCCGCGGACCGTGGAGGGCGGGATGCCGGCGTCCTCGAACGCCTCCCACACGACGTGCAGGAGCAGGCGCTGCTGCGGGTCCATGGTGCGCGCCTCGCGCGGCGATATCCCGAAGAAGGCGGCGTCGAAGTCGAACACGCCGTCCAGGAAGCCGCCGTGACGGGAGATCAGCCGGTCGGGCGTGCCGGGCCGCGGGTCGTACCAGGCGGCGACGTCGAACCTGTCCCGCGGCACCGGTACGACGGCATCGGTGTTGCTCTCCAGCAGTTTCCAGAACTCCTCCACCCCTGGTGCCCCGGGGAACCTGCATCCCATACCGATGATCGCGATCGGTTCGACTGTGTTCACATCCGCGCCTTCCTGACGAGTCAGTAGTCCAAATCTATACCGAAGAACAAACTTGATCCGAAGTCCTTTTGATGAAGGTGTCGTTAAGGGCGGGTCATGGCGGAGGGATCGTGTGTAACAAACGCCACATGAACGGATTTTGACGGCGCCTTTGCGCACGAGGTGCCCGTGGCCCCACCGGGGCGCCCTGGGGATTCCGGTGACCTCGAGTCGACTATTGAACTCCAGTACATCTATGTGCTTCAGTTGCGACGCGATCCCCACCACCGAGTGCGAAGGAGCAGGCATGCTCACCACCAGGAAGCTGGGCCGTCAGGGGCTGGAGGTCTCGGAGCTCGGCCTCGGCTGCATGGGAATGAGCCAGTGGTACGGCGCCACGGACGACCGTGAGTCGGTCGCCACCGTCCACCGGGCACTGGAACTGGGCTACACCCTCTTCGACACCGCCGAGGCCTACGGTCCCCACGACAACGAGGTGCTGCTCGGCCGCGCCCTCGCGGGCCGCCGTGAACAGGCCCTCATCGCCACGAAGTTCGGCTTCCCGATGAAGCTGAAGGACGGCACGACGGCCGAGGCCGACAGCCGTCCCGAGCACATCGTCGAGGTCGTCGAGGCCTCCTTGAAGCGCCTCGGAACCGACTACATCGACGTGCTCTACC